>CAYMJU010000153.1:0-11536 GCA_964390555.1 uncultured Acidimicrobiales bacterium | reverse complement strand
GCCGAAGCGCTCGATCCCGATATTCCAACCGTGCTGACGATCCACGGCACAATCGATGGCGCAACCGTCGGCGCCGAGCGGCAGATCGTGGACCATGGTGGGGGTGTCGAGCCGGAGACCATCGAGGTCGATCACGTTGAGGTCCGCGAACGCACCCGGCGCCACGACACCCCGACCGTCGAGACCGAAGAGTTGCGCGCTTTCGAGCGTGAGCTTGTAGATCGCCCGGCCGATGTCGAACAGCCCTTCGTCGCGCACCCAGTGGCTGAGCACGTAGGTGGTCTGCCCGGCGTCCATCGTGAGCGCAACGTGAGCGCCCGCATCGGCGAGGCCGATGAGCATGTCCGGGTTGACCAGCATGGCGGCCACCGCCGCGAGATCCTGATTGAGGACGGGGAAGTAGAGCAGTCCGAGCCCCGACGTCTCCCGCGAGTAGTCGAGGAACGCCGCGGCTGGTGACCCGCCGCGGCGTTCGGCCTCGGCCGCCAGGCTGTTGCCCGGGGACACGTCGTATCGGGCCTCGCCGGGCGGGAGGAGATACACCTTGGCTGGATCGTTCGGCGCGAGAGGCCCCCGGAGGTCCTGCGGGTGGCCGGCCTCGGCCACCAGCTTCCGATAAGTCGCGGGATCGGCCAACGAGGCCAGGCGCGCCCGAACCGGTGACGCCATCAGGTCGGTCCACGCCGGCAGCGCGTCCCACGGACTCCGGCCGCCCAACCCGTAGAGGATGCCGGTGCCGCGGCTGGCGGTCTGGGGGCGCAGATCGGCGCCGCGGCCCCTCGCCGCCGACACATGCTCGGCCACCCACGACCACAGACCGGGTCGGCGGTCGCTTTGCGTGATGGCAAAGGTCACTGGCCGGCCGGTGGCCAGGCTCACCTCTTCCATCCACGCCAGCTCGGCGACGGAGTTCTCGCGTTCGGGACCATCGCGCTCGCCGATTCGGGGCACGACCTCGACCACTCCCCGACCTCGCGATGCCAGTTCGTCGGCAAAGGCCAGCAGCTCATCGGTCCGGGCGAACGTGCCAGGGATCGGCGTGCCGTCGGTCGTCGTGTGCAGGAAGCTCCGCGATGTCGAGAAGCCGAGCGCCCCGGCGTCCATGGCCTCGCCGACGAGAGCGGCCATCTGCACGATCTCGTCGGCCGTCGCCGGCTGGTCGGACAGGCTGCGATCGCCCATCACGTAGTAGCGGATGGCGCAGTGGCCGATCAACCCGCCGACATTTACCCCGAGCGGCCGCCGGCGCAGCGCGCCGAGGTAGTCGCCGAAGGTCTCCCACCGCCAGTCGAGCCCATCCATGATGCTGTCAGCCGGAAGGTCCTCGACCGACTCCATCAGCTCCGCGAGGTACCGAGCCTGGCCCGCCCTCACCGGGGCGAACGTGACTCCACAGTTGCCGATGGCGACGGTGGTGACGCCATGCCAGCACGACGGGGTGGCGTCGGGGTCCCAGAACACCTGGGCATCGAGGTGCGTGTGCACGTCTATGAACCCGGGGGTGACGAAGCGGCCCGACGCGTCGAGCTCCCGGCGTCCGCGATCCTCGACCACGCCCACCGCAGCCACGCGGTCGCCGTCGATGGCCACGTCGGCCCGGACCGGCCCGGCACCGGTGCCGTCGACCACCTCGCCGCCCCGGATCACGATGTCGTGCACGCGTCCGCCCTCCCGTCGACTGAAGTGAGTGAACCCTCATTCTCGCACACGGCGGTTACAGGATGACCTGGCGGGCTTTCAAGGCAGTGATGTCGTCCGACGGCAGGCCGAGTTCGAGGCGCGCCTGCTCGGTGTGCAGTTCACCCGGCGACTGGACGGTCGCCCACGCTCCTGCGGGTGCCTCCTCATCGAGGGTCTGGTCGGCCGGCCCGGTCACGCGACAGCGTGCTCGCCGACAAGGGTGGTGCGGTGCAGGAGCCGCGGCGAGGTGGGCTCGTACGGAAGCGCCCGGTGCAGCATCCCGGTGTTGTCCCACGCAACCAGATCGCCGAGGCGCCACGTGTGGCGGAGCACGAACCGGGGTTGGGTCACCCAGTCGAGAAGTCGGTCGAGCAAGGTCCGGCTCTCGTCGGGCTCCATGCCCACGACCTCGGCCGCGGTCGACCCGACCAACAACGACTTTCGGCCGTCGGGGCGGGTCCAGACCATCGGATGCACCCGGGTCGGCACGCGATCCCACCCGGCACGTTGCTCGGGCGTGGCATCGGGGTGGACACGCGACTGCGTGGCCGCGAAGGAATGTGTCACTCGGAGGTCGGCGATCTCGGTCTTCTCGGCCGACGTCAGCGCCTCGTACGCGGCGTAGGTGTTGGCGAACTCGGTGTCGCCACCCGCCGGGTCGAGCTCCAGCGCGGTGAGCAGCGTCGCCTTCTGGGGCACGAGGTCCTGGGCACCGTCGAGGTGCCAGTAGAACGTGCCGGCGCGGTATGCCGCGAGCGTGCTCTTGGTGCGATCGAACGTGACGGCGGAGATCTCGGGATGGGTGGGGTCGTTGCCCATCGGGGCGACGACGACCTCGCCGAGCAAGCGGCTGAACGCCACAAGATCCGGATCCGAGATGCCGAGCTCGGGGTAGACCACCACGCCATAGCGCTCGATCGAGGCGAGGCATTCGTCCGCGACGCCGCGATCGACCATCTGACTCGACGTCAACCCGGTGATCTCGACCCCGATCGAGGTCGATATGGGCGTGACGGCGGTGGTCATGCGCGCCTCTCATCTCGAATCATGTCGAATCCGCCGCATTACGGTAGCTCGCCCCCAGCCGGCCCGCCGCTCGTTCGTCAGCCAGACCGAAGCGAGGTCGATGCTACGGTCCAAGGGTGACTGTCTCCCCACCTGCTCTCAGCGGCGTTGGTGTCTGGTCGGCCGAACTGCGTTTCGGCAAGCCCGACGACATCGTCGAGCTCGCCGCCGAGCTCGAGTCGCTCGGCTACACCGCGCTGTGGATCCCCGACATCGGTGGCCCGGTGTTCGAGGCTCTCGACCTCCTGCTCGATTCGACGGCCGCGGTCACCGTGGCCACCGGCATCTTGAACATCTGGCCCCATTCGCCGCCCGATGTCGGCGCCTGGTGGAACCAGCTTCCCGCCGATCGCCAGGCGCGGATCATGCTCGGGCTCGGCGTGAGCCACGCCGCGCTAATCGGCGAGGCGTGGAGCAAACCGATCGCGACCATGAACGCCTACCTCGACGGGCTCGACGCCGAAGGGGTGCCCGCGAGCAGCCGTTGCTTGGCCGCGCTCGGCCCCAGGATGCTCGACGTGTCCCGCCGCCGCTCGGTGGGCGCGCACCCCTACCTCGTCACCCCCGAGTACACGGCGATCGCTCGTGAGGCGCTCGGCGAAGCGAAGCTCTACGTCGAGCAGGGTTTCGTGCTCGAGACCGACCCCGACCTGGCACGCGCTGCCGCGCGTGGAGCGCTCGAGCACTACTGCGGGTTGCCGAACTACGCCAACAACTGGAAGCGCCTCGGCTTCACCGACGACGACATCGAGACCCGCAGCGATCACCTGGTCGACGCCTTGGTGGTGTGGGGCGACGCCGACGCGGTCAGGGTCCGAATCGACGCTCACATGCAGGCCGGCGCCGACCACGTGTGCATCCAGGCTCTCGCAGGCTCCGGCACCATGACAGCGCGCGAGATGCTGCAGGCCCTGGCGCCGAACTCGCCGGCCCGATGAAGCCGGACCCGATGAAGCCGGACCCGATGAGGCCGGATCGCAAGGCCGCAGTGGTCGCCCTCGCGGTGATCACGTTGACCTTCCTGGTCGGCGGGGCGTTGCTCGGGGAGGTCTTTGGTTCCTCCGGCGACCGGGATCAGACCTTCATAGACCACTACGCCTCATCACAGAACCGCGGCGTCGACATCGCGGGGTCGGGCCTGCTGATCGTCGCCGGCGTCGCCTTGGTCGTCTTCGTGGCGGCGATGCGGCGCCTGTTGGCTCCTGTTGACTCGCTCGCCGGGGACCTCTTCGTTTTCTTCGGTTTCGCGTCTTCTGTTCTGCTGATGCTCGGCGGGACGCTCTTCCTGACGACGCCGTTCTCCATCACGTTCGGCCGGGCTTTCAGCGATGACGGTCAATTCGCCGGTGGCCACGCCGCGGTACTCCCCCAGGCGGCCACCTTTCTCCTCGCGTTCGGAGCGATGCCCATCGTTGCGTTCGCGGTCGTTTCCCTGAACCTGGTGAATCGCGGGCGCACGCTGTTCCCACGCTGGCACACCGTTGTTGGGTGGGTGTGCGCGCCGCTGTTGCTCCTGCTGTCGCTATCCGGGGGGGCATTGGTCGCCCTGCCGGTCTGGTCCGCGGCGACGGCCGTGGCGCTGGGCCGCGCCCGGTAGTGCCCCGGCCTCGTTCGTTTGCTCGCTGCGGTCGACATTCGGTCCGATTCTGAGGCGGGCCGTCGCCCCGGTGCTCAGGAACCGATCGCGATCGCGGCGATTCGTTCGATGTAGCCCACGGCGTCGGGCATGGCGAACACCGGCAGCAAGAACTCGTCGATGTGGTGGCGGGCCACCAGGGCCGCCAACTCGTCGCGGCACTCGGCGGCGGTGCCGGAGATGATGAACGGCCGGACCCAGTCGTCGCGAACGTGCTCGGCCGCGGCTTCGAGTCCGCCGGCCATGGCGGTGCGGATCCGGGCGGTGTCGCGGTCGGTGATGCCGAGCCGCGCTCTGACCTCGGGACTCGAGTCCAGCAGTCGGTAGGTCATGTGGGGCCGAACGAAGTCGAGCGTGTCGGCGTCGGTGACGATGACCGTCGAGTAGGCGATCACGGGCTGGTTGCCGGTGGCGGCGGCCGCTGATCGTATCTGGGCGATCGGGCCAGCCAGCAGGTCCTTGTGGATGAAGTCGAGCATGACGCCGTCGGCCCGGGCCCCGCCGAGAGCGAGCATCTTTGGGCCTCGCCCGGCGAGCCAGATAGCGATGTCGGGCCGACCGAAGTCGAGCCGGGCGTCGACCAACGAGAAAGTGGGTGCGTTCGTCGTGGTCGCCACGCCGGCAAAGAGGGACCGGCAACTCGCCATGGTCTCGCGCACCGCCGTGAGGGGGTGTTGGTGGTCGAGGCCGAGCGGGTCCATCGTCAGGCTGCCGCCCGCGCCGATGCCGAGGAACGCCCGCCCCCCGCTCAGCTCGTCGAGGCTGGCAATCGCGGCCGCCGTTTGTCCGGGGTGGCGGGTGTACGGGTTGGTGATGCCTGGACCGAGGAGTACTCGTTCGGTGGCTCCTGCGATCGCTGCGAGCGTCACGTAGACGTCGCGGGCGGCGAGACCCTCGTCATACACCCAGCACGCGTGGTAACCGGACCGCTCCGCAGCGACGGCCAACTCGACCATGCGGGCGATGGGTTCCTCGGGGATCAGGTTGATGCTCGCCTTGATCACTCGGGTCAAGGTACCGCCCCTCGGCCGGCCGGATCTGGTCCTCGCGCTGGATCAAGCTCGGATGCGACGACGGACACGAATGATCCGGACCCGATGAGCTGTTGCAGCAACGCGGCCGGTGCGGCTGTGCGGTCATCGATGCCGACGATCAGCAGGCCCCTCCGGAACGAGGCGAGGCGGCGGGCCTGGTGGTCCAAGAACGCCGCAGCCGCAGCCGGATCGAGCCGGCGGTACGGGTGGATTCCCGCTGCCGCGGCCACCCGCAGCGGCCGGGCGCAGCAGTCGGCGACGACGCGACCCAACGCGTCGGCACCGAAGACCACGACGATCCCGGTCATTCGATGGTCCATGTCGGGTTCGAGCGGTCCGAGGGCCTGGGCGGGCGCCGTGCACGCGGCATCAGCGATGGTCGCGCCCAGGCGTGGTGCCCACTCGACCTTGTCGAACCCCCCGACGCACGCGACGACGTCGTCGGCGCCGAAACCGTGCAGAATCAGCCGTTGTGATGTAGCCATGCGGTGACCGATTCGAGCGCGCCCCCGCCGATGGCGAGCGCCTTGTCGGAGATCTCGTGGCACAGCCCGGGGTCGCGGCGGGGGTCGATGTCGCCGACCTTGAGTCCTGGTCGCACGAGCACCGATTGGGCGATCAATCCCCGCACCACGCCATCGAACGGTGCGACCAGATCGGCGCCATCGACCCGACCGACGACGGCGCCGGCGGTCACGACGTCGCCGATGCCGACGATCCACTCCATGTGACCCGCGGCCGGCGAGCGCAGGACGCGACCGGCTCCCTGGCCGCCGATGACACCGGGGATGCCGGTGTCCGGTGCGGCCGAGCCGCTGGTGATGACCCGTCCGAGGCGTGGACCGCGCATGGTCTCCACCACGGCGTGGCAGTCGAGCCCCGCGGTGAACCCCGGCCCCAGACCCACGACCAGAGCGGCGTCGTCGATGCCGGTGTCGATGTTGACCTTGGCCATGCGGGCATCGACGACGACCGATGCACCGAGCGCGGGGAGGTCGGCCGCCACGACCACACCGACGATGCCGGACCGGGCGATCGCCGCGGCCGCGTCGGGCGATCGCGCGAGCACCCCAGTCATGCCCTCGATGTCGACGCGCCCATCGTGCACCGCGCTCGACAAGGCGACGGTCCGGCGAAGGGTCAAGGGCTCAGCCAGCTCGGTCACGACCACGCGGAAGCCGGCCCGCCACAGTCGCCACGCCACCCCGGTGGCCAGGTCGCCCCCGCCGCGGACCGCGCACAGATGATCAGATGCGGCGATGGCGGATGACCTCGGCCATGATGCTCACGGCGATCTCCTCGGGGGTCTCGGCCGCGATCTCGATGCCGACCGGCGCGTGCACTCGGGCGAGGTCGGCGTCGGTCGCACCGGCCTCGCGAAGCGCCGCCTGCGTGGTGGCCCAGCGGCGGGCGCTGCCCATCACACCGATGTAGGGCGCCGGTGACGCCAGCAAGTGTGGCAAGACGTCGAGATCGACTTTCGTGCTACGGGTCACCAGCACCACATGGGTGCGGTCGGTGATCGGCTCGGCAGCGATGGCATCGACGATCGTGCCGACGACGACGGTGGCGTCGGCGCTGGTCACTGCGGCGGCCTCCTCGGCTCGGTCGTCGTTGACGACGACGCGGAAGCCGAGCCAGCTCGCCAAGTGCGCTACAGCCTGGCCGACGTGGCCGGCCCCGATCACATACAAGGTGGGTTCGGGCATGTACGGCTCCACATAGATCTCGACGTCTCCCCCGCACACTCCGGGATCACCGGCAGCCGGGTCGACGAGGCGGTATTCGAGCAGCCTGGGCCGGCCATCGGTCAGCGCGGCCTGGGCCTCGCCGATCACCCTGGCCTCCATCTCGCCCCCGCCGACGGTGCCGCTGATGCGGCCGTCGGGGTACACGAGCATCTTGGTGGCGGGCCGACGGGGCACGCTCCGGCTGGTGGCCACCACCGTGGCCAGGGCGACCGCGCGACCGGCGTCGAGGGCGGCCACCAGCTCGTGCATGATCATGATCGCCACAGCCGCCGGGCCTGTTCGTGGGTGACGGCACGCATGCGGTCGATGTCGGCGTCGAGCACCTCGCCGCCGCGCACCCGCCATCTCCCCGCGACCATCACGTCGCGAACGTGCGAGTGGTTCCGCCACATCACGAACTGGTCGAGGAGGTTGTCCTCGGTCACCGGTGTCGCGAACAAGGCATCGACCAGCTGGAGATCGGCCACCCAACCCGGCTCGATCCGACCGACCTGGTCGAGCCCCAGAGCGGCGGCGCCGCCTTCGGTGGCCATCGCGAACACCTTCGCCGCGGGCATCACGCCGGGATCGAGGAGCCGGGCCTTGTGGAGCAAGAACGCGCCCCGCATGACCTCGAAGAAGTCGTTGACGTAGCCATCGCTGCCGAGGCCGATGGTGGTGCCCCCCGCGACCAACTCGGGTATCGGGGCGATCCCGCCGCCGACTTCGCAGTTGGCGAGGGGCATGTGCGCCACCTTCACCCCGCGGGTGGCGACGATCTCGACTTCGCTCTCGGACAGCTGGACGCACTGGCTGGCGAGGAACCCGGGCCCGGCCACCCCGAGCTGGTCATAGAACTCCATGGTGCGCATGCCATGGTGTTCCTGGCACCACTGACCCTCGTGCACGCCCTCGTTGCAATGAGCGTGGACGAGCACGCCGAGGTCCTGACCCAGACCGAAGGCGCGCTCGATCAGCGCCCGTGAGCACGTGAAGGTCGTGTGGTAGCACAACATCCCCGACACCAGGCTGTTGGCGCCTGGTGTGCGACATGCTTCGATCAACGCGACGTTCTCGGCCAGGCCGAGCTCGGCGACGGTCATCCCAGAGCGTTCGGTTGCTTCGAAGCTCAAGACGCCGCGCATGCCCCGACGCTCGACCACTTCCTTCTGGGCCAGCAGCACCCCAGGCACGGCGTTCGGTGCCTCGCAGACGTCGTAGAACGTCGTGGTACCGGACCGCAGCATCTCGGCACACACCCAATCGGTGGCCGCCGCGATCATCTCGGTGTCCAGGGCGTCTTCGACGTTGGGCCACCAGTGGTCGGCGAGGAAGCTCCAGAACCCGCCGGGCGCGTCGTCGACCGGGATGCCGTGGGCCAGCACGCCGTAGAGGTGTACGTGGGCGTTCACGAAGCCAGGCGCCAGCACCTGACCGGAGCCGCGCACCACCTCGTCATCGGGGTAACGCGCCGTGAGCTCCCCCGCAGGCCCGACGTCGCCGATCGCCGCACCCTCGACCCTCACACCCCACCCAGATCGAGGCCGGTCCGCGGCAGACGTGATGAGCCAGTCGGCCAGAATCAGCACCTGTGGTCACCCGCGCTGGAGCGCCTGCCACACGCGCTCGGGTGTGAACGGGAGGTCGTTGATGGCCACGCCGGTGGCGTTGAGGATGGCGTTGCGCACCGCTGGGGCGACGCCGTCCTTCGGGATCTCGGCGACGGCCTTGGCTCCGAACGGCCCGCTGTCTTCCATGGTCTGGACCAGGTAGACCTCGGTGTCGGGCATCTCGTCGGCCCGGTAGATCTTGTACGGCCCGAAGGCGGCGTTGAGTACACGGCCGTGCTCGTCGAACGCGAACTCCTCGCAGTGTGCGTAGCCGAGAGCCTGGAGCATGCCCCCTTCGACCTGCCCCGAGGCGGTTATGGGGTTGATGGCGACGCCGCAATCGACCGCCATCACCAACTTGGTCACGGTCACCTGGCCGGTGTCGACGTCGACCTCGATCTCGGCGAACTGGGCCGCGAACGGCGGCGGGCAATCGGGGGAGACGAACGACGCAGTTCCCATGATCTGCTCCTGGTCCTCCAGGTGCAGGGAGTCCAAGGCCACGTCTTGCAGCGATACCGAACGGCCGTCGGGAGCGTAGGCACGCTTGTCCCGGAGCTCGATGGTGCAGGGTTGGTCGACACCGAGGAGCCGTGCGGCACGTTCCTTCAGCCGCTCGCGAACCTTCTCTGCTGCCATCTTGGCCGCAGTACCGGAGATGAAGGTGGTGCTCGACGCGTAGGCGCCGGTGTCGAACGGTGTGACGTCGGTGTCCGACGAGTACACCTTGATGTCGTCGAGCGGAACGCCCAGGACCTCGGCGGCGATCTGGCCGATCACCGTGTCGGCGCCGGTGCCCAGGTCGGTGGCGCCGATCAGCATGTTGAACGAGCCGTCGTCATTGATCTTGATCGAGCAGCCGCCCATGTCCAAGAACGGGATGGCCGTGCCGTGCATGCAGAACGCGAACCCGAGACCGCGGCGGATGCTCGGTCGGTCCGCGGGTGCGATCCACGCCGGGTCCGTGCGACGGTGCCAACCGATGGCCCGCTGGCCCTGGGCGACGCATTCCTCGATGCCGCTCGAGGCGACTTTGGGGTACTCGTCCAGCTCGCCTTCGGCCACAGCCCGTTCGCCCAAGTGTGGGGCGATGTCGAGCTCGTCGCCGACCTTGACCCAGTTCTTGCGCTTGAAGTCGATGACGTCGATGCCGAGAGAACGGGCGATGTCCTCCATGTGCGCCTCGAGGGCGAACTCGGCCTGGGGTGCGCCGTAGCCCCGGTAGGCGCCGGGGACGGGGATGTTGGTGTAGACGACATCGCAGTCGAAACGCTTGTTGGGGCAGTTGTAGGACGAGAGCCCGCGCAGCCCGCTGACCGTCTGGACGGTGTACCCGTGGGTGCCGTACGGGCCGGTGTTGCCGATGATGCGCAACTCCTGCGCCACCAGCGTGCCGTCACGGTTCACGCCGGTCTTGTACGTGAGGGTCTGAGGATGGCGAGTCCGGGAGGAGACGAACTCCTCTTCGCGGGTCAACTCCAGCTTCACCGGGCGGCGGGTGGCCTTGGCCAGCAGGCCGACGATGTCCTCGATGAGCATCTCCTGCTTCGCCCCGAACCCACCACCGATCCGTGGCTTGATCACGCGCACGTCCTTGATCTCCATCTCCAGCAACGGGGCGACCATGCGCCGGGTGTGGAAAGGAACCTGGGTGGCGGTGCGGATGACCATGCGCTCGTCGGAGTCGAGCCACGCCACCGAGATGTGCGGCTCGATAGGACACGGCTGGACCTGGTGGACGCGAAACGTCTGCTCGAAGACGCTGTCGGCCTGGGCGAAGCCCTTCTCGACGTCGCCTCGATGGGCCGCGATGTGGTGGACGATGTTGCGGTCGCGATCGTGGATCTCGAGCGTGTCGTCCTCGTCGTGGATCACCGGCGCGCCGGGCAGCAGCGCTTCGCGCTCGTCGAACACCGCGGGCAGGACTTCGTAGGTGACGTCGATGAGCTTGACGGCCGCTTCGGCTATCTCCACGGTCTCGGCGGCGACGACCGCCACCCGGTCGCCCACGTGGCGCACCTTGTCGTCGAAGCTGACCTGATCGTGGGGATGGGGGTTGGGATAGGACTGGCCACCCGACGCGTACTTGATTCGAGGCGTGTTCTTGTAGTGGAGAACCGCGTGCACCCCGGGCAAGGCGCGCGCCGCGCGATCGTCGATGTCGACGATGCGGGCGTGAGCGTGCGGGCTCCGGAGCAACTTGGCGGTGAGGAGGCCGCGCATCTCGAAGTCGTCGGTGAACGCCGGGTTCCCCTTGGCGAGCTTCAACGAGTCGACCTTGAGCTCGGGGTGGCCCACGACGCTCATCGTTGGCACATCCGGGCTGGGGACGAGGCGGGGTACCGCCGCCGACGCGTCGGGCGGCGGATCGGCTGGGTCGACGGAAACGGCGTGTACGCCGTCGGTCATCGGTACCAGGATCTCCGGTCGGAAGGGGGGCGGGTTGTCGCCCCTGAGCAGGGCCGCCGCCCGCTTGACCGCCTCGACCGGCTTCACGTAGGCCGTCTCGCGATCGAGGATGCCCGAGAGCATGTCGCGTATCTCGTATTCGGACGGGTCGGGATCGCGTTCGAGCAGGGCCAGCGTGCCGAGGATCATGGCCGGCGCGGAGTACCCCGATTGCATGGCCCCGGTGGCCACGAACGCGACCTGGATGGGGTGCAGGTCGACGCCGTTGAGCGACTCGACGGTGGTGACGGCATGGCCGTCGGCCTGAGCGGCCAGGATCACGTCGGCGCTGGCCAGGCGACCATCGAACAGCACGGCGGCGGCGCCGGTCTC
>CAYMJU010000152.1:0-2835 GCA_964390555.1 uncultured Acidimicrobiales bacterium | reverse complement strand
CACCAGGACAAATCGGGACCTACGCATTCATGCTCCCCTCAGAACGTCTGCCACTAGGTGAACGTTCGACGTCTGATCGGTCTCGCTCGCCTGCTAGCGCAGTCGAACGCGTGTCTCGACAACGTGTCGTCGGACACAGCGGAAGTGCCACTCTCCCACAACGGAAAGCCCATCTCAACGCGAGCAACGACGTCTCCCGGGCACGTCGGGGGCTCGACGAAGCTGGTTCGCGTAGATTGCGAATGCACACTCCACACACGAGGTCCCGCGCATGCATACGGTTCGTAGCTTCTGCCGGGTGTGCGTGTCGGTGTGCGGCATCCTCGTCGATGTCGACGGCCACCAGGTCGTGCGGGTGCGTGGCGACGGGGACCACCCGCTATCCCACGGCTACACGTGCGCCAAGGGTCGGGCGCTCCCGCAGATGCATCACCATCCGGACCGCCTCGAACGCCCGCTGATGCGAATCGACGGCGAGCTGGCGCCGGTCACCTGGGCGGCGTGCCTCGACGACCTCGGAGCCCGAGTGCGGGCGATCATCGACGAGCACGGCCCGGCCGCGGTCGGCGTGTTCTTCGGCAGCGGCGTGGGGATGGACGCCACGGGCTACCGCACCGCCCAGGCCCTCCATGCCGCCATCGGCACGCCGGCGAAGTTCAGCCCGCTCACCATCGATGGCACGGCCAAGGTCCTCGTGTCCGATCTGGTCGGCGGGTCGGTCACGCTGAACCCGCGCCCCGACTACGACCACGCCCGGTTCGTCATGTACGTCGGGAGCAACCCGGTGGTCTCCCACGGCCACACCGTCGCCATCCCCGACCCGATCACCTTCATCCGCGACCTGCGATCGAGGGCCGAGGTGTGGGTCCTCGACCCTCGGCGAACCGAGACCGCTCTGCTCGCCGGCCACCACCTGGCGCCTCAGCCCGGCACCGACTACGCGGTGCTGGCGTTCCTCGTTCGCGAGACCCTCGCCGCGCGATCGCGGGGAGCGACCCCGCCGGTGTCGGGTCTCGACGAGCTGGCGGCCGCTGTCGAGCCGTTCACACTCGAACACACCGCCCGGCTGGCCGACGTGACCGAAGCCGACCTGGCCGACCTGCTCGCGGCCGTGCGCCGGGCCGGGCGGGTGGCGATCGAGACCGGCACCGGGGTGACGATGGCGTCGAGCGCCAACGTCACCCAGTGGCTGACGTGGGCGCTGATGGTCCTGACCGACTCGATGAACCGGCCCGGGGGCACGTGGTTCCACCCCGGGTTCGGCCACCAGCTCGAAGCGTTCGAGTCGCGGGTCTCGTCGCCCGACGGCACGTTCGGACCTGGCCCCACCAGCCGGCCCGAGACCCAGATGTTCCTCGGCGAGTGGCCGTGCGCGGCGCTCATCGACGAGATCGAGGCCGGCAACATCCGGGCCGTGCTCAACCTCGGCGGCCATCTGGTCACCGCGTTCCCCGACACCGAGCGGCTCGTGCCCGCGCTGCGGAAGCTCGACGTGTTCGCCACCATCGAGATCATCGCCAACGAGACGACCGCCGAGTCGACCCATGTGCTGGCGACCAAGGACCAGCTCGAACGGCCCGACGTGACGCTGTGGGACTTCCTCAGCCCGCGCGTCTGCGCCCAGCACACCGACGCCGTCGTCGATCCGGTCGGCGACCGGCGCTCCACCTGGTGGGTGCTCACGGAGCTCGCGCGCCGCCTGGGCCACGACCTCGCCCCCACCCGCGCCGCCTCACCCGATGGCCCGGCGCTCACCGACGATGACGTGCTGCGTCGGGTCGTGTCACGGGCGCGGACCAGCTTCGACGAGCTGGCCGATGCCGGCTGGGCCGAGGCGGCCCACGAGCTGCCGGCGCCGTGGGTGGATCGACACGTCGACCGCATGGGCGGGTGGCGCCTCGCCCCCCGGATACTCGTCGACCAGCTCGCCGCGCTCGACGCCCCGGCACCGCTGGTGATGATCCCCCGCCGCCAGACCCGCCAACTCAACTCGCAGTTCGGCTACCTCGGCGAACCACCCGAAGTGATCGTGCATCCCACCGATGCTGCTGCCGCGAGGGTCGCGCACGGCGAGTGTGTCGTGGTGCGCAGCGCCACCGGCGAGATCACCGGAGTCGCCAAGGTCGACGAGTCGATCCGCCCCGGCGCCGTGTCGGTCCCCCACGGCCACCCGGGCGCCAACGTCAACCGTCTCACCGACAAGGACGACCTCGACCTCGTCACCGGCATGGCCCACTACTCCGGCATCCCCGTGACCCTGCACCGACTCGCTTGATCCGGACCTCCAACCGAACCAGGTCGTCGCGGCCACAGGCTGTGGATCGCGTCGTCGCTACTCGCCGCCGGACATGGCCGCGGCAATAGGGCCGGGGCGCCGAGCGGCCGGCGGTCGGTCAGGAGGGGTGAACTAGCGTCAGAACCGATGCCGTCGAGTGATCAGCCCCGCTCCGCGACTGCTGCGCCAGCAACGTGGCCGTCGACCCGGCGCCAGACCGGGCCGTCGGACTGGCTCCACGTGCACGCACGTCACCGCGGTGACAAACGGGCCGTGGTCGACGACGGCATGGCGCGAACGTTGACATTCGGCGAGCTCGACGCGCGGGTCAGCCAGCTCGTCAACGGTTTGCTCGACAGGGGGTACGTGCCCGGTGACCGGCTGGCGGTGTTGGCGAGCGACAGCCATCAGTACCTCGAGACCGTCCTGGCCTGCACCAGGGCCGGGTTCACGTACGTGCCGCTCAACGTCCGGCTGGCCGACCCCGAGATCGAGCGCCTGCTCCGACGCGCCGACGCGCGAGCGCTGTTCGTCAGCGAGCGCCACGTGGCCAGCGCCGC
>CAYMJU010000151.1:0-53387 GCA_964390555.1 uncultured Acidimicrobiales bacterium | reverse complement strand
CAAGGTCCACCATCGGCAAGGTCCACCATCGGCAAGGTCCACCATCGGCAAGGTCCACCATCGGCAAGGTCCACCATCGGCAAGGTCCACCATCGGCAAGGTCCACCATCGGCAACGTCCACCATCGGCAAGGTCCACCCTCCGCAAGGTCCACCATCGGCAAGGTCCACCATCGGCAAGGTCCACCATCGGCAAGGTCCACCATCGGCAAGGCCGGGGCAAGTATGCTCGTCCCCGGCGAGCGAGCGGAGCCCACACGCCGACCCCGTTCGCAATTCCCGAGCGGGGCGGCCGAAAGCGAGCGCACCGCCATGCCGCCCAAACCGATTGCCATGTTGATGATGGCGTTCCTCGTGTACCTGATCTCGCTCAGCCCCGGCGAGGCCGGCCAGCAGGGCAACAACTTCGTCGAGTGGAGCGGGGACGTCCTCGAGAACGTCGTCGACTTCGTCGACGGACTGGTGAGCGACGACTCTCCAGCATCGTCCACGCCCCCGGCCACCTGACCGCCGGCACCCGAATGAGCAGCGTCGCGCCGGCCATTGCCGGGCTCATCCGCCCACCCGACGAGCGCGCCTTCCTCGTTCGCGGTGAGCGGGTGCTGTACCGCGAGCCGCGCCACTGGTCATGCCTGGTCGAGCCCGGGATCGAGACCGTCGCGATCCTGGTCCTGATCACACCCGTGTGGGGGCGAACACCGCCGGCGTTGACCTTCATCGCCAGCCTGTTGTTCGTGCTGGCAGCCATCACCGTCTTGCGCCTGGTGCAACGCCGGAAGTGGGGGTGGAGCGAGGCCACCTACGGGATCGTGGGGTTGCTGTGCATGGCGAATCTGCGGGTGGGACTCGATTCGCTGCTGTTTCTGATCGCGATCGGTGCCATCGGGCGGATGTTCTTGTTGATGGTGCGCTGGGCGTTCTTCGAGCAGCGTTACGTCACCGACCGCCGGGTGATCGAGACGAGTGGCCTGCTGCGGTCCTCGGTCTCGTCGACCGCGGTCAAGAGCCTCACCGATGTGGTCCTCTACCGATCCTGGCTCGGCGGCCTGCTCGGCTATGCCGAATTGCGCATCGAGTCCCCGGGCCAGGACCAGGCGCTCACCCTCATGCGTCACCTGGTCGACCCCGACCGCTTCTACACGGCCGTCATCAGGCAGGCCACCACCCGCACCGGCTAAGCCGGTCGAAGGCACTACCGGCAGGGCTCGGGTATCTCCTCCGCGCCGGCGAGGCTGAGGTCGCAATACGACCGGCGCGACACGAGCCACGCCCCATCGACCAGCACCGATTCGCCGTTCTGGGGGCCCACGACCACCGCTTCGTCGAGCAGCAGGGCATAGGTGACGTCGGCACGGTCAGGGGCCGTGAGCACGATCTCATCGATGCGCAGGCTGATCTGCGACGCGATCTCGCGGTTGGCCTCGAACGAGGCGAGGAATATCTCACGCAGCAACTCGGCGTCTTCCAGCGAGGCCAGCTTCAGCTCCGCGTCGTCGACCGAGCCGTCGAGCAGGTTGAACCACCCTTCGGTGATCGCGTCGGCGGTCTCGGCGTCGGGCACTCCGCCACCGGACGCGACGGTGGTCGTCGTGGTCGGCGGCAACGTGGCATCGGTGACGTCGGTCGGCTCGGCGACCGGGCAACTGAGCGTGGCGAACACACCGGTGTGGTCGGCGGGGTGGACGAGGCCGGTGGGGTCGCCGACCGCCGGATCACCGTTGAACAGGCCCGCGGCCGACACGGTGCACGGCCCGCCCGAGCGCACCAGCACGTAGTCGATGCGCTCGTTCTGCTGGCTCGCAGGGTCGGTCAGGTCGTCGAGCGACGCGTCGTCACGCCCGCTCGTGCACTCGGCCCCGGTAACGGCATCGCACTCGGCGTTGCCGACGAGCAGGTGAGCGTCCTCGAATCCCGCTTCGAGCACGGCCGCCAACGTCGGCTCGTCGATCCGGGCGTTCAGGTCGCCGCCGAGCACGACTGTGGCGCCGGGGACCGAGAGCTCGTCGATGGCGGCGAGGATCACCTTGGCCTGGCAGGCGTTGAGCCGGTCATCGACCGAGCACGGAGGCGGACACGTGTCGGAGTCACAGGGCCGGTCGTCGGAGCTGCTCGCCAGGTGGGTCGACACGTAGTCGAGCAGTCCTGCCTCGGTGGCGACCCGCACGAAGTACGCCGTGCGGAAACCGCCCGGCAGCGCGAGCCGGCGGCTGTCGACCACATCGAGGGTCGTGAGGATGACCTCGCGGTCGATGCCGGGATCCTCGTCCCACACGATTCGGTACGTGGCGTCGCACACGTTCGGCAGCTCGCGTGTCAACACGTCGACCATCGGTTGGTTGGACTCCTGCACGCTGACGAGCTCGGGGCACTCGGCCTCGCCGAGCTGGCGCACGAACAGCGCCACCCGGTCGGCCATGCGACAGCCGTCGGTGCCCTCGGGGCACGCGATGCCGTGCAGCAGGTTCTGGCTGACGACCCGCACCGACGCCGGTTCGAGCGCGGGCGTCGATGTGGTCGTGTCGTCCGGCGAGCTGGACGGGACTCCCGCAACGGTCGTGTCGACCTCAACAGGAGCCCCGCCGCCGTCGTCGTCGTCGTCACTGCATGCGCTGACGAGGAGGGCGATCGCGGCGACGAGTGCAATCCATCGGATGCGGTACATGCCAGAGACGCTAGTCCGACTCTGGGACTGGCCTCGGGGCAACGTCGGGCAACGGCTCGACGGCGGCGGGGGCCGGTGGCATCCGAAGCGAAGCCAGCACGCCGAGCGCGGCGACGAGCAAGGCCACCGGTAGCAACCAGTCGTCACCGACGTGGCGCACGTCGAGGCGGTCGATCAGGGCGGCCAGTCCGATGAGCACGAAGGCTCCTCCTGCTATCAGCGACAAGGGGTCGAGTCGATGGCGGGGCATCAGTCATCTCCTGGAAACAGCGGAATGTCGGGTACGGATGGAAAGGGTGGGAGCACGATCGGGGCCTCGGTACGCGCTTCCCGCACCGTCACCTCACCCATCCCGACCTCGAGGTCGAGCTCGATTCGTCCCGCCCCTTCGGCGCCGTCGAGGGACGCCGAGGCCGTCACGGCGCGTCCGTCGTCGTCGTCGCCGAACAGCTCGACCTCGCCGAGCCCGGCTGCGGCCTCGACGACAACGTCGACCCCCGACGGCACCCTCACTTGCAGGCTGCCGATCGCCACATCGGCCCGCACCGCCACGGTCCGGCCCTCGACGTCGAGCAAGCCCAGATCGAGGACCATCTCGCCCGTCCCCAGCCGGTACACCGGTCGAAGATCGTCGACATCGGTGACCAGGTAGTCGTCGTCGCCGACGCTGTGGAACGGATCGAGGCCCATCCGGTCGAGGGTCGCGAGCCCGGTGACCGGTCCAGCGAGCAGCACGGCGGGCAGGACCAGCCACCGGGCCCGACCGTAGAACGCTCCGACGACGAGGCCGGCACCGATCGTCACCAAGACCGCGGCAGCCACGTCGACGGCATCGACGTCAGTGCCCGAGCGGTCAAACGCCAGCAACGTGGCGGCGACGAGCATCGTCGCCGCCAGGGTCACCCGTCCGAGAATCGACGGTGGTGGAGGGGGGCGCCGGTCGCGGGACCACCTCGGCGGCGGCGTCCACCGTCGATGAGCCGCCGGTTCAGACGGTCGATCGATCCCGGTCGGGAGTGGGTGGGATCGGGGATCGGCGCCCGGCGAGCCGCCCGAGAGTTTCGTGTCGGCCGGCCGGCGCCACAACGCCACGCCGATACCTATCAGGAGCGCCGCGAAGGCCAGTTCGGAGTCGGGCGTGTCGAAGTTGTCGAGGAACACGAGAGCTCCGACCACCACCACCGCCACGCCGACCCAGAAACCGAACCCGCGACGGTCGGCGTTCGTGTTCTCGGTGGTCGACGGGATGGCGAGCCAGCAACCGATGTAGACGAGCACCCCGAACCCGCCCAGCACGGTCGCGATCACGAACGCGATCCGGACGAACGTCGGTTCCACTCCGACGTAGCGAGCCAACGCGCCAGCCACCCCGGCGACAACGCGATCGTCGGGGTCCCGGACGAGGCGGGCGTGGTCTGTCGTCGGCGCTGGAGACTCGGTCGTGGATTCCATGCTTGCAGCCTGACGCCTCGTTGGCCTCACGACCATCGGGATGGCGCCCCTCGTATCCCGGAGCGACCCGGATGCCGAGTCCGGGACATCCCTGATGGTGATCGGGTCCGCGCCGTGCCACGCTGGACCGATGGCATTCCGAGCCCGACTCGAACGTCTCGAGGCTGCGGTCCACCTCGAGCGTCGCGCCGACGATCGGGTCGTGGCCGGCGTCGCCTCGGGGATCGCGGCGCGAATCGCCGTCGATCCGTACCTCGTGCGCGTCCTCCTGGTGCTCGCCAGCCTGGCCGGCGGCGTCGGTGCGGTGATCTACCTGGTGTCGTGGGCGCTGTCGACCGGACCCGTTCCGAGCAACGCGCTGTCGGCGATCGAGCCTGATCGACGCCGGACCGCAGCGGTGGCCTGTCTAGCCGCGGGCGGGCTGGTGGCATGTCGCTGGGTCGGGCTGTGGCCCGGCGACGCGCTGATGGGACCAGCCGTGGCCGTGGCCGCCGGCGCCGCGGTGTCGGGGTCGCGGACCCAATCGATGGAGCGGCTGTTCACCGGGCGCGTGTCGGTCGCCCGGGTCATCGTCGGAGTCGGCCTCGCCATGTCCGGGCTGGTCGTGCTCGCCGCCCGAGGAGGTTCGATCGACGATCTTCGGCGGAGCGCCTTCACCGTTGCCCTGGCGCTGCTGGGCGTGGTCGTGGTGCTCGGTCCGTGGTTCGGCCGGTTGGCCCGGGACTTGGCCGAGGAACGCCGGGAGCGCGTCCGCGGGGAAGAGCGGGCGGAGATGGCTACCCACCTCCACGACTCGGTTCTCCAGACCCTCGCTCTCATCCAACGCAGCGCCGACGATCCGCGGCGCACGGTCACGCTCGCCCGGCGTCAAGAGCGCGACCTTCGGTCGTGGCTCTACGGCGGTCGGGATGAACCCGAGCCCGAGGCGTCGCTGCATCGGGCGATCGACAAGATGGCGCAGGAGATCGAGGAGGCCTATGACCTGCGGATCGACGTGGTCGTGGTCGGCGATCGTCGCGTCGATGAGCCCGCCGCGGCAGTTCTGGGCGCGATTCGCGAGGCGCTCGTGAACGCCGCCCGACATGCGGGCGCCGACGATGTCGCGGTCTACGTCGAGGTCGAGGCGCACCACCTCAGCGCCTATGTGCGCGACCGCGGCGTGGGGTTCGATCCCGGGACCGTGCCGGCGTCGCGGCGGGGCATCAGCGACTCGATCCGGGGCCGGATCGAGCGGGCCGGAGGAACCGCGTCGGTACGGTCGTCGCCCCAGCAGGGCACCGAGATCGATCTGGCGATCCCGATCCCATGAGTCAGGCACGTCCCCGCGTCTTCCTCGTGGATGACCATGCGATCTTCCGAACCGGCGTACGGGCCGAGCTCGGCGACAACGTCGACATCGCGGGCGAGGCCGGTGACGTCAGCGCGGCAGTCGAGGGCATCGTGGCGTTGCAGCCCGACGTCGTCCTGCTCGACGTCCACCTACCCGGCGGCGGCGGTAAGGCGGTCATCGACGCCGTCGCCGACCGGGCGCCCGGTACTCGATTCCTCGCCCTGTCGGTGTCCGACGCCGCCGATGACGTGATCGGCGTGATCCGTGCTGGCGCGCGCGGCTACGTCACCAAGACGATCTCGGGCTCGGACCTCATCGATGCCATCGTCCGCATCCGCTCGGGCGACGCCGTCTTTTCCCCTCGCCTGGCCGGATTCGTCCTCGACGCCTTCGCCACGGCGCTTCCGGCTCCCCCCGATCCCGAGCTCGACCAGCTCACCGCACGCGAGAAGGAGGTGATGCGGCTCATCGCCCGCGGCTACACGTACAAAGAGGTGGCGGCTCGGCTCACGGTGTCGGCGCGCACGGTCGAAACCCACGTGTCGGCGGTGTTGCGCAAGCTCCAGCTGTCATCGCGTCACGAGCTGACGGTGTGGGCCACCGAACGCCGCTTGCTGTGATTGCTCAGACGTAGGTTCGCACCACTTCGAGCGTGGCCTCCGCGAGCGCACCGTCGGTCGCGAGCTCGGTATCGGAGCGGTCGAGGCGGTGGACGGCGACCCGGCACCAATCGCCGGCCGGGCCGCGCACCACCGCCGTCGGGTGGTCCGGACCGAACCACCACGAGTCGCCGTCGGGTCCGGTCAGATCGAGGGCCAACCCCTCGATCGGTGAGGACGGCGCGACCCCGGCCACGGAGAACGAGTACGGCAGCATCCGGAACGACTGGTGCACTACGTGACGAAGCCGGGCGGAATCGACCGGCGCCACTCCGAGGGCAGCGAAGCAGTCGAGGCCGTGGGCCCAACACTCGGTCAGCCGGGTGGTCACTAGGGTGCGGGCCGACATCGTCGAGGCCACCCATCCGACGGTCGCCCGGCTGTCGGTGGCCGCCGCCAGAGCGACGAACTCGGCCCGCGCCGCCCTCCACCCGGCGAGGATCTCGACGCCCGATGGCCGCGACGACAGCGGAGCGATCACGGGGTCGGACTCCATCCGCGGGATCGCATCACCGCGCAACGACGCGATGCCGAGTCGGTCGCTGACCGTGAGATGGTGGATCTGGTCAGCCACGGTCCACCCGACCGCCGGGGTCGGAGCGTCCCATCGGGCCTCGTCGATGCCGGCGACGAGACGGTCGAGGACCTCGCATTCCGCGGGCAGGTCGGCGAGCAGCGCTTCGTCCACATCCCCACGGTTGTCGAGCCAGGCCGCCGCTGTCAACGTGCAACCGAGGGCGTGCCGTCAGAGGGCAAGCCGTTAGGCGAGCCCCTCAATGTGATAGCGGCATTTCTCGCCTGCGCCTGCAGGCGAGTAATGCCGACCGGAAGCTGAAACCGTCATCTACTGGCGCGAGTTCTCAGGTCATGGTGACGGTGATGGGCTCGGACTGGCCCACGACCGTCCCGTCCTCGCGACGGGCTTCGAGCCGGTACGTGTAGCTGTTGGGCGGCTCGGTGTGGATGTCGATGAACGACGTCGGCTCCTCGCCGTAGATCTGAATCGTCGTGGAACCTTCGGGTCCGGTCTTCAGCAGGAAGTACGTGACCGGCCCGGCGTGTGGGCTCGGCGACCACTCGCACCTCGCGCCGGTCTCCCAGTGCTGCGAACACGCGAGCTCGTGGAGCACCACCTCGGGAGCGGGTTCCTCGGTGGTCGAGACGGGCTCGAGCGGCGCGGCGGTCGTCTCGACCGGCGGCGGGTCGATCGGCGGCTCCGGAAGGGGCGGCAACTCCAGAGGCGGCACGACAACGGGCGCCGTCGTCACAACAGGTGGTGACGGCGCGACGGGAGCCGGCGTCGTCGTGGTCGTGGTCGACGTGGTGGCTGGCGCAGCAGCGGGCGGAAGGGTCACGCCGAGGCCCACCTCGGTCGCGTTCGATTCGCTCTCCGGGTCCTCGACCTCGAAGGGCAGCACGCCGTCGAAGACTTGGGCGAAGCGGTGCTGGAGGGGATCGGGCAGAGCGCCGGTCGATCCCGCTCCGCCCGCCGCGGCCGCGGCGACACCGATGCCCCACGCGACCTTGACGCCGATCGACATGCCGGCGACGGCACGGCGCAACCGGCGGCGACGAGACCGAGCGACCCCAGCGGCCCGGGTCGGCGCGACTGCGACACCATTGGCGAACAGCGCGGCGAGCTCGGCGGACGGCGCGGGCAGCGGGCCAGCGGTCGCGTGGTGCACGTCGGCGAGGAAGGCCGACAACCCCGGATGGGAACCGGTGCCGTCGCCCAGGATCGCCTCGATGCCCGCGTCGTCGAGCGTCGCGAAATCAGGCATGTCGATCGGGTAATCGTCGTCGGTGCTCATTGGGGTACGGCCTCGTTGTCGACCACTCGACGGATCTGCTCGAACGCCCGGCGTTGCAGTGCCTTCACCGCGCCCGAAGTCTTTCCGAGCGTGTCGGCGATCTGGTCGATGGTCATGTCTCCGACGATCCGCAACAACACGACGTCTCGCTGGTCAGGCGCCAGCCGGTCACAGATCGCGACCACCCGCTCGGTGGCGAGACGCCTCATCGCTTCGTCCTCGGCATCGGCGCCCCCGGGTTCGGCGACGTCGGGGGTCAGCTCCTCGACCACTGCGTGAGCGGCTCCGCGACCGACGGAGCGCCGATGATCCTGAAGGCGGCGGTGGGCGATCACGAACACGAACGAACGGAACTGAGCGGCGTCGCCACGGAAGCTACCGATGCCTCGGACGAGCTGCAGGAACACCTCACCCGTCAGGTCGTCGGGCTCGGTTGCACCCTGCACCCGGAGGTACCCGGCCACGTTGGGAGCGAGCCAGCGGTACAGCCCTTCCCATGCCGGCCCGCGGCCGGCCTGGGCACCGGCCAGAAGGTCGGCGAAGTGCTGTGGGTCGATCCCCGGGTCCCGCTCCGCGGTCACGGCACCCCTATCGGCCGGTTCGACACCGAGTCGAGCGGTCGACCCGTACCCCTGCGGCATGTGGCGGCGATAACGGGACTGAACACCGAAGGAGTCCCATGCGCCGCTGTCTCGCCCTCATCGTCACCGCCGCCATCGCCGGAAGCGGTCTGGTCCTCGCCGCTGCTCCCGCGGGTGCGTTCATCCCGGGCTTCGCATCGGTGAACCAGCCCGTCGTCTCGCTGGCTACGACAGTGGTGAACCTGCCGATCGCCGATGCCGGAACGATCACCGACGTCGATGTGGCGGTACGGATCGACCACACCTTCGACGCCGATCTGGACATCCATGTCCGCCACCCCGACGGCACCCTGATCGAGCTCTCCACCGACAACGGCGGAGCTGGCGACAACTACGGGGCGGGTGCCGCGAGCTGCGCTGGAACGCTCACGGTGTTCAACCAGGACACCCTCGCCGGATCGATCACCACCGGTACGGCGCCGTTCCTCAACTCGGGATACCTCCCAGAGGGAACCCTCGACGCCCTAGATGGGAAGCCGGCGAACGGCACCTGGAAGCTCGAGGTCACCGACGACGCGGCCGCCGACTCGGGTACCGTCCGCTGCTTCCAGGTTCGCCTGTCGCTCGACACCGGTAACACGATCATCGTGAACACGACAGCCGACGCGCTCAACGCCGGTGACGGCCTCGTGTCGCTGCGCGAGGCGTTCGACATCGCACGTACCGACGGCGGACCCACCACGATTCACCTGGCCGACGGTGCGAGCTACTCGCTTCAGTGCGGCAGCCCGGGCACGAGCCAGTTCCAGAGCTCGGGCACCCTGTTCGTCACCGCACCGGACTCGACAGTCGTCGAGGGCCACGGCGCCACGATCCAGAGCGCATGCGCTGGCGGGCGCATCTTCGAGGCGTTCAACACGACGAGCTCGATGACGTTGCGGGACATGACCCTGACCGGCGGCTCGGCGCACGATCAAGGCGGGGCGATCTACTACACCGGATCGGGCGACCCCGATCTCCTCATCGAGCGGGTGTCGCTGACCGGAAACTCGGCGTCCGATCCATCGTGCACCATCATGTGCTCCGGGCAGGGCGGCGCGATCTACGCCGGCGACGTCGACCTCACGATCCGAGACTCGACCATCACCGGCAACTCGGCTTCCTCCAGCGGTTGCGACGCGTTCTGCGCGGCGAGCGGCGGCGGCATCGTCGCCAACGGGGGAACCGCCACGATCGAGCGGTCCGACATCTCCGGCAACCACGTGACACTGGCATCGTCGTGCGTGAACTGCTTCGCACAGGGCGGCGGCATGGTTGCGATCGGCGACAGCGCGACCATCGACCGGTCGACGGTCTCGCAGAACACCGTCACGTTCGGTGGCTCCTGCACCGGGACATGCGCGATCCGCGGCGGTGGGGCAGTCCTCTTCGGACCCTCGACCCACGTGATCAGCACCACAGTCGCCGGCAACGTGATCTCGGGGTCCGAAGCGGTGGGCGGCGGGATGTTCATCGGAACCGGACCCGCGGAGCTGTCGGCCTCCACCGTGGCCGACAACGCGGCGCCGACGGGCGCGAACCTCCACATCCAAGCGGCAAGCGTGACGGTCGGCGGCACCGTGGTCAGCGGACCGTCGGGCTCGGGCTGCGGCTTCGCCTCCGCAGGCTCGGTGACATCCTCGGGATACAACTTCGAGTCGGGCACCGATTGTGGCCTGAACGGCATCGGCGACGTCGGCGGCGGAGGCGATCCGACCCTCGCGCCGCTCAGCGGACTCCTACCGGTGCGCGCCCCGCTGCCGGGCTCGCCGTTGATCGACGCCATCCCGGCCGGATCGTGTGCCGCCATCGTCGATCAGCTCGGCCTGGCCCGACCACAAGGACTAGGTTGCGATATCGGCGCCGTTGAGACGGCCCCCTCGGTGGCCGCGTCGCGGTTCGTCGCGTTGCCCCCGGCTCGAGTGTTCGACACGCGGCCGGAGTCATCGGCACCCGGCCCGAAAGGCCTGATGCCTGCGGGAGGAGTGATCGCGGTGCAGGTCACCGGTGTGGCGGGCGTGCCCTCGTCGGACGTGTCCGCCGTTGTCCTCAACGTCACGGCGACCGACACCGCCGCTCCCGGGTTCGTCACCGTCTGGCCGCACGGCACGCCGCAACCGCTGGCGTCGAGCCTGAACCTGACCGCATCGGCCCAGACCCGACCAAACCTCGTCACCGTCCCGGTCTCGCCGGATGGGCGAATCAGCTTGTTCACGCAGGGGGGCGGGCACCTGCTCGGCGACATCGCCGGGTACTACCGTCCAGTGGCATCGGCCCAGCGGTCCGGCCGGCTCGTTCCACTCACACCGTCGCGCATCTTCGACTCGCGGCTCGACCAGCCGGCTCCAGGGCCCAAGGGATTCATCGCGGCCGGCGAGACCGTCACCGTACAGATCGGCGGCGCCGGGGGCGTTCCGGGGACCGGCGTCTCAGCCGTCGTGTTGAACGTGACCGCCACCGAAGCCGCCGCGGCTGGGTTCGTGACAGTGTGGCCCACCGGCCAGCCGCAACCGGTCGCCTCGGTCCTCAACCTCAACGGCCCCGGCGACACCGCGCCCAACCTGGTGATCGTCCCCCTCGGCGCCGGCGGTTCGATCAGCCTGTTCAGCCAGTCGGGTGCGCACCTGCTCGCCGACGTGACCGGCTACTTCACCGACCAGGCCGCTCCGCCATCGAGCTCGGGGTTGTACGTACCGCTACCACCGACCCGAGTGTTCGACACCCGCCCCGGCGAACCGGCCCCGGGTCCCAAAGGACTGACACCTACCGGTGGCGCCATCACAACAGCCTTCGGCGGGCTGGCCGCCATCCCCCTCGACGCCGCGGCCGTCGTCGTCAACCTCACCGGCACCGGCGCCACCGGTTCGGGCTTCGTCACCAGTTGGCCCACCGGGCAACCCCAACCTCTGGCGTCCACTTTGAACCTGGCTGCCGGGGACACCCGAGCCAACGCCGCGATCCTGCCCCTCGGCGGCGGCGGCCGGCTCAACCACTTCACCCAACACCCCACCCACCTGCTCGCCGACACCACCGGCTACTACACCCCCTGACGCCGGCCCGCCGACCGTTGCTGCCGTGCGTGATCTAGTGGTTGTACTTCACGGTTTCGACGCCGCTCATCTGGCGCAGTACCAGGAAGTCGGGGCCCTTGAGGGCGGTTCGCTCCCATGGCCCGAAGCCGCCGACGGTGCCACGGCCACCGAGGGCCATCGGCACCTGGCTGATGCGCTCGAGGCCCTCCATGACGCCGTGGGGTGTGTGAACCGTGGCGTAGCGAAGCCCGAGGACGGCGAGCGTAGCCATGTCGTACATGCCGCCGGCGATGGCACTGAACGGACGGGTTCCGCTACATTGCTCGTACCGGTCGAGCATGGCGGACATGACCGCGTTGTCCTCGTCGACCATGTCGACGTAGACCCAGCCGTTCATGGCGCGGCGTTCGTCCGGTGTCTTGCGGTAGAAGTGCATGCCCGCGCTCGTGGTGAACCACGGCGGGTCCCATCCCGCGGCGGTCAGGGCTCGCGACAGATCGACGAGGATGCCGCCGAAGCCGAGGTACGCGAGCGTGTCGGGGTTCGACGCGGCGGCTGCTCGGACCTCGGCGGACAAGTCGGTGGCCACGGGGGAGCACTTCACGTCCGCGCAGATGGTCAGGCCGGACCGCTCGCACTCCTCCTCGAAGGACTCGAAGTACTCCACGCCGATCGGGGAGCGATCGCGTATCACTGCCACCGTCTGGAAGTCGCGACGCCGCATGGCGCGGGCGATGAGCGGACCGTCGCCGTTCAACAAGCCGATCTGGTACTGGAACCCGTACTGCCCACGCGAGCGGTTCGTGCCCGGGAAGTTGATCGTCGGGACACGCTGCGCCTCGAACAATGGAACGACGGCGATGCAGTTGTCGGTGATGCCCGGCCCGATGATCGCGAGAACGCCGTCATCGACCAGTGCCTGCCACGCATCGGTGACCGCCTTGGCCGTGCCCGTCGGAAGCCCATGGCCGGATCGCACGACCAACTCCACGGGTCGGTCGAGCTCGCCGCTGTCGAGGGCTTCCTCGAACCGGAAGCGGATGATGTCGCCGATGAACGAATCGAAGATCGCCGTGTCGGCGAACAGTCCTTCATCGAGGTATCCGACCTTGAACGGTGCAGCTGTCCCGAGGGCTGACATCGGTGATCTCCGTCTCGTGCTGGCGGTAGCGAAATCTACTCGTCTCGGTGCGGAGCGGCCCTTCTCGCGGCAGCGTGTCCGCCCTCGTCTGCCCGCGTCCGCCCGCGCCGAACGTGGTCTGGTGGTAGTAGAACAGCGGGCATGGCAGAACGTGAAGGCCGGCTTGCCGGCAAGGTGGCGGTCATCACGGGGGGCGGGAACGGCATCGGTCGGGCGACCGCGGTCCGCTTCGCTGAGGAGGGAGCGCGCGTCGTCGTGGCCGACCTGCTCGCCGAACCCGGCAACGAGACCGTCGCGGCGGTCGAAGCGGTCGGCGGCGAGGCGGTGTTCGTGCCGGTCGACGTGACCAGCCGGATCGACAACGACAGCATGGCCCGCACGGCATTCGAGCGCTTCGGGTCCCTCGACGTGGTTCTCACCGCTGCCGGCATCAGCAGCGCCGGCTACGTCTCGGGCGACATGGAGCGATACGTCAAGATCATCTCGAAGCGACGCGAGATGACACCTGCCCAGGCGTTCGTCGACCTCGACCGCGACGAGTTCCAGGAGGTGATGGAGGTCAACCTCACCGGCACGATGCTCTCGCTCCAGGCGTGCCTGGCGGCGATGCTCGACAACCAGTGTGCGAGCGGCTCGAGCCTCATCACCATCGCGTCGATCGCCGCCAAGCACCCCGACGCCGGCAGCGTGCCCTACGGCACGTCCAAGGCGGCAGTGTGGTACCTCACCAAGATCCTCGCCCGCCAACTCGCCGCCGAAGGCATCCGCGTGAACTCGATCGGTCCCGGCTTCATCAAGACGAACATGACATCGATCATCGACCTGGGCGACTCGCCGATGCGCGACCGTGTCTACAGCCAGATCCCCATGGGCCGCATGGGCGAGCCCCGCGACATCGCCAATGCCGCCCTGTTCCTGGCCAGCGAGGAGTCGAGCTACATGACCGGGGAGATCCTGCACCCCGACGGCGGCTTCTACACCGAGTGACCGCACGCCGCGAGCGCGAAGGCGAACCAGAGACAACTCTGAGCGGAGCCGGCTGGCCCTTCACCGGGCCAGGAGGCGCTGGCGGAGCGCGTTGAGCGACGTGATCACCGTGAACTCGCGTACCCGCTGGCGGTCGAACGGATAGCGGATTCGCTGTGCCTCGACGATGCCGTCTACCGACGTCGCGAACCACACCGTCCCGGGTTCCTCGCCGTCTTGGGGTTCGGGCCCGGCGACACCTGTGACCGCAACGGACACGTCGGCGCCGAGCACCCGACACACGCTCGCGGCCATCGCCGTGACCGCCACGTCGGACACGACGGGGCCGACCGGGACGTCGAGGAGGTCGAACTTGACCTCGCTCGCGTACGAAACGATCGAGCCTCGGAACACGTCGGATGCCCCCGCGACCGAGGTGAGGCGCTGGGCGATGAAGCCACCGGTCAGCGATTCGGCCGTGGCGAGCGTCAGACCCTGGCTACGGCACAGGTCGAGCACGACGGACTCCATCGTGTCGTCGTCGAGGCCGAACACGATCGGGCCGATGATCTCGCGGACCCGGATGTCCTCGTCGTCGAGCAATGCGTCGGCCTCGACCTCGGTCGGCGCCTTGGCGGTGAGCCGAACCTTGAGGCCCTCCATGCCGCTGGCCAGGAAGGCGATCGTCACGCCACCGACCAGATCGAGCCGCTCGATCTCGTCGCCGAGCTTGGCGGCCAGCCCCGACTCGGAATCGCCCCACGTCCGCAAGGTGCGGGATTTGATCACCGCGGTGATGCCGGCGCGGCGTTCGAGGTCGGGTAGCAGGCACTGGCTCACCATGGTCTGCATCTCCCACGGCACGCCGGGCACCGCGTAGATGACCTTGTCGCCGACCGGGCAGACCAGACCGGGGGCGGTGCCGGGCTGCACCGGCATGGGGGTGGCCCCGACGGGCACGTCGGCTTGGCGGAGGTTGTTGGCCGACATCTCGAAGCGAGCCCGCTGGGAGAAGAACTCGCGGATGCGAGCCTCGACCGCGGCGTCGTTGCGCAGCTCGACACCCATCACGTCGGCGATGACGTCGCGAGTGATGTCGTCCTGGGTCGGACCGAGCCCGCCGCACACGATCACGGCGTCGCTGCGCGACAGCGCCAACTCGAGGACGGCCTTGATGCGGTCCCAGTTGTCGCCGACCTTGGTCTGGTAGTGCGAATCGATCCCTACCAGCGCCAGCTGCTCGCCGATCCACGACGAGTTCGTATCGAGCACCTGCCCGAGCAACAGTTCGGTGCCGACCGCGACGATCTCACAGTTCATGTATTGGGTCCTCCGGATCAGCTTTCGGTGGCCCCGACGGGCAGCGAGCCGGTTCTGCTCGTGGCCGCCCGCCCGTCGCGGGCGTACTGGAGGCCGGTAACGACGGTGAACGCCACTGCCACCCACAACGCCCCGAGGACCACGCCGTCGGTGTCCTCGAGCGGCGGCGTCAAGGCGATGCAGATCGCCAGGCCCTGGACCAGGGTCTTGTACTTGGCGGAGCGGCGAGCGGGCAGCGCCAGACCCATGCGGGCCCAGTAGCTGCGGGCGGCGGTGATACCGACCTCGCGGACGGCCACGATGGCCACCGGCAGCCAGGTGTAACGCTCGACCGAGATGAAGCACGCCATCGCCCCGAGCACAACGACCTTGTCGGCCAGCGGATCAAGGAACGCCCCCCACTGGCTCACCCGACCGCGGCGGGCCAAGATGCCGTCGAAGTAGTCGGTGGCGCCGAGCGTCCACCCGAATGCGAATCCGACCCACGACGTGCCCGATCGGTCGTCGTTGGCAAGGATGGCCCAGAACAGGATCGGCGCCCCGACGATTCGCGCGACGGTCAGGCCATTGGCCCAGTTGAGCGCGCCGGCGTTGCGAGGTGTCGAGCTGCTCACGACGCGACCACCGGGCTGAGCGATGCCGACGACACGACTGCGTCGAGATCAGGACCGGTGGAACCCACGACCTCGACCGTAGCGAATTCACCCACTCGGAGCCCGTTGGGCACATTGATCACGCCGTCGATCTCGGGGGCCTCCCGAAAGCTGCGCCCCACGCCTGGCGCATCGACGAGCACCTCGACGGTCGACCCGATCAACTCGACCCGCTTCTCGGTGGTGATCCGATCCTGGAGCTCGCGCAATTCGGCCAACCGATCGGCCACGAGACCAGGGTTGACGCCACCGTCGAGCCCGGCCGCGTAGGTGCCGTCCTCGGCCGAGTAGGCGAAGAAGCCGCACCAGTCGAGCCGGGCATCAGCGACGAATCGCAGCAACTGGTCGTGGTCGGCCTCGGTCTCGCCGGGGTACCCGACGATGAAGTTCGTGCGGAACGCGGCCTGCGGTTCGCGCTGACGGATCGCGGTCATCCGGTCGAGGAATTTGGCCCCGTTCCCCCATCGGCGCATCCGTCGAAGCAACGGTGCCGACACGTGTTGGAGCGAGAGGTCGAAGTACGGCACCCCGTTGGCGCAAATCGTGTCGATCAGGCGGTCGGTCAGCTCCGATGGGTACAGGTACAGCAACCGCACCCGATCGACCCGGGCCGCCACCTTGGGCACCAGCGATACGAGCGACTTGCGGCCCGTGCCCTGATCGCGGCCGTAGCTGGCCAGGTCCTGGGCGACGAGAACGATCTCGCGGACGTCGAGCGCGTCGACCTCGGCGAGGATCGAATCCACCGTCCGGGACCGCTGCGGCCCCCGGAACGTCGGGATGGCACAGAAGCCGCACGCCCGGTCGCAGCCTTCGGCGACCTTGACGTAGGCCCACGGCCGCGGCGAGCGGGGACGAGGGAGGTTGAGCAGGTCGAACGCGGGAGGGACGGGCTTGCGGCCGATCGTGACCGGCGTGGGGGCAACGAGTTCGGCGCCGAACCCGACGACGGCGTCGACCTCGGGCAACGCGTCGGCCAGCTCGTTCCCGTAGCGCTCGGCCATGCACCCGGTCACGACCAGCCGCGACCCTGCAGCGCGCACGTCGGCGAGAGCGAGCACCGTGTCGATCGACTCCTGGCGGGCGTCTTCGATGAACGCGCACGTGTTGACGACGATCAGGTCGGCGTCGGCGGCATCGTCGGACCGGTCGTAGCCGTCGGCGACGAGCCGTCCGACCAGTTTGTCCGAGTCGACTTGGTTCTTGGGACACCCGAGGGTCTCGATGAAAAACCGTCGGGTCACGGGTCGAGGCTACCGGCGATGCACGACAGGTCAGGTGAAGCGGCGCTCGCGGGCCCGCCGGAACGCGGCGACCCACTGGGTGGCTGCGACGGCGGCGTAGGTGACGACGACGAGGAGGACCGTCGCCAGGTTGCCACCGAGCCCGACGGCCACGATGCCGACCACCACTCCGGCGACCAGACCCCACATCAGCAACCGGGTCAGCGCGCGCAGATCGGCCCGGGACGTCAGCCCGGGATCGCGACCTGACCCGACCATGACCGGCTCGATCGCCGGGTCCGGCGGATCCCAAGTCGACTCGTCGCTCATGGATCCGAGCCTAGGCGCTGGCGGCACGGCAGCGAATGTGGACCCACCGCCGCGTTGGGCGTTCAGCGGCCAGCCGAACGCACCGCGTCGAGCTCGTCGGTCGACATCAGCACCGAACGTGCCTTCGAGCCCTCCGACGGGCCGACCACGCCCTTTTGCTCGAGCAGATCCATGAGGCGACCGGCGCGGGAGAAACCGACACGGAGCTTTCGCTGGAGCATCGACGTGGAGCCGAGCTGCGACCTGACAACCAGTTCCATCGCCTGCCACAACATCGGATCGCTGTCGCCGTCGGTCTCGGGCATGTCGGCAGTGACGGGATCCTCGAGATCGAGCACCCGTGACGAGCCCGGCGCGCCGTCGATCCCGGTGAGGTCAACCGTCGGACCCGAGCTCATCGACGGTGACCTCGACAAAGCCGACGACGTCGAGTCCGCGACCACGCTCTCGTCGGCCGCGATCTCGGTGGCCTGGCGACGCCAGACGGCCACGATCTTGCGCACCTCGCCTTCGTCGACCCAGGCGCCCTGGATGCGCTGGGGGACGTTCGACGCCGGCCCGAGCAACAACATGTCGCCCTGGCCGATCAATCGCTCGGCTCCGGGCTGGTCGAGGATCACCCGGCTGTCGGTGAGGCTCGACACCGCGAAGGCGATGCGGGCCGGGATGTTCGCCTTGATGACACCGGTGATCACGCTCACCGACGGTCGCTGGGTGGCGATGACCAGGTGGATCCCGACGGCCCGGGCCATCTGGGCGATGCGGCAAATCGAGTCCTCGACGTCGCGCGCCGCCACCATCATCAAGTCGGCCAACTCGTCGACGACGACCAGGATGAACGGCAGCCGGTGGTACTGCTTCGGCTCGCCGTCGGGACCGACCTCGCCGAGCCCAGGCGTCAGCTCACCCTTGTCGTGGGCCCGGTTGTACCCGGTGATGTCGCGGAAGCCGCACTCCGACAACAAGTCGTAGCGGCGCTCCATCTCGCGCACGGCCCAGGCCAGCGCGTTGGCGGCCTTCTTCGGGTCGGTGACCGGCTGGGTGAGCAGGTGGGGAACCCTCTCGTACTGGCCCATCTCGACCCGCTTGGGGTCGACGAGGATCATGCGCACCTGGTCGGGGGTCGACCGCACCAGAAGCGACGTGATGATCGAGTTGATGCACGACGACTTACCCGCGCCGGTCGTGCCGGCGATGAGCAGGTGGGGCATGGTCGCCAGGTTGAGCATCACCGACCTGCCGTTGATGTCGCGCCCGATCGCGACCTCGAGGGGATGTTCGGCCCGATGGGCTTCCGGCGAGGTCAACAGGTCGCCTAGCGCGACGATCTCGCGCTCCTCGTTGGGAACCTCGACGCCGATCGCCTGACGACCGGGGATGGGCGCCAGAATTCGGACGTCGGCCGCCGCCAGGCTGTACGCGATGTCCTTGTTGAGGCTGGTGACCCGGGCGACCTTCACACCGTCGCCCAACTCGAGCTCGTAACGGGTGACCGTCGGACCGACGACCATACCGACGAGGCGGGTCTCGACACCGTGCGCCGCCAGAGCCCGCTCGAGCCGATGGCCCCGCTCCTCCACCGCCAACTTGTCGACGTCGCGCGCATCGACACGGCTGAGCAGATCGACGCTCGGCAGCTTCCAGAGCGAGCCCTGAGCGGCCGGGCCGAGCCCGAGCCCCATCTGCTCGGCCGCCGATGCTGGCGCCGCCGCGGCCGGCTTGCCCCGCCGCGGCTTTCGTTCCGCGAACGCGCCGCCAGCAGAGGCGTCGGCATCTTGATCCTGGTCGTAGACCGCCGAGCCGCGCACCAGGACCGAGGGACCGGTCAGGTCGATCGTGACGTCGCTCGACCGGGCGCGTTCGCCGAGGGTGAACAGGCTGCGGAGAGCCCGACCGAGCGCGCCGCCGACCGGGCGGGCACCGTCGCTCGCGGGCCTGGCCACGGCCCCGACCAACTGGCGGATCGACCTACCGGTCAGCGCCACCAGCGAAACCAGCAGCAGGCCCAACAGCACGACCACCGCTCCGGGGATCGAGGCGAGACCGGCGAGGGCCCCACCGACGAGCAACCCGAGCGCGCCGCCGGCCCGACCGAGCGCGCCCGGTCCGTCGCCGACACCGGGCTGGTCGCCCAGCAGGTGCAGGAGACCACCGACCGCAACGGCGAGCAACACCGCTCCGAGCACCATACGCAGACCGGGCTCGTCGTCAGCGCCGTTCTTGCCGGCAACGTCGTCGGCCCGCACGAGCGCCACGCCACCGAGGATCAACCCGATCGGGGCCAGGAACCGCAGCCGGCCGACGAGCACAGCGCCGGCATCGTCGATCGCCGAACCGATTGGCCCCGCCAGATCCGCGTAGACCGAGAGCCCGACGATCACGCCGACAACCACCAGGAGCAGGCCGATCAGCTCGTTGGTATGGCGACCAAACGCCGATTCGACCGCCCGGTGCGTCGTCGAGGGCCCGGCGGGCGCGGACTTGGGCCTGCTCGGCTTGGACCTGCTCGGCTTGGGGCGGGGCCGGTTGGCCGGAGAAGGACGCTTGGTCGTGGCCACAGTGCGCCCGAACTTACCAGCCGGCCCCTGACGATCGGTGGCACTCGCCGCGCACCTCCGAGCAAGGCGAATCAGCACTGATGGCAACCGCCCGACGTGAGCACTCTCGCAGACCCCGCCGGCGTGCCGCCATCGCACCGATGTTGATGCACGACGGGTCCCTATGGATGTTACGGCCCGGGAAATAGCCTCATATCAGTTGTGAATCGTACTGATGTTTGTTGCACTTCTTCGTATGATAAGTGTACGGTCGATCGACGATCTCCTCGGTCACGGCCCCGCGCTGCTCGACACCGACTCACTGCGCTCCCTGTTCGACCACCTGATAGTGGCCGAACGGCGCGTCGCCGCCGCCAAACTGGCCACCCTCGCCGAACTCAACCGCCGCAACACATGGCGCGCCGACGGCGCCGGAACCGCCGAAGACTGGGCCGCCGCCAAGCTCGGCTGCTTCCCGTGATGCTCGCTTGGGTCGAAGTGGTCATGAGCTACGCCCTGTCGTGAGAAGTCTTGTCGCCTTCGGTGTCGTCCTCATCGTCGCCGTCATCCAGAAGAAAGTCAACGAACGCATCGAGTGCGGGCCCTCCCTGGAGAACCTGACGGCCCTTGATGAGAGCCACTCCCTCCTTGCTGTCGCTGTTCACGAGTCCAGAAACTCCTCGATCTCTTCGTCGGTCATGTCCGGGTTGGCATCCACGATGCCGAGCTTGTGCTCGTGATCGGTCGGCTCCCGGCTGCCCAAGCGCCACTCGGGCATGGTGACGTTCAGCCGCCCCAGCCCGCCGGGCTCATCTTCTAGGTCCTTGAGATTCATTGGTCCTACCCTTGCCTTTCGTCAGTGCCAGCTACGACGCCAGAACCCTAGGCGTTCGCCCACCTCGTCACCAGCGACTTGAGAGGGTCTCCAAAGTCTTCGGGGTTGGTCGCTGCGCCGCGCACGTATTTGATCGTGCAGCTCGTCGATGAGCTGGCGGGCCCGAGCGGGGCGTCTGCGGGTGTCATGCCAGATGCCTCGCATCACGTTGCGGATACGAGGAGACCGACGAACAGGTGCTGACCATTCGGTACGCCACTGCCCCCACACCACGCTCGACCTCAGCGATCTCGGTCGGTTCGTCGGTCGGTTCCTCGACGGGCGGCTTGCGGCGCGCCGGTCTCTGGCTGGCCTCGAGCTGTTCCTCGGCATCTTCGGCGAAGGGGTCGATGATGCCGCCCTTGGGCCGACCCGGATTCCACGAGGGTACGACCGGCACGTCAACGGTCGGCTTTGCGGCCGGCGCGTCGTCGTCGCCGAGCTCCTCGACGAAGTCCTTCAACCGATCCCGCAGGCGACCTCCGAACACGTCGCGCTTGTCGTCGTTCATGCCCCGGTCTCCCGTCGTCTGACGCCACATGGCGTGCTGTACCCGGGTACCACGGCTAGGCGGGGCGTTCGGTTCAGCGCACCATCGGAGACGGGCCTGGTTCAGACGGCGATGACGGTAGGGATGATCATGGGGCGGCGCTGCGTGCGGTCGCTGACCAGCTTGCCGACGGTGCGGCGCGCGACCCGTTCGACATCGGACGCCAGCGCCGGCTCCGACGACGCGAACAGCTCCTCGAGCGCGACCTGAACGGCGGCCGCCAGCGCCTTGTGGTACGGCTCGTCGACCGGCGGTTCGAGCCAACCCCGTGACACGACCACCGGATCGGTGGTGAGCCGCCGAGCCGCGAGATCACACACCGCCACGACCGAGACGAAGCCGTTGTCGCCGAGGACGAACCGGTCGCCGATCACCTGGCCGTCGAGGTCACCGACCATGCCGTCGACATAGATGTAACGCCCCGACACCGACGGTCCCCGCTCGATGCCGGCGTCGGTCAGCACCACCGACTCGCCGTCCTCGCACAACACGACGGATTCGGGCGCCATGCCCATGCCCCGAGCCAGCGCCGAGTGAGCCTGGAGGTGGAAGTACTCCCCGTGCACCGGCACGAAGAACTCCGGTGACGCCACCGAGTGGAGCGTTCGCAGCTCGTGGGCCTTGCCGTGGCCCGACGTGTGGACCTCGAGGATGCCCGAGTGGATGACCTCGGCTCCCCGCCGTGCGAGCCCGTTTCGCACCCGGCCGACCAGCGCCTCGTTCCCCGGGATCGGGTGCGAGCTGAACACCACGCAGTCGTCGGGCCCGATCCTGACCCAGCGGTTGTCGCCGACCGCCATCATCGCCAGCGCCGAGCGCGGTTCACCCTGGGAGCCGGTGCACACGATGCACACCCGCCCGGGGTCGAGGTCGTCGACGTCGTCGGCCTGGCAGATCGACGGATCGGGGATGTGCAGCAAACCGAGCTCGCGCGCCAAGGTGACGTTGCGCTGCATGGACCGGCCGAGCACCGCGACCATCCGGCCGGTCGCGACCGCGGCGTCGGCCACCTGCTGCAGCCGGTGGATGTGGCTCGAGAAGGCGCCGACGATGATGCGCTTGCCCACGCGCTGGGAGAACAGGCGGCGCAAGACGTCGCCCACGTGCGATTCGGATTGCGTGTACCCCGGCGACTCGGAGTTGGTGGAGTCGGCGAGCAACAGGCGAACACCGGGGTCCTTGGACAACGAGCCGATCCGGCCGAGGTCGGTGAGGCGACCGTCGACCGGCGTGAGATCGAGCTTGAAGTCGCACGAATGGAGGATCACGCCCTGGGGGGTGTGGAAGGCGGTGATGAGCCCCGACGGCGTGGAGTGCGTGACCGGGATGAACTCACAGTCGATCGGGCCGATGCGGTGGGTCTCGCCGTCGTTGATCACCCGGAGGTCGGCCTTGCTGGCCAGACCGACCTCTTGGAGCTTGTGGCGCACGATGCCGAGGGTGTACGGGGAGCCGTAGATCGGCATCGGGATCTCGCCGAGGAGGTACGGCACACCGCCCACGTGGTCCTCGTGGGAATGCGTTGCGATCAGACCGACCACGTCGTCGGCCCGCTCGCGCAGGTACGTGAAGTCGGGCAGGACGGTGCCGACGCCCGGCGTGCGCTCGTCGCCGAACATCTGCCCGCAGTCGAGGACGATCAGCTTGCCGTGCACCTCGATGACCGCACAGTTGCGGCCGATATCACCGAGGCCGCCGAGGAAGGTGACCCGGACCGGATCGGCCACGGCGCGCTCTGCCCGTCTCGTCAGCGACCGAGGCCGGCGAGCACGGCTCGGGCCCGGTCCAAGAGGTCGGCGGGCTCGGGGCCCATCGGCGGGCGACAGTCGCCACCGGGGAGGCCGAGCACCTTGAGCATGGCCTTGGTAGGCACCGGGTTGGGCGCCTCGAGGCCGGTCTCGTAGCTGTAGGAGGGAATGAGCCGCTGGTTGAGGGCAGTGGCCCTACGGACGTCGCCGGCGAGGTAGGCGTCGATCATCTGACCCATCTCGACACCGCACCAGTGCGTCGCCACGCCGATCACTCCCACGGCGCCGACCGCCAGCAGCGGGAGGGTGAGACCGTCGTCGCCGCTGTAGATCTCGAACCCCTCGGGCGCTCGGGCAAGCAGCGATGCCGTCTCGGCCGGGTCACCAGCGGCGTCTTTCACTGCCACGATGTTGTCGACCTCGTGAGCGAGGCGGAGCAACACGTCGGTCGCGACCTTGCGTCCGGTGCGAACCGGGATGTCATAGAGGATGACCGGCAACTCGGTCGCGGCGGCGATCGAGCGGAAGTGCGCCTCGATACCAGCCATCGAGGGCCGGTTGTAGTACGGCGTAACCGACAGGATCGCCGACGCGCCGGCAGCCGATGCCTTCTCGGTGAGCTCGACGGCCGCGGCCGTGTCGTTGCTGCCCGCACCGGCGATGACCGGGCACTCGACGGCCGAACACACGGCGGCGATCAGGTCGACCTGCTCGGAATGGGTGAGCGTCGCCGCCTCGCCGGTGGTGCCGGCGATCACCAATGCGTCGTTGCCGCCTTGCTCGATCAGCCAGGACGCCAGCCGTTGGGCACCGTCTAGATCGAGCCGGCGATCGCGATCGAACGGAGTCGCCATGGCGGTGACGACCCGTCCGAACCTAGGCATGCGACGAGTCTAGAGCGTGGTTCAGAGATCCCAAGGCACTGCGATGTCACCGCGGGACGTGTCGCCGCGAGCCACTCGGTGCAGCACCAAGGCGTAAGCGACAAGTCCCATCGTCGTGAACAAGAACCACTGGACGGCGTATGACAGGTGCGGACCCTCGCCGAGCTCGGGTGGCGGCACCTGGAGCAGCGGCGCTTGATCGTCCGAGACGAACGCCTGCACGTAGAACTCGCCGAGTTCCGTGCCGATGCGGTCAGCCCACGCGCCGATGTCGACTCGGGACAGCTCGGGCGGCAGATCCAGGGCGGCGCCGGTCGCGAACCGACCGCCCGATGCCGAGTCGAACACCAACCCGCTGATCGTCACCACTCCTTCGGGCGCGGCGAACGCCGAGGCATCGGCGAGCGCCTCGCGGGGCACGAAACCCCGACTCACAGCGACGAGCGACCCGTCGGCGAGCTCGACAGGCGTCAGCACCCAGTCGCCCGGGACGCCATTGCGCGTCTGGTTGCCGACCAGCACCGTGAAGTCGGGTCGAAAGGTGCCGGTGACGAGCACGGGGCGGTACTCGACATCGTCGGGGTCCCGGCCGAGCAGCTCGACCACCTCGACCGGCGCGAGCTCAGAACGACTGGTCGAGCGCTCGTTCAGGAGCTTGCGCTGGTCCAGCCGATCGAGCTGCCAGAAGCCGAGGCCCACGAACGCCACCGCGACCGCCGCGACGAAGAGGTGCGAGACGATCCACCACGGCGTCGTGAACCGGCTACCCCTAAGAACGCGCGCCACTAGGTGAACGTTCCCCGTCTGATCGGTCTCGCTCGCCTGCTGGCGCAGTCGAGAAATGCCACTGTCACATTGGAGGCTCGCCTATCGGCTCGCCCTCTGACCCCCCCGTCGTCGCGATCGAGCATCGGCGTCCGACCAGGGTCAGAGACCGAGCAAGGCATCGAGACCGCGGGTGACCCCGGGCCGGGTCGCGACCTGGCGGATGGCCAGGAGGACGCCGGGCATGAACGACGTTCGATCGGTCGTGTCGTGGCGCAGAGTGAGGGTCTGGCCGGTCGTGCCGAGCACGACCTCCTGGTTGGCGACCACGCCTCGCATGCGGACGCTGTGTATTCGGGTCCCCCCCGGCCCCGAACCGCCCCGCGCGCCGGGGTACACCTCGACGGTGGTCGGGTCCGGTGCCCACGGCTTGTCCTGGCGAGCGAGCGCCATCCGCTCGGCGGTGGCGACGGCCGTGCCCGATGGGGCGTCGACCTTGGCGTCGTGGTGGAGCTCGATGATCTCGGCCGTCTCGAAAAACGGGGCCGCCAGCTCGGCGAACCGCATCATCAGCACCGCGCCGATGGCGAAGTTGGCCGCGATGACCGCGTTGCTGCGGGTGAACGCGGCCACAAAGGCGTGGTGGTCGGAATCGCTGAAACCGGTCGTGCCGACCACGGCATGGACCCTGTTGTCGGCACACCACACCAAGTTCTCGCGCGCCGCCTCGGCATGAGTGAAATCGACCGCGACGTCGACATCACCCGCGATGGCGCTCGGTCGTTCGGCCACGCTCAATCGCTCGATGGTCTGCCCGGCCGCCATGGGGTCGACCACGGCGACCAGCTGGAGGTCGTGGGCGCCACTTACCGCCCGGCACACCTCGGCCCCCATTCGACCCCCGGCGCCGAACACCGCCACTCGTATCGTCACGGTGGCAACCCTAGGTCTGTTGACGCCGGTCCGGGAGTTGCTTGACCGGGCCGACCACCGATCGGGTCGGTGGGGGTGACAGCACCCGGCGGATGACCCGGTTCACGTCGTCGACGGTGACGGCGTCGATCGCGGCCAGGTACTCGTCGACCGAGATGACCGTGCCCCGGATCGTCTGGACCGAGCCGAGACGACTCATGCGGCTACCCGAGTCTTCGAGGCCGAGAACCGTCGCGCCCTCGAATCCGCCGCGGGCGACATCGAGCTCCTGGTCGGTGACGCCTTCGGCGATCAAGGCGGACAGCTCGCCGTCGAGCACGGCGAGCAACTCGCCGAGCCGCTTGGGGGAGCAGCCGGCGTACACGACGAACGCGCCGCTGTCGACGTAGGCCGAGCTGCCCGAGTACACCGCGTAGGCCAGGCTCCGCTTCTCGCGGATCTCCTGGAACAGTCGGCTCGACAGCCCGCCGCCGATGATCTGATTGGCCAGAGCCAGCGCGAAGCGATCGGCATCGTCCTGGGCGATGCCCCGCCAGCCGAGCGCGACTTGGACCTGCTCGGTCGGTTTGCGCACGACTACGTCGCCGGCCGGGCCGAGCTCGGGGCGGCTGCGGATCGGCCGGGCCCCGCTGTGGCCGCCGAAGGTTGCCACCACCTGCGCTACGAGCGATGCGTGGTCGACACCACCGGCGGCGGCGACGACCAGGTTGGTGGGACGGTACCACTCGGCGTGGAAGGCCCGGATGTCCTCGACGGTCATGGCCTCGATCGAGTCGATCGTGCCGAGCACCTCGCGCCCTAGCGGGTGCTCGGGGAACAGGGCCTCATCGAGCTTCGAGTGGACCAGGTCGTCGGGCGTGTCCTCGCTCATCGCCAGCTCTTCGAGGATCACCTGGCGTTCACCCTCGACGTGCTCGGCGGTGAACGTCGGCGCGGCCACGACCTCGGTGACCAGCTCCGCGGCCATCTGTTGGGAGTCAGCCGGGACGCGGCAGTAGAACGCCGTGTACTCCTTGGTGGTGTAGGCGTTGAAGTCGCCGCCGACCCGATCGACCGCCTCGGCGATCTGGCGGGCGTCGCGTCGCGCCGACCCCTTGAAGAGCAGGTGCTCGAGGAAGTGCGACGCGCCGGCCCGCTGGGCCGGCTCGTCGCGGCTCCCCACTCCGATCCAACACCCGACCGCCACCGAGCGCATGCCAGGCACGTGCTCGGTGACGACAGTGATGCCGTTGTCGAGCCGCGTGTGCTCGACAACCGGCTCATCTGACACCGACATGGGCGACACCGACAGGGGCGAGATCGGCCCTGGCGACATCGACAGGGGCGACGCGCTAGCTACGGCGCCGCCCTCCGCCACCGCCACCGCCACCGCCGCCGCGGCCTCCACGACCACCGCGGCCACGGTCGCCGCCGCCACCCCCGCCGCCGCCGCCACTGCTGGCACGGCCGACCGAGGTCGGGCCCAGGTCGCCGAGCTCGCGGCGCAGCTCCTCGTCGAACGCGTCCTCGAAGGACACCTCGACCCGGTCCGAGCGTGCCGGCGATGGTCGGGACTCGGTGCGGTCCCCGTTACCGTCGCGCTCACCCTCGCCGCGGGAGTCGGAGTCGGAGTCCGAGTCCGAGTCGTGGCGACGGGCCGGGGCTTCTCCACCAGAACCAACGGGACGCAGCGAGATCTTGCCGTTCGGGTCGATGTCTTCGACCACGACCTCGATCTCGTCGCCCAAGTCGACGACGTCCTCGACGCGATCGATCCGCTTGCCCTGCCCGAGCTTGGAGATGTGCACCAGGCCATCTCGGCCGGGGAGAATGTTCACGAACGCACCGAACTTGGTGATGTTCACGACCCGCCCGGTGTACACCTCGCCGACGTTCGCCGACGGCGGGTTGACGATCAGGCGGATCTGACGCTCGGCCTCGTTGATGGCGTTGCGATCCGGCGACGAGATGATCACGATGCCGACGGCACCATCGTCGTCGATGTTGATGTCGGCGCCGGTCTCGCTCTGGATGGTGTTGATCATCTTGCCCTTGGGGCCGATGACCTCGCCGATCTTGTCGACCGGGATCTCGAAGGTCACGATCTTGGGGGCGTGCTCGCTCACATCGTCGCGGGGCTCGGCGATCGCCGCGGTCATGACGGCGAGGATCTGCATACGGGCCACCTTGGCTTGCTGCAACGCCTGGGCCAACACGTCGGCCGGGATGCCGTCGATCTTGGTGTCGAGCTGGAGCGCGGTGACGAACTCGGCCGTGCCGGCGACCTTGAAGTCCATGTCACCGAATGCGTCTTCGGCACCGAGGATGTCGGTGAGGGTGACGTACTTGCCTTCGGCGTACACGAGGCCCATGGCGATACCGGCCACCGGGGCCTTGATCGGCACACCGGCGTCCATGAGCGACAGGGTCGAGCCGCACACCGAACCCATCGAGGTCGAGCCGTTCGACGACAGCACCTCAGACACCACACGAAGCGTGTACGGGAACTCGTCCATCGGCGGGATGACGGGGAGCAGCGCCCGTTCGGCGAGCGCACCGTGGCCGATCTCGCGGCGCTTCGGGCCGCGCATGAAGCCGGCCTCGCCGGTCGAGAACGGCGGGAAGTTGTAATGGTGCATGTAGCGCTTCGACGTGGTCGGCGTGATGCCATCGACCATCTGGTCCATGCGCTTGGTGCCGAGCGTGGTGATGTTGAGCACCTGGGTCTCGCCGCGCTGGAACAGGCCCGAGCCGTGCGCGGTCGGAACGACAGCGACCTCGGAGGACACCGGGCGCAGATCGGCGAGCCCCCGCCCGTCGATGCGCTGGCCCTCGTTGGCGATGCGAGCGCGCACTGCCTTCTTGACGAGCGACCGGGCGGCGGCCTTGGCCTGCTTGGCGGCGCTCGGATCGTCGGCGAACTGGGCGGCGACGGCTTCGGCGGCTGCCGCGATCGCCGCGCTCTGCGCCCCTTCCCGCTCGGCCTTGTCGGTGATGGTCTGGGTCGCGGCGAGGGCATCGCCGTGGGCCGAAACCGCGGCGGCGATCTCGTCGCTGTAGTCCAGGGACAGGTTGTAGGCCATCGGCTCGATCGCACCGTGAGCCTCGACGACCGCGGCCACCAACTCCTGCTGGAGCTCGATCGTCTCGCGGATCCATGTCTTGGCGGCATCGAGACCGCCGGCGAGCGCGGCTTCGTCGACCACCGGCGTGCCGGACTGGAACAGGTTCCAGCTCTCCTCTGTGCCGCCGGCCTCGACCATCATCACGGCGACGTCGCCGTCGTCGTTCAGGCGGCCGGCCACGACCATCTCGAACGCGGACTCGTCGCCCTCGTCGTAGGACGGGAACGGGGTCCACTGGCCATCATTGCTCCACGCGATGCGGACCGCACCGATGGGCCCGTCGAAGGGCATGCCCGAGATCATGAGGGCCGCCGACGCGCCGTTGATGGCGAGGATGTCGTGTGGGTTGTGCATGTCCGCACCCACCACGGTGCCGACGACGTGGACGTCGTTGCGGAACCCGTCGGGGAAGCACGGCCGAAGCGGCCGGTCGATCAGGCGTGCCACGAGGATCGCGCCCTCACCGGCTCGGCCCTCGCGGCGGAAGAACGAGCCGGGGATCTTGCCGGCGGCGTAGCTGCGCTCCTCGAGGTCGACGGTGAGCGGGAAGAAATCGGTGCCCTCGCGCACGGACTTGGACGCCGTCGCGGTCATGAGGACGAGGGTGTTGCCGTGGCGGGCCATCACGGCGCCGCCGGCGAGACTGGCAAACTTGCCGGTCTCGAAGGACATCCGCTTGGACTCGTCGCAGCCGGTGAAGGTGCGCGAGACCGAAATCGGGTTGGCCATTGTTCAGTTGTCTCCTTGGTTGGCCGGCCGCGTAGGCGGCGGCGGTTGGCCGCTCGCCCTGCGGCGGCAGCGTTGGTCACCCGGTCGGCGTGTGACCGACCGTCCCCCGGACACACCATGCGCCGGGGCGGCACCACCAGATTCGGTGGGCATTACGCGAACGAGCGGCCCGGAGGCCGCTCGTCGAAGCGTTCTTATCGTCGAAGTCCGAGGTGGGCGATGAGCGCCCGATACCGACCGACGTCCTTGTTCTTGACGTAGTCGAGCAGACGGCGCCGCTGGCCAACCAGCATCAACAGCCCTCGCCGGCTGTGATGGTCCTTCTTGTGGACCTTCAGGTGTTCGGTGAGGTGATTGATGCGATCCGACAGGAGGGCGATTTGCACCTCGGGGGAGCCGGTGTCGTTGGGGCCGAGCTCGAAGGCCTCGCGTATGCGGACCATCGTGTCGCCCTTGGGAGGCAGGTTGGCAGGGGGCGGTGACATAGCTTGGAATTTCCTTGGGGTGTAGGACCCAGCCTCGTGGCGCGTAGCGCTTGCGCACTTCGACACCCGACGCGGATATCTCGGAACGGGAACCCCAGTGGGCACCCTCGACGCCCGGCGAACCGGGAACCCTGAAAGTGTAGCGGCGCGACACAGAGATGCGGCCGATGGCTCCAGGTGCGAAGCTCGCGGCATGGCCGAGTTCACCGATCTCTCCGTCCCGGGGTTGCTCTACCACTCCGGGATCGTCACCGACGACTTCGACGCCGCCCGCGAGGCGCTCACGGCAAGCCTCGGGCTCGAGTGGGGGCTCAGCGCCACCGATCACGAGCGCCCGGTCGCCATCGACGGCGAGATACGACAGCTCCGCTTCACCATGGCCTACTCGGCGCGCGGCCCGCACCGGATCGAGCTCATCCAGTCGATACCCGGCACGCTGTGGGAACCGGCCGGTGAACGGGGTGTGCACCATCTCGGCTGGTGGTGCGACGACGTGACCGCCGGATCGGCCGCGCTGATCGCCCAGGGTGCGCCGCTCATCGCCAAGATCGGCGTCGACGATCCCGATGCGCCCGCCGACTTCGTGATGCACCAGGCGCCAAACGGCCTCTACGTCGAGCTGGTGTCGAGCGCGGCTCGGGCATTCATGTTCCCCGACGACTGATGAGCACCGCCACCACGATCCGCGTGGGCATCCATCTGCCCCACACCGGACGCCACGCCAGCCCCGACGGGATCGCCCGAGTCGCCCGCCGCGCCGAGGAACTCGGATTCAGCGACGTGTGGGTCAGCGACCACATCGTCAGCCCCGCCGAGCAGGACTACCCCACCCCACGGATCCTCGATCCGCTGTTGTCGCTGTCGTGGGCCGCTGCTGCGACCACCACGATCGGACTCGGCACGAGCGTGCTGGTCGTACCCCAGTACCAGCCGCTGTGGCTGGCCAACGCCTTGGCGTCGCTCGACATTCTGAGCGGCGGCCGATTGCGGTTCGTCGGCGGCGTCGGGTGGTCCGAGCGTGAGTACGACGCGCTCGGGCAAGGCTTCGGTGACCGCGGCTCTCGGATGGACGAGATCCTCGACATCTGCCGGCTGGTGTGGGCCGAGTCGCCGGCGAGTTTCGAGGGCGCGCACTACCGGTTCCGCGATATCCGGGTGCTGCCCCAACCCGAGCGTCGTCTTCCGATCTGGATCGGAGGCGGATCCGAGCCCGCGTATCGGCGCGGCGCGGCCCGAGGCGACGGGTTCCAGGCCCTCGGGCTCGACATCCCGGGCGTCGAGGCGCTCGTGAGCCGGTTGCGGCGCGACCGCCCCGAGCCCGAGTTCACGATCTCGCTCCGCACCGGCTGGGACCCCCAGGGCATGGAAACCCGTCAGATCCTCCGCGAGCATGACGCGTGGCAGGCGGCCGGGCTGCAACATGTCGTGTCGGCCCCCTGGCGCCGCGACGCCGACGAGCACCTGCGCTCGATGGAGATGCTCGCCGACATCCTCGGCCTCACCCCGCCACCGTAGGTTGGGCCACGTGGCGTTCGAAGCCGAGATCAGCCCGGGCATGCCGCCGGCCGCGGTGGTCGAATTGGCGCGACTCGTGGAAGCGGTTGGGTTCGACCGGTTGGGCATCTCCGACGTGGCGTTCTGGCCGGACTGCTTCATGCTCCAGGCCTTGTGCGCCCAGGCAACCGAGCGGGTGCAGATCGGGTCGATGGTCACCAACCCCTACAGCCGCCACCCGGTGATCCTGGCCGGCGCGCTGGCCACCCTCCAGGAAGTGTCGGGTGGCCGGGCGTTCTGCGGGCTCGGCGTCGGGGCGGGCCTCGAGCCGCTCGGTATCCGGTATCCGCGGCCGGTCCAGACGCTTCGCGAGACGATCGACATCGTGCGCCGGCTCCTCGCGGGCGAGACCGTCACTCATCACGGCGCGGTGCTGACCGTCGATGGTGAACGCCTCGTCCGACCGGTACCCGACCGGCCGGTCCCGATCGCGATCGGCACGCGGTCGCGGCAGGTGATGGAGCTCGCCGGCGAGGTCGCCGACACGGCGCTCGTCGGTGCACGCTTCCTCTCCCCGGAGCAGGCGGCGACCTATCGGGGCTGGCTCGCCACGGGATCGGCGCGGGCGGGCCGGTCGGTCGACGACATCGAGGTCGCGCCCCGACTCACGCTGTGCGTATCGGCCGACGGAGCGGCGGCACGGGCCAGCGTCAGACGCTACGTCGCTCACTACGTCTGCCTGATCCGGCCCGCCGAGCTGGCGCTGCCCGACCGGGCCTACGACGACCTGAACGCCGCTTTGGCCCGGTCTCGGGGCTGGTACTTCGACCACGACCGCTACGACGATCCCGAGATCGACCGGCTGATCGACGACGAGCTCGTCCGCCGCTTCGCGGTCGCCGGCACGCCCGAGGAGTGCGTCGAGCTGATGACAGGGGTGCTGGCGCTCGGCTACACGAGCGCGAGCTGCAACCTGGCCGCCGTTCGGCGACCCGACAACACGATGGCCGACGGCCTTCGCGAAACCCTCGAGAACAGCGCCCCTATCCTCGACGCGCTGCGCTGACGACGCGGGACCTCAGAGGGCCGCGGGTGGCCGGAAGAGGGCGGTCAGGTCGTCGAGCTGCTTCTTCAGGTCGGCGTCGAGCGGAGCGGCGAGCGCCGCCACGCTGTCGGCGAGCTGCTCGGGCCGGCTGGCGCCGATTATCGGCGCGGTGATCGCCGGGTTGGCCAGTACCCAGGCGACCGCCAACGTCGTGAGCGAGACGCCGGCGTCGGCGGCGAGGGGTCGCATGGCGTCGATGAGATCGAACTGAGCCTCGTGCCAGTAGCGGTCCTGGTAGACCGACGCCGCGTAGCCGAGCGTGAACCGGGTGTCGGTCGTCGGCTCACCGCGCTGGTGCTTGCCGGTGAGCATCCCGCCCGCGATCGGGTTGTACGGGATCACACCGACGCCCTGCTCGCGACAAAGCGGCAACAGCTCGTTCTCGATCCCGCGGAACAAGAGGTTGTAGCGGGGTTGGGCCGACACGAAGCGCGCCACGCCCAGCGTGTCGCTGCGCCCGAGCGCGGTGGCGAGCCGGTAGGCGAGGAAGTTGGAGCACCCGATGTAACGCGCTCGGCCGCTGCGCACGATCGTGTCGAGCGCTCCGAGCGTCTCGTCGAGGGGGCACTTCGCATCGTCGCGATGCAGCTGGTACAGGTCGACGTAGTCGGTGCCGAGCCGGCGCAGTGACCCGTCGATGGCGTCGAGCAGGTGCTTGCGGGAGTTGCCCATGTCCCACTTGGCCGGGCCCATTGGCCCGTAGGCCTTGGTGGCGACTATGACCTGCTCGCGTCGACCCTTCATCCACCGGCCGACGATCTCCTCGGTCCGGCCGTTGTGGTCCTGCGGCGCTCCCAGCGGATAGACGTCAGCCACGTCGAGGAACGTGATGCCGGCCTCGAACGACGAGTCGAGGATGGCCGTCGACGTAGGTTCGTCGCACTGGTACCCGAAGGTCATCGTGCCGAGGCACAGTCGCGACACCGGCATGCCGGTGGATCCGAGTCGTGTGTACTCCATCGCGGGATTCTCGCCCATCTGCGGCCGACGAGCCACCGACGCGGTCGGCTGTTGCGCGCGACCCGTCGGGTCGGGCCGGCGGCGGGCTAGGCCTGGCCGGTCTGGCGGAGGAACACGAGGCTGTCCCAGTAGTCGACGCGCCGGCTGATCTGACCGTCGCTCACCTCGAAGCGCATCACCCCTCGGAGGTCGACGCGATGACCGTCGTGCTCGGCGGTGAGCCGGTAGGCCGCGACGACGCGCTCGCCCTCGACGACCATGTCCTCGACGTCGTAGCGCAGCCCCGGGAAGGCGCCGAGGAACCCGGGCAGACGCTCGCAGTACGAATCGCGACCGACGCAGCCATCGCCGAGGGCCGACGTGTGCTCGTTGACGAAGCCCTGGGCGACGTGACCGGCAATCCGTTCGGGGTCACGGGTCGCGAACGATGCCAGGTACGACCGCACGACGGCGGCCGGCGAGACCGACGCGTTCAGCCCCAGACCTCGCGGGCCTTGGTGTACACCCCTTGGTCATGGCTGAACTCGACCATGTTGCCGTCGGGGTCGCGCAGCATGCAGATGTAGCCGATCGGCGGCGGCATGTCGGTCGGGGGGTAGCCGAGACACCCGGCCTCGCGGCCTTCATCGGCCTTGGCGTCGATGTCGGCCCGGCTCGTCATCTCGATCCCGAGGTGCGCGAACGGGGCCAGGATCTCCTGAGGCGCGTTCTTGAACGGATCGGTCTCGGGGAAGAACTGTGCGATCACCAAGACGAACGGGCTCGCGGCCTGGTCGGGCATGCCGAGCCATGCGCCGTAGCCCATGTCGTCCTCGCGCCGGTCGAGCAGCTCGAGGGGCGTGTACCGCTGGTACCAGGCGATGGTGGCATCGATGTCTTTGACCCGGAGCGCGATGTGGGTCCAGCGGGTAGTGGGTGGGTGCTCGGCGTAGGTGTCACTCATTGGTCCAGCCCTCCGGAATCGCGGGGTCGTCGCCGCCCTTGGTCCACAGGATCAACGTGTTGCCCCACGGGTCGACGAACGCGCAGTTGAAGCCGTTGAACTCGGCCCAGTAGTGGTCACGCCACAGCTCGGTCGCCCCCCGGGCAACGGCCCGGTCGAGGATCTCGGTGGCGTCCTCGTCGTCGTCGACGAGGATCCACGTTCGCGATGTTCGCCCGGATCGGCTGAGGTCTCGAGGGCCGACCCCTGCTGGATCGGGGTTAGGCCGGGCGTTGCCGGCGTCGAAGATCCCCATGTGCAAGTTGCCGATCGGCGACGGCGTGCCGTCCTCGAGCGGGAAGTGGCCGCCGGGCACGATCCGATGGAACACGCCCGCCGGGCGCGGCTCGACTTCCCAGCCGAACACCTCGGCGTAGAACCGGGCCGACGCCTCGGGATCGTCGGAGGCGAAATCGACGAAGATGAGCGTGTTCGGCACTACGGGACCCTCCAGCGAGCCGACGGTCGGCGGTCTCGCGGCCGACGCTAGCAGTGGTCCGATGGTCTGACCATCGGCCAGCGACTGGCCGGCCTGATCCCGGACCGCTCGATCAGCCGGGACCGCCGATCGGCCGCCTCGGCAGCCAAGGCCGTCACGTCGATCGTCGTGCAACGGCCGCCCTCGACCACCACTCGACCGTCGATCACCACGTCACGGACCGAGCGGCCGTCGCTCGCCCAGATCAGTTGGAGGACCGGGTCGGCGGCTCGGGTGGTCCACTGCGGTCCGCTGGTGTCGTGGACGACCAGATCGGCCCGCTTGCCGACCTCGATGCTGCCGAGATCGTGGGCCCTCCCGATGGCCGCGGCGCCAGCGATGGTGAGCAACTCGAGCGCGTCGTGCGCACCGAACACCATCGGGTCGATGGCCATGTCCTTGGCCAGTCCGGCGAACAGCGAGGCGACCCGCAGCGCATCGACGGCGTCTCCCGCGTTTTCGGCATCGCAACCGAGGGCCACCCGCCCGCCCCGGCGCCACAGCTCGACGTGGCGGCTGGCAACCGTGTACCCCTGCCCGAGCCGCAGATACGCCCACGGGCACGACACCACCGCGGTCTGCGTGTCGAGCACGGCGTCGACCTCGGCGTCGTCGAGGTGAACCGCGTGAGCGAGCAGCACATGCGAACCGAGCGCACCTAGCTCGGCCAGGTGCACGGCGGGACGGCGTCCGGTGCGCCCGAGGTACGCGTCGGGGTCGCTCGTCGTCGGCGACAGGTGAAACGTGAGACCCGTCCCGGCCTCGCGTGCCAGGTCGGACGCGCCCACCACTAGCTCGTCGGTCATGAGGTCGTGGCCCACGAGCGTGACCCACGCTTGGACGAGCTCGTCGCGCCCCCCGGGGTAGCGGGCCACGAGGTCAGCCTGCGCGGCCAGGACCTCGTCGGGCGGCGCGGCATCGGGCAACCCGTCGGTGTCGCTCCCCCAACGGCCGATCGTGCCGCGGGCGCCCACGGCTCGCAGCGCGGCCGCGACCCGATCGGGGTTCGTCACCGTCCCCGCTTCGACGGTCGTCGTGATGCCGTTGCCGACCGCCTCTACGAGCGACAGGGTGGCCGCCAGCCCGTCGTCGTCGCCGTCGACGGCGGCGTGCACCGGCACGATCCACTCGAAGATCGATGCTCCGGGCGCCAGGTCGTCGGGGATGTCGGAGCGCACCAGCCGGTCCGCGGTGAGGTGCTGGTGGGCGTTGATGTAGCCCGGGGTGACCAGGTCGTCGCGACGGCCGACGACGTGAGCCGCCGGGTACCGGTTGCGCAGCGTCCGCTCGTCGTCGATGGCGACGATCGCTCCGGCCGCCACTGCGACCGCACCGGTCACGACGATCCGGCGCTGCGGGTCCATGGTGATCACATCGCCCACCACCAGCAGATCCACCGTTGCCGAGTCCACCAACACATCCTGTCACCACACCAAGCGCGCACGGTTCGGACAACAAACGGTGAACACCGGCGGACGTCGTGGTCGGCGTTCCTACGGTGTCGGCACATCTCACCCGGAGGAACCCCCATGAACCACTCGATCACACGTCGAAGCGTCGCCGCGCTTGCGCTCCTCGCCGCAGTCGCGGCCGGGTGCGGTGACGACGATGACGACACCGTCGCCGCGACGACGACCGCGGCCCCCGCCGAAGCCGAGGCCGGGACCGAGATCGGCGACGTACTGGCCGTGGCCAGCGCCGAGGGCGACCTGAACACGTTCCTCGGCGCCCTCGATGCCGCCGGCATCATGGACGGCCTGCACGGCACGGGCCCCTTCACGGTGTTCGTCCCCACCGATGCCGCGTTCACCGCGTATCTCGCCGAGTCGGGCATGACCCAAGATGACCTGCTGGCGTCGGGCGAGATGCTGCGGAGCATCCTCGACAACCATGTCGTCGACGGTCTCGACGACGCCGAACTGGTGATGAGCATGGCCGGCCAGTCGTTCACCTCCGTCGCCGGCAACCCGCTCGACGTGACCGTCGAAGGCGAAACGGTGATGGTGGGCGGGGCGACCGTCGAGCGCTACGACCTCCAAGCCTCGAACGGTGTGATCCACGTCATCGACAGCGTGCTCGTCCCGCCAGCAGCATGATCGTCCGACCCTGCCCCCTCGACGAACTGGGTGGGGCGTCGGGGCCGCAGGCCCCTCACGCCCCACCCAGTTCCGTCCACGATCGCTGTCGCGCCCGTACCCTTCATCGCATGGACGCCGTCCTGCTCGCGGCCGAGCACCCGTCTCGCGAGATTGCGCTCGCTTCCAGAATCCTCGTGGTCGACGACGAGCCGATGGTCCGCGAGGTCGTGTCTCGGTACCTAACCCTCGACGGCCACGACGTCCACGAAGCCGCCGACGGCGACGCCGCCGCGCAAGCGTTGGCCAGGCTCAAGCCGGACCTCGTGGTGCTCGACGTGATGCTTCCCGGCGTGGATGGCCTCACCCTGCTGCGGCGCCTCCGCGCCGTGAGCGACGTGCCGGTCATCCTCCTGACGGCTCGGGCTGAGGAGACCGACCGCATCCTCGGCCTCGAGCTCGGCGCCGACGACTATGTGGTCAAACCGTTCTCACCCCGGGAGCTCGCCGTGAGGGTGCGCACCGTGTTGCGCCGCACCCGGCCGACCGACGGCGACCCCGATGACACCGTGCTCGAATTCGGTGCACTCCGCGTCGACACCCGATCGCGAGAGGTGTTCGTCGACGAGCGGCTTGTCGTCCTCACGCCCAAGGAATTCGATCTGCTGGCGATGCTCGCCCGGTCGCCACGCCAGGCGTTCTCACGCCGGGAGCTGCTCGCCCAGGTGTGGGACTCGGCCCCCGAATTCCAGGACCCGGCGACGGTGACGGTTCACGTGGGCCGCATCCGTCAAAAGATCGAGTCCAACCCCGAGCAGCCCCGCTGGATAGCCACCATCTGGGGCCTCGGCTACCGGTTCGAACCATGACCGTGGTCGGTGCTGCCGCAGGCTCTATGACCACCTCGTTCTTCGATGCCATCGAAGCGGACCCGGCCGAAGCCGCGCTCCTCCTGCTCGGGCTCGTCGGACTCACGATCGCGGCGGCGGTCGGGTTGCGGCGGCTCCACCACCACCTGCGGTCGCTGCGCAACCAGGTGCTCGCGGTAACCCTCGTCGCCCTCGGCGTCGGCGCGGCCGCCACGCTCGCCCTCACCCGGTTGATGGTTCTCGACGAAGCCGACTCGCGCACCGTGATCGGTGTGCTCGTGGTCACCGCCTTGTTCGCCACTGTCTTGGTCTTCGTCGCCTCGGGTCCGCTCGGGCGCGACACCCGCCGCCTGGAACAGACGGTGCGGCTGATCCAGAGCGGAGCACGCGACGTGACGACGGGCGTGGTGCGGTCCGACGAGCTGGGCTCGGTCGCCCGGGCCCTCGACGACATGGTCGCGCGGCTGGGCGCCCTGGAAGCCGAGCGGGCCGGCTACGAGGCCGAGCGTTCGGCGCTGCTGTCGAGCATCAGCCACGACCTGCGCACGCCGTTGACTGCGTTGCGGGCCGCGATCGAGGCGCTCGCCGACGGCGTGGCTCCCGACCCGCAGCGCTACCTGCGGTCGATGCAGCGCGACGTCGATGCGCTCGCGGCGATGGTCGACGACCTGTTTCTGCTCACCCGGGTCGAGGCCGGCCGCCTCGACCTCGACCCAACCCCGATCGATCTGGCCGAGATCGCCGACGAGGCGGTCGAGGCACTAGCTCCGGTCGCCGCTCGGCGCGGCATCGACGTCGCACTGCACGCCTCGTCGCGTGTGCCGGTGCTCGGCAACGCGGCGGCGCTCGGCCGAGTCATCCGCAACCTGGTCGACAACGCCATCCGCCATGCACCCGACCGGTCGACCGTGACCGTCGCGCTCGACACCGGCGTCGGCGGACCGACGGTTCGGGTCGTCGATGAAGGACCCGGGTTCCCGCCGGGCTTCGAGGACCAGGCCTTCGACCGGTTCAGCCGGGCCGACGCGGCGCGGGGTCGAACGACCGGGGGTGCCGGACTCGGCCTGGCCATCGCCCGCGGCCTCGTCGAAGCCCACGGCGGGCGCATCTGGATCGAGGCCGCCCCCGGCGGCCGCGTCGCCTTCGCCCTCCCCGCCGCGTAGGCGCTCTGGCACCCGGCTCCGGGGACCGGATCCAAGCCCGGCCCACCGAGGGTTTGGCGGCCTGCCCTCCGGGTCATGTCACCGCCGAACGCCTCGAACCTGAACGTGGGTCGAGCCGCTGCGGGCCCGTCAGCTTCGTCACCCAAGCAGGTGGCCACCGAGCCGTCGATCTCATCGGGACGTTGTCGACCGGCTAACAAGGCGAGCCGATCGGCGAGCCTCATAGCCGGCTGAGCAGGGGTTCACGGCGGTACGGCTATCCTGCCGCCATGACCGGGGCATGGTCGCTGGTCGAGACACCGGTGCTCGTCGACTACTGGTACCCCGTCGCGCGGAGCGTCGAGCTGGCACCTGGCCCCACTGCTGTCCGGCTGCTCGGGCGCGATTACGTGATGTGGCGCGGCACCGACGGGTCGATCACCGCGGCACCTGACCGTTGCCCACACCGCGAGGCACCGCTGTCGTGCGGCTCGGTCACCGACGGTACGGTCGAGTGCATGTACCACGGCTGGCGGTTCGGGTCCGACGGGCGATGCGTGGCGATCCCGTCTTCGGGTCCTGATGCGGCGATCCCGCCCAAGGCGCATCTGGCCGCGATCCACGCGGCCGAGCGCTATGGCCTGGTGTGGTTGTGCCCCGGCACGCCGGCGGCGGGCATACCGGAGATATGTCACGACGCCGACCCGGCCTTCCGCCGGATCAACACCCCCGTCGAAGTGTGGCGGGTGTCGGCGACCCGGATGGCCGACAACTTCCTCGACATCTCACACTTCCCGTTCGTGCACCAGGGCACGTTCGGGCTGGCCCAGGAGACCCGGGTGCCGCCGATCGAGGTCGGCGAGCTCGACGGGGGCTGGACCGGCTACGTCTACGAGGTCCAGGTCCGCAACGACGATCTCGGTCGTGCCGTCAGCGGCCTCGCTGCACCGGTGCTCACCCGCCAGATGTCGAGCGGGTTCGCTCTGCCGTTCGCCGTGCGCTCCACCATCCGCTACGAGACCGGGCTCGAGCACATCTTGTTGCTGCTCAGCACGCCGGTCGACGACACCACATCGCTGTTCACGTTCGTCGTGTGGCGCAACGACGACTTCTCGGTGTCGGCCGAGGAGATCATCCGGTTCGACCTGGCCATCGGCGCCGAGGACAAGGCGATGCTGGAGAAGGTCCCCGGTGTGCTCTCGCTTTCGAACAGCGACACCGTGAGCGTGCAGTCCGATCGCCCGTCGGTCGAGTGGCGGCGGCGGCTCGCGCACCTGGTGGCCGGCTGATGGGGTACTCGCCGGTCGAAGACGCGGTCGCCGCGCTCTGTGCCGGGGGTGCCGTGCTGGTCGAGACCCCCAGCGGCGGCGCGGTCGTGGCCCGATCCGGGCATGTGTTGCTCGGCCAGCTCGGGACTCACCGGCGAGTGACCCAGCGTGCGGCGCTTACCGACCTCGGCGGGACGTTGCGTCGACTCGACGGCGATTCGGTAGCCCTCGACCTGTTGCGCATGACCGAAGCCGAGATGGTCGCCGTCAGTGACATCGCCGACGTGGGCGGCGTGCCGCTCGCCTCGTACCTGGCCCGGCTCGCCGCGGACCACGATCTTCCGCTCGTCGACGCCGCGGACATCGCCCACCACCGCTGGCGCACCGAGCGGCTCGTCGAGCGGGTTGCCACCGCCGACCTCCCGCTACCCCAGGGCGCGTTCGTGGCCCATGCCTTCCGCTCGTTCGTCACCGGCGCCGAGCACATCGCTCTCGTGCTCGGTGACGTGGTATCGGAATCGCCGGTTCTGTGCCGGGTCCATTCCGAATGCGTCACCGGCGACGCTCTCGGCTCGCTGCGCTGCGACTGCGGTGAGCAGCTCGACGGCGCCCTGACGGCGATCGGCGGCGCTGGTCGGGGGGTGCTCGTGTACTTGCGGGGCCACGAGGGCCGCGGCATCGGGCTGGCCGAGAAGCTCCGGGCCTACGAGCTCCAGGAGCGGGGCCACGACACCTACGACGCCAACGTCGCCCTCGGCCACCCACCGGACGCCCGCGAGTTCGCCGACGCCGCTCAGGTCCTTCGCGCCCTCGACGTCGGTTCGGTGCGGTTGCTGACCAACAATCCGGCCAAGCTCGCCCGGCTCGAGTCGCTCGGCGTCGCCGTCGAGGACCGAGTGGCGCTCGCGGTGGAACCGAACCCGCACAACGCCGCGTACCTCGACGCCAAGCGCCGCCGCTTCGGCCACCTCTGACCACCGTGCACCTGCACGACACCGATCCCGAGGTGCGACGGCGCCAGTTGGCGGTGTACGCAGCCATGACACCCGACGAGCGCATCGCGCTGTCATTCCAGATGTCCGAGGCGATGCGCTCCATCACGATCGAAGGCATCCGAGCTCGCCACCCCGAGCTCACCCAAGGCGAAGCCGAAGCCGCGTACGTACGCCTACTCCACCCCCACCTGCCCCCAGGCCGGATCGGCGGAGCAGCGCAGCGATGAGCCTGGAGCAGATCCTGCGCGAAGTCGTTGGCGCGCTCGACGCCGCCGGCATATCGCACATGCTGGCCGGCTCGTCGGCCTCCAGCCACCACGGCGAGCCCCGCTCGACCCAGGATGTCGACATCGTGATCGACGCCGATGTCTCGCAGGTCACCCGCTTGGTTGCGAATCTCGATCCCGAGCGGTTCTACACGTGCGATCCGATCGCCGCCCTACAGGCAAGGTCGCAGTTCACCGTGATCGATACGACGACGGGCTGGAAGGTCGACCTGATCTTCGTCAAGGATCGGCCCTTCAGCCGGGGCGAGTTCGATCGTCGGCAGCCGGCGACGGTGCTCGGGGTCCAGACATTTCTGGCCACCGCCGAGGACACCACAGCGGCGAAGCTCGAGTGGGCATCGATCACCGACACGGACCGCCAGATTCGCGACGTGGCCGGCATCGTCGCCGCCCAGGGTGATCGACTCGATGCCGGGTACCTGAACCGTTGGGCCGCGGACCTGGGCGTCGCGGACGCTCTCGATCGAATCCTCGCCGGAGGGTGACCGTGGCGAGTGTCGGGTGCGCCGACCAACTCGTGCTCTATGCCGGGTGTCTACCCGCGGCGCCGTTTCGTGACCTGGTCGCGGCCGCCTCGTCGGCCGGTTTCGACGCCATCTCGTTGTGGCCGTTGATGATCCGCCGGGCGCAATCGCGCGAGGGGCTCGACCTTGCGACCATGCGCCGGTTGCTCGACGACGCCGGGTTGTCCGTCGCCGCCCTCGAACCGTGCGGCGACTGGCTGCCGTCGTTCGCCGACGCCGCAGCTACCGGGCCGCAACCGTGGACCCGGCACGACTTCTTCGCCGCCGCCGAGGCGCTCGGTGCGCGCTCCATCGCCGCCCTCGACCTCGGCGCGGAACCCGTCGATCTCGATCGCGCCACCGCGGGGTTCGCCGCGCTGTGCGATGACGCCGCCGAGCACGGGCTCTCCGTCAACCTGGAGTTCGCTCCGTTCAGCGGGGTGCCTGACCTGCCCGCCGGGATCCAGATCGTGGGCGATGCGGGCCGGCCGAACGGCGGACTCGTGCTCGACATGGCCCACCTGGTGCGCAGCAACAGCGCGTCGCTCGTCGACCGAATACCAACGGAGTCGATCCGAGCCATCCAGCTCGCCGACGGCCCCGCGGCGCCGCCCACCGACCTGTACGACGAGGCGCTCTACCACCGCATGGACCCCGGCTCCGGCGACTTCGGGGTGGCCGCGATCCTACGCGGGTTGGCCGCCCGCGGCGTGCGGGCCACCGCCGGCCCCGAGCTCTACCGCCGCGGCTTCTCCGAACGCTCCCCCGCCCAAGTCGCCGCCGACCTCATGACCACGATCCGAGGAGTGTTGTAGCGGAGTCAACGGAGCACTCCCGTGGCGAGGTCCGCCCTGTGCCTGCCGCTATCCGTCATGTCGCAGCGACAGGAATTTGCCGATACGGCTTGCGATCAGGTGTTCGTGCGGTTAGAGTGAGCACATGTTTCACGAGGCCGTCGACTACATCGAAAGGAACGACCCAGCCACCGCCGACCTCGCCGCCGCCCGCGTCGGTTTGGAGATGTCGTCCAAGCTCATGTCGTTCGCTCGGGCCGCCGAAGCCCGCTACCTCGACCGGCTCCGGCGTCTCACGCCCAACGTCGCCGGCGAGCTCGCCGCCGCCACGGGCGTGTCGAACCGTGCCGCCCGTTCCACCACCAAGAAAGCCACCGCGCTCGCCGCGCTCCCCGGCACCCTCGACGCGCTCGCCTCCGGATCGATCACCGGCGAACACGCCGACGTCATGGCCGCCACAGTCGCCAGCAACCCCGACCTCGCCGGCGAGCTGAAGGCCGCCGAGACCGACCTGCTCGACGGCTGCGGCACCGTCGACCAGTTCACGTCGACACTCCAAAAGTTCGTCGCCGATCACGACACCGACCCCAACGCCAAAGCCCAACGCCAGCACCGCAACCGCAAGGGCATGTTCTTCGAAGGCGAGCACGGCATGGTCGGCGCGACGTTCGTGCTCCCCACCGACACCGGCACCGAGATCCGCAACGCCATCGTCGCCGAAGCCCGCAAGATCTGGCGCGAACACAACAACACCACCCGCGACCCCGGCGACACACTCATGTCGAACCGGCACCCGCAATACCTCGCCGACGCGTTCGTGTCACTCATCCGCATGGGCGTCTCCGGCCGCGCCACCGGACCCGCGAAGCCCAACGGCACCATCCTCGGCATCTACAACATCACCGAACTCACCGACACGCTCGGCTCGTGCGGTGTCGATGCCCGCCTAGCCGACGGCACCCCGCTCCCGGTCGAAACCGTCCGCCGTCTCGCCTGCCAAGCCGGGATCATGAACGCCATCGTCGACGACACCGGCGCCTTGCTCTACCTCGGCCGCAACGTACGCCTCGCGACACCCGCCCAACGCCACGCCCTCGAAGCCATGTACGGCGGCTGCGTCAACTGCAGAGCCAACATGACCTGGTGCGACGCCCACCACATCATCCCCTGGGATCAAGGCGGCAACACCGACATCGACAACCTCGGCCCCGCCTGCAGCACCTGCCACCACCTCGTCCACGAAGGCGGATGGACCATGCGATCCCCCCAACTCGGGGTGATCGAGATCTACACGCCCGACGGACGATTGCACCGAACCGTCACCGCCCACTCCCCACCCATCGCCGCCTGACACCAACCCCGACGCAAACAACCGAAACACCCCCGACCCCGGACCCCGACACGCACCCATGGTTTGCGCGAGTCGGGGCCTGCTGGCGTCAATCGGTGACGACGACCTCGAGCTCGAACACCTGCACCGGAAACGTGCCCGTCCGTGTGACCGTGCCCCATACCCCGGCCGGCGTGTCCGACGACGCGTAGGTGATCTCCCACGACACCGTCGCCGACACCACGAACTCCCCGGCCCGCAAGTACGTGTACCCACAATCCGGCAACCGGGCCGGATCCTGCGTATCGAACAGGTTCCCCCACCCGTCGCACACCACCGGCTCGTCACCATTGCCGGGATCGAACACCACCGACGCCAACCGGGCCTCGGCGTGGGCCCACAAGTCCACGCCCGGCGGCCGCGCCAACGCCGTCGCGCCGTCACCGTTCGGGTTCGTGACCGCAAGGTACGACGGCACGTTCACGTACAGCCGCCCGCCCGGCGGTGACGCATCCACGACCGGCGCTATGAGCGGCAACTCATCCACCGCCCGCGCCACCAAGCCATCCGGCGTGATGACCTCGCCGCCGACCCCGCCCGTCGGCGGCAAATATTGCCGGCGATACGGCGGAACGACGACCACCCCCGGGGTGTCGGCGCGTTCGCACCAGAACCAGTACCAGCCCCCGGCCACCACCGCCCCCGGCACGAACACATCCTGCACCGGGGCTTGACCGCCCAACCAGATGCACCGCAACGCCGGCCGAGTCCCACCGGCCCCGCCCGACCCCGGCCGCACCACCCCCGACGACACCACCACCTCCGACCCCGCAGCAACCGCCCCCACCCACACCCCCGACGCCGACTCGCCGATGTCGGTGGTGCCGGGGTCAAGGCCCGAACCACCGTTCGACGCCGCTGATGGGGCCGACGTCAGCGCCAATGCCAACACAACGCCTACAACGAATCGCACGGCTGAACTCCCTCGATCGCGACTCTCAGGTACTGCTCGCGCACCAACCATCGGCCCTGAAACGGCGCCATCTCAAGCTGGCGGACAGCCGTCTCCACGGCGTCGTTCACAATCGCTCCCGACCGCTCCTGGATAATCCCGTCATCCAGGTAACACGACTCGACTAGCGCCTCGTCCGCTTCGATGAACAGCAGACGGTGCTGACGGCCACCCGTCGGCGGAAGCAGGACCTGACCCAGATCGGCGAAATTTGCCATCGATGCGAGTGCCCGAGAGAACAGTGGTTCGGTCAGCACAGAGGCGAGGTGCGTCTGATCTGCTCCGGGGTCAAGACCAGCGCGCTCAACCGCGGCCCAGTACGCGTCGGCGAGGGCGAAGAGCTCGGACTCGGTCGGGGGATCGGAGAACGTCAGCACCGGCACCCCCGCCTCGGCGATGGTCGTCGAGGTCTCCGGACCCGTCGTCGTCGATGCCACGGGGGTCGTGGACTCCGCGACCGTAGTCGTCGCCGTCGAGACCAGCGGGGCCGAGGTGGTCGAGGTCGTCGACACGACGGCCGGTGCAGCCTCGTCGCCACCGCCACAACCCGCCAGCACCATCGTCAGAACCGTCATAACAACACGAAACTTCATAAGAGTTGTCAGAGTAGCGGCGGCCGAACGCTCAGACAACGGCTGCTACAGGATCGGGTATTTGGCCTTGTCGGGCAGGCCGGAGCGGGCGACGATCGCTTCGCCCATGCGCTGGGCCTCGGCGTAGAGGCGGTCCTCGTCGATCGTCGTCATGCGGCCGGCGTCGACGACCTTGACGCCATCGACGAACACCGTGTGCACGCCCCGGCCGTCGGCGGACCAGACGAGTTGGTTCATGACGTTGAGCAATGGCCGCCATTCCGGCCGGTCGGTGTCGTGCAGGACCACGTCGGCTCGCTTGCCCGGCTCGAGCGACGCGATCTGATCCTGCAAGCTCATCGTGCGCGCCCCGCCGAGTGTCGCCATCTCGTAGGCCTTCTCGGCCGGAAACATGTGCGGATCGAGTCGGGCGTCCTTGAACAACCCGGCGACCAGGTATGTGGCGCGCATGAGGTCGCTGTAGTTCGACGCGTTGTTGCCGTCGGTCCCGATGGCGACGTTGATCCCGGCCTGCACCATCTCGGGCATCTTGCCGACCTGGGTCACGCCGTAGCTCACCTTCAGCGCGGTGGTCGGGCAGTGCGCCACATTTACCCGGGCCTCGGCCATGATCCGCAGCTCGTTGTCGTCGATGCGCACGCAATGCGTGATCGCCACGTCGTCGCGCAGCACACCCAGCTCGGCCAGGTGCACCATCGGGCGGTGCCCGAACTCGGCGACGAACCCGTCGGGATCGAGCATGGCCGGTGACATGTGGAAGCTCATGCCGGTGCCGTGTTGGTCCGCGAGCTGGCGCGCCGCCTTCCACAACGGGTCCGAGCATGTCGTGTGCCCGACCAGGATCGACCACGCCCCGAGCCGGCCCCCGGCCACCGATTTGTGACGGGTCAGCTGGTCGTCGAGCCGGGCGATGGCTTGGTCGGTGTCCTGCTTGTACACGTCGGGCTCGGGCGGGAGGTCCCAGACCCACGCTCCAACCCTTCCGCGGATGCCGACCTCGACGAGCCCGTCGATCACGTCGTCGAGGAACCGGATCGTGCCCGCCTCGAGGAAGCACGTAGTGCCCGACTTGAGCATCTCGACCGCGGCGAGCTGACCGGACAGGCGTTCCTCGTCGGCCCGATGGACCGAGTAGAGCGGGCACAACCAGGCGAACACGTTCTCCTCGAACGGCGTGTCGTCGGGGACGTAGCCCCGGGTCAGCGGCTCGCCGGTGATGTGGATGTGACTGTTCACCATCCCCGGCGTGACCACGAAACGGTCGCCGCCCACCGTCTCGCGAGCTACGTACCGGGCGGTCAGGTCCGATGCCTTGCCGACCGCGACGATGACACCGTCGCGCAGGGCGACCGCGCCGTGACGGATTATGTCGCGGGTGGCATTCATCGTGACGACGTACCACCCCGTCACCAACGTGTCGATCTGTTCCATCAGGTCCTCCTGGGTTTGGTGGCGACGAGGACCTGCTGGAAGCCGATGGGCTCGATCAGGCGCAGGGCCTCGAAGCCGGCGCCGCGGAGCCATCCGGCGTAGTCCTCGTAGGTGAACGTGAGCCCCTTGCGCGTGCTCGCCATCATCGTGGTCCCCATCAACACGGCGTGAGGGTTGGACTTCCGCTCGCGGTCGGGGAAGTAGTCGGCCAGCAACAGCCGCCCCTCGGGCTGGAGCGCGCCGAAGGCACGCTCCATCAGGTGCCGGGCCCCGTCGGCCCCTTCGGTCCGGCACACGTGGCCGAGCACGACCAGGTCGTAATGGTCGGCTTCGACGTCGATCGTGTGGAAGTCGCCCGGGCGCCACTCGCACCGGTCGGCCACCCCGAACTCGGCCGTCTTGCGCTGGGCCACCGGCAACACGTCGGGCCAGTCGTTCACCACCGCCGTACCGTTGGGGCAGGCGGCGAGGATGGCGATGGCCCACGGCGCACCGCCGGCACCGAGGTCGAGCACCCGCGGCGAGGCGAGGGCGCTGAACCGGACCTTCAGGTCGGCGCGGGTCGCGCACCGCCACATGGTGGTGAACGTGCCCTCTACGAGGGGCACGTAGAACGCGGCCGGGTCGTCCTCGATCGGGGTGGCCGGGCGGCCATGGCGGACGGTGTCGGCGAGCCGGGTCCAGTTGGCGTGTGGGCCGGGTGCAACCGGCACCAGGTCGGCCATGCATGCCGCACCGTCGCTCACCAGGTACCGGCGGGCGGTGTCGTTGAGCTCGTAGACGTCGCGGAACTGGTCGAGGAGACCGAGTGCCACCACCGAGTCGAGCAGCGACCCCAGGTGAGGTGTCGAAACCCCGAGCCGTTCGGCCAGCGGCTCGACCAGGCTCGGGCCGGTGTCTCCCAATACGTCGAACACCCCGAGTTCCAACGCGGCGACCAGCACGTAGTACGAGCCCAGGCCCTGGATCACCGCCCACACCGGCGCCGCCGGCGGAGGCTTGTGGTCCGTCCACGGCCGCCCCACGTGGGCCATGGTGTGCGACTTCTTCAGCTCCGGATACGGCGAGTCGCGCTCGACCGTCGGGTTCACGGCCGCACCCCCCTCGCAACTGTGTGGGGCGTCGGGGCCGTAGGCCCCGCACGCCCCACCCAGTTCGGTGCGCGGGCGGAGAGCCTCACGGGCGGAGCAGGATCTTGCCGAAGAAGTCGCCCGACAGCATCTTGTCCTGGGCGGCTCCGGCTTCGGCCAAGGGGTACACGCTGTCGATGGCCACCTCGAACCGGGCGTCGCAGAACGTCTTCCACGCCGGACCGAACTCCTCGGGCCGGTACGGGTCGGAACCGACGATCGTGATCCCCGAGTGGAACAGGTAACCGAGCGAGGGGATGCTGGCCGCGTCGCCGCTGGTGTTGCCGCAGTTCACGAGTCGGCCCCGCACGCCGATGGCGAACAGCGACGGCCCGAACAGCGCGGTACCGACATGGTCGAACACCATGTCGACGCCCTTGCCGTGGGTCACACCTCGGGCGAACCCGGTCACGTCGTCGGTGCGGTTGTTGCACACATGGTCGGCACCGAGCTCGCGGGCGCGCGCGAGCTTGTCGTCGCTGCCGGCCGTGGCGAGCACGGTCGCACCGGCGCGCTTCGCGAGCTGGATCGCGGCCACAGACACGCCCGACCCGGCCGCGTGGATCATCACGGTCTCGCCGGCCTGGAGCTTGCCGACGTCGAACAGCGCGTGCGCGGCCGTGAGGTAACACGTCGGGAACGTCGCCGCGTCGTCGAGGCTCATGTCGTCGGGGACCGGGTACACGTGGGTGGCGGGCGCCAGGCACAGCTCGGCGTAACCGCCGTCGACGGTGCCGCCGATGATCCCGAGGTCGCCGTAGAGGTCGCCGCGACCGGCCAGCTTCGAGCCGTCGGGCACACCGGCGAGCGACGGGTCGACGACCACGCGAGCGCCGATCGCTACCGAGGAAACCTCGGCACCAACCGCGACGACCTCGCCGGCCACGTCCATGCCGGCGATGTGCGGGTAGGAGAAGCCGGGCATCTGGAACCAGCCGTGGCGCTGCACCACGTCGAGGCGATTGAGGGCACACGCCGCCACCCGCACGACCACGTCACGGGGACCGGGCGCCGGGTCGGCTACGTCGGTGTACTTCAACACCTCTGGTCCACCGGCCTGGTGGTAGAGCAAGGCTTTCATGGGCGAGTGGTCCTCCGGCGGGCCGCCGAGTCGAGAGAGGGTGGGGCCCAACCGACATCGGCGGGGTTCACGTCGACGCCGGGCGCCACGATCTCGTCGATCGCGTCGAGGGTGTCGGCGTCGAGCACCACGTCGGCGGCCCCCAGCAGATCGGCGAGCTGGGCCTCGGTCCTGGGCCCGATGAGCGCGGCGCTTATCGCCGGGTGCTCGACCGCCCACGCCATCGCCAGGTGCGCGAGCGACAGCCCGGCCGCGGCCGCGACCCCCGAGAGGGCCTCGACGGCGTCGAACTTGGCCGGGTTGGCGCCGTCGAAATGGTCGCCGTGGGTCTGGCCTCGCGACCCGGCGGGCGTCGGTTCGCCGCGGGTGTACTTGCCGGTGAGCCAACCGCCGCCGAGCGGCGCCCACGCCAGCACGCCGACGCCGTGCTCGACGCACACCGGCAGGACGTCGCGCTCGATGCCCCGGTTGAGGATCGAGTACGGCGGCTGCTCGGTCCGTGGCCGCACCTGTCCCGGGCGAGATGACGACCACTGGACCGCCACCAACCGAGCGGCGGGGAACGTCGATGTGCCCCAGTAGCGGATCTTGCCGGCGTGCACTAGGTCCGACAAGGCGTCGACGGTCTCGTCGACGTCGGCCGAAGGGTCGGGCCGGTGGGCCTGGTAGATGTCGATGTGGTCCACGCCCAGACGGCCGAGGCTGGCATCGACGGCGTTCACGATGTGCCGGCGCGAGCTGCCCGACCGGTTCATTCCCTCCGACAGCGGGTGGTGGAACTTGGTGGCGAGCACGACATCGTCGTGCCGGCCCCGGATGGCCCGGCCGACGATCTCCTCGTTCTGGCCGGCGGCGTACACGTCGGCGGTGTCGACCAGGTTGATCCCGGCGTCGAGTGCGGCGTTGATGATCCGGTGGCAGGCGTCGAGGTCGGTGTTGCCCCAGTCGCCGAGCACCATGGCGCCCAGCCCGAACCGGCTGACGGTGACCCCGGTGCGACCGAGCGGACGGTGTTCCACAGCCCCTACTTCAGCCCGCGGATGAAGGGCCGGGCCAACGCCGACGGCTGGCGAACCCGCTTGGCGAACATCGCCATGGCGATCACCGTCACCAGATATGGCGCAACGGCGAGCAACTCGGTGTTCAGGTTGTACTTGTCGAGCGCCGGCGAGAACCTGAACGACGCGACAGTACCGAAGAGCAGGCACCCACCGACGGTGCCGCGCAGCGTCCACCCGCCGAAGATCACCGCGGCGATGGCGATGAATCCCCGCCCGCCGACGTTGGAGTCCTCGAACTCGCCGATCTGGCCGAGCAGCAGATACCCACCGGCCAACCCCGAATAGAGGCCGCACACCATGATCGCCTGACGCCGGCGCCGGTTCACGTGAATACCCGACACGTCGGCCGACTGCGGGTTCTCGCCCACCGCACGCACCTCGAGACCCCAGCGGGTTCGGTAGACGAGCCACCACGCGAGCGGCACCGCCACCACGATCAGGTAGAACGGCCACCGCTGTCCGAACAGCGCCTGGCCCACCAAAGGGATGTCCGACAGGAGCGGGATCTCGATCACGTCGGCGAGCCGTGAATTCGGATCCCATTCAGAGTCCAGAAAGCCCACGAGGCCCAGCACCAAGATGTTGAGTGTGAGTCCGACCACGAACGGGTCGGCGGTCAACCGGTGGCTCATCTCGGCCTGTACCAAGGCGACGGCGAGTCCAGCGATCAACGCGAACGCCAGACCCACGGCCACGTTGCTGTTGGCGTCGTAGCTAACCGCCGCAGTGAAGGCGCCCGCCAGCATCATCGCCTCGACCGAGATGTTGAGCGTGCCGGCCTTCTCGGCGACCCACTCGCCGACTGCCGCGAACATCAGCACCGTGGCCAGTCGCACCGCGCTCTCGTAGGCCGTGCCCGAGCCGAGCACGTCCCACACGCCGGAGAAGAAGTCACCCACGGTTCACACCCTCGCCGTAGCAGCGGTGAGCGCTCGCCGACGATCTCGCACGAACAACAGCGCCGGCGGGACGAGCAGGGCCAGCACCAACAGGCCCTGCACCACATCGGTGATGCGCCGCTCGACCCCGGTCGCGGCCAGGAAGCCCGAACCGGTGCGCAAGCTGGCGAACACGAACGCCACGGCGATCGCCGCCAACGCTCGCTCCCGCGCAACCAGCGCGACGAGCAACCCGGTCCAGCCGATGTTGACCGAGAACCCCGGCACGAGTTGATAGCTGCCGAAGTCGCCGCCGGCCAGCATCACCGCACCGGCCAGGCCGGCGAACCCACCCGAGACGAGCATGGCGGCCATGCCATACCACGACTGCGACACGCCGGCGCGCTGGGCCGTTCGGGGACTGCGCCCGAGCATGCGGAGCCGGAAGCCCCACACCGATCGGGTAAGACCGAGACCGATCAGGATCGCGAGCACGATCCCAACGCCGACGGCAGCCGGGATGTCATTGCCGAACAGCGCGCCGCGGGGCAGCCGGGCGCCGCCATCGAGCACCTCGCTCACCTGGTTGCGGTTCGCCCGCCCCTCGGCCGGCGCCAACAGCAGCCACGTGTTCTTGAGCCCGAAGCCGACGGCGTTGGCCGCGACCGTCACGAGCAGCAGCGACGACAACACCTCGGGGACGCCCCGGCGGAACCGCAACAACCCGGCGATGCCGGCCCACAAGGCGCCACCAGCAACGCCGGCGAGGAGCAAGCCGACGAGAACGATAGGGCCGGGCCCGCCCAGGCGGGTCCCGACGTATGTGGCGGCGGCGGCGCCGATCAGGAGCTGGCCCTCCTGGCCGATGTTGACCAATCCGGCCTTGGCCGAGATGATCGCCCCGAGAGCGACGAGCAGCAGCGGTGCCGCGGTCCCGAGGGTCAGACCCCAGCGCCCCGGGTTGCGCACGCTGCCGTCGAGCAGGGCGCTGAACACGTCGGTCCACGACCCGCCGGTGCTCGACACCAACACCGCCGCGAGCACGAACGCCACCGAGATCGACAGGGCATACAGCCCGATCACCTCGCCGGTTCGCGACGCGGACCAGGTGTTCACGAGACCGAGGCCTCGGACCGGCCACCGATCAGCAGACCGAGCGCGTGGCGGTCGGCGTCGGCCCGGGCCATCTCACCGATGATCCGGCCGTCGAAGATCACGACGATCCGGGCGGCCAGATCCAGGATCTCGTCGAGCTCGCTCGAGATCAACAGCACTCCGACGCCGCTCGCCGCCACCGCGCGAATCTGGCCGCTCATGTACTCGATCGCCCCGACGTCGAGGCCGCGGGTCGGTTGGGCCGCGACCAGGACCATCGGATCGTGTGACAGCTCTCGGGCGAGCACGACCCGCTGCTGGTTGCCACCCGACAGCGTCCAGAGCGGGGCATCGATGCCGGCGCACTGGATGTCGAACCGTTCGACCAGCCCCTCTGCCCGCCGGCGCATACGTCGGCGGTCGAGCCACCCGTAGCTGTGAAGGGAGTCGACATCGACGAGGAAGAGGTTCTCGGCCACCGACATGTCGAGCACCACGCCCGAATCGTGCCGGTCCTCGGGTATGACCGCGATGCCGGCGTGCGCCATCGCTCCGGCCCGACCGGCCAGCACCGGGCAACCGCCGACCTCGACGGAGCCTGAGTGGAGCGGTTCCAGGCTCGACAACAGATCGGCCAGTGCCCGTTGCCCGTTGCCTTCGACCCCGGCCACCCCGACGATCTCGCCGGGCCGCACGTCGATGCTGAGACCGTCGAGAACGCGACGTCCGTCGCGCCGGGCAACCACGACGTTGCGAAGGCGCAGCACGGGCTCCCCTCGCCGTTCTGGCCGCGAATCGTGCGCGCCCGCGTCGTCTTCTGCGGCCAGAACGGAGTCAGAGAGTCCTAACGCCGCGGCTTCTCCGCGGAGGCTTACCTCGCGACCGACCATCGCGTGGGCCAAGGCCGACGCGGTCGTAGCGGCGGTCGAGACTCGTTCCACCACCCGGCCCCGGCGCATGATCGTGATCAGGTCGGTTGCCCGCAGCACCTCGTCGAGCTTGTGGCTCACCAATGCC
>CAYMJU010000150.1:0-20482 GCA_964390555.1 uncultured Acidimicrobiales bacterium | reverse complement strand
CTGACGATGAGGCAACACCGAAGACCGCGCCATCACCTCCAGCTCGCTTCGCTCGTCATCCGACACGTCAAGGGCAGGGGCGATCACCAACGGCATCCCGCACCCTACACCACCACACTATTTCATCGACGGACCACTAGCAGGTATAATTCCTGCTAGACGGCCGTGAAACACGGCGCCCCCGGCGTGATTCGAACACGCGCACACGGTTTAGGAAACCGATGCTCTATCCCCTGAGCTACGAGGGCGGGATAACTCCATCGAGGTTAGAGCGGCCCGAGCGGCCTGCGGGTGCGACGCATTCACCATTCGACATGCAGCGCCACCGGGGCCCGGAACTCCCAACCGCGGAACTCGGGCGTGAATCCGGGGGCGTACCGGAGGCCGGGCAACCGATCGAGCAGCTCCTCGAGCGCGATGCGGATCTGCTGGCGGGCGAACCAGTGACCGCTGCAGAAGTGGGCGCCGAACCCGAACGCCGCATGCTCGGTTTCCGCCCGGAACAGGTCGAACACGTCGGGTCGTTCGTAGCGACCCTCGTCATGGCAGGCCGAGGCGACAACCGCGGCGACGGCCTGATCCGCCGGGATCGCTGCTCCGCCGAGCTCGACCGGAGCGGTCGTCTGGCGGGTCTGGGTGCCGATGGGGGCCATCCAGCGCAGCCCTTCGTCGACGGCTCGCCCGATGAGTGACGCGTCGTCGAGCACCGCCGCGAGCTGGGTTGGGTGGTCGAGCAGCCCGATGGTCACCGACCCGGCCCCGTGGCCGGGCTCCTGCATCCCACCGAGCAGGGTCACGAGCACCGTGGGGAGAATGAGGTCACGGGCGCGACACCCGCCACCGGCGACTCCGTCGAACATCATCGAGGCGAGTGCCGACCCGTCGGGTGAGGCCTCGATGCGGTCGATTAGGCCGTGGGCGACCTCGCGCACCTCCGCCGCCGTCTCATCGCCATGACGTTGCTTGACCGGGTCCTCCTCGAAGTTCGTTGCGCCGTCGGACAGACCGCGGAACCAGCGGCGCAACGTGTCGGCCTCTTGATCGACGAACCCCATCGACCGGGCGAGCGCCAGCGTCGAGATCGGCTCGAAGTAGTCGGCCAGCAGCTCGGCGCGGCCCCGTGAGGAGAGGTCGTCGAGCAGGTCACGGGCGTGGGGCCGGACCAGCCCGTCGATGTACTCGTTCACCCGGGCCGGGCGGTACTTGGGGTCGATGGCACGGCGCAGGTCGCGGTGCACCTCGCCGTCGGTGGTGATGATCGTCGGCTGGCCGAAGCAGCGCTCGACCGGCGAGGTGCCGACCTCGGCGGTGAAGTCGTCGGGATGCTTCGCCACGTGCTCGACGTCGTCCCAGCGCGTCACCAACCAGAGCCCGATCGCGGGCACCCACCCCACCGGCTCGTTGGCGCGCATCCACCGGTACAGCGGGTAGGGATCCCGATCGAGATCGGCGACCGTAACCAGCGAAAGATCCATGAACCACCCCGCGGCCGCGTGCTTCTGTGAACCGTTGCGTCCCGCCGTGGGACGTAACCGTTCACAGAATGACAGGATCGGGGGATGGCAGCACGTTCCTACCGTCGGCTACTGAGCCCGGGAAGGATCGGGCCGCTCGAGGTGCGCAACCGCATCGTCATGCCGGCGATGGACCAGAACTCATGCACGGACGACGGCGAGTTGACCGACCTCAACCTGGCCCACTACGAGGCCCGGGCCCGGGGCGGCGCCGGACTGCTGATCCTCGAGACGTCGGCGGTGGCGTACCCGGTCGGTGCGACGTCGCGGCACCAGCCGGCGCTGTCCGATGACCGGTACATCCCGGGGCTGGCCCGGCTCGCCGAGGTGACCCACCGCCACGGGGCCAAGACGATCGTGCAGATGTGCCACCACGGAAAGACCGCCGGCGTCGATGCGCTCGAAGGTCGGGCGCAGCTCGTCCCGTCGGTACCGATACCCCAGTACCCGCCCGATCTGGCGAACATGACCATGGACGAGCTGATGCGGATGGCGGCGGCCAATAGCCCCCGGCCGCCCGAGCATCGCGAGGCGGCGGTCGACGATCTGGCGTGGGTCGTCGAGCAGTTCGCGGGCGCGGCGGCGAGGGTGCAGGCGGCCGGGCTCGACGGTGTCGAGATCCACGCCGCCCACGGCTACCTGATCTCGACGTTCCTCTCGCCGCTCTACAACCGGCGGACCGACGCCTACGGTGCAACGACGGGGGGACGCACCCGGCTCTTGGCCGAGGTGGTCGCCGCCGTCCGAGCCCGGTGCGGCGACGGGTTCGCGATCGTCGTGCGCCTCGACGGCACCGAGCATCACCCCGACGGCATCACCCCCGCCATGGCCGCCGAGCATGCCGTGGTCGCCCAGGATGCCGGCGCCGATGCCATCCACGTGTCCGCCAACTCCACCAACGCCATGAGCCACGGCTTCACCGAGGGACCTCTGCCGTGGCAGCCCGGGCAGTACGTCGATCTCGCCCGCTCTGTGAAGGCCGCGGTCACCGTGCCCGTCATCGCCGTCGGCCGCATCGCACCTGACCGAGCCGAGGACCTGCTCGGCGACGAGACGACATGCGACTTCGTCGCCATGGGCCGCCAGCTCCTCGCCGACCCCCAGTTGCCGAACCGGCTCGCCGCCGGCCGGCCCGATCTGGTTCGGACCTGCATCAACTGCTTCGTGTGCGTGGCCGAGAACTTTTGGGATGCGGCACCGGTGTGCGCCGTGAACGCCGACCTCGGCCACTACGACCGCCCGCCGCCGGAGCCGGCGCCAGCGCCCCGCCACGTCGTGGTGATCGGCGGCGGCCCGGGTGGCATGGAAGCGGCGCGGGTCGCAGCCGAGCGGGGGCACCGGGTGACTCTCGTCGAGAAGTCCAAGCACCTCGGAGGCACGGCTCGCTTCTCGTCGCTCACGACCCCGATGAACGCCGAGCTGGTGCGGTACCTGTCATCGGCCATCGCCGAAGTCGGGGTGACGGTGCGGCTCGGCGAGACGGCCGGCGCGGCGACGGTTGCCGCTCTGGGCGCCGATGTCGTGGTCGTGGCCACGGGCGCCCGACGTTCCCGGCCCGATGTGTCGGGAGCCGATCTCGACCACGTGCTGTCCGGCGACGACCTGCGCGCTCTTCTGACCGGCGACGCACCGTCGGCCGGCAAGAGCCTGGGGCTGGCGCAGCGGGCGGTCGTCGCCGCCGGCCGCAGGCTCAAGCTCACCGACGACATGGCGAAGGTCCGCGAGCTGTCCAAGACCTGGATGCCCCTCGCCGACGACGTCGCGGTGATCGGCGGCGGGCTGGTCGGGCTCGAGCTGGCCGAGTTCCTGGCCGAGCGGGGCCGGCGGGTAACCGTCGTCGAGTCGTCGGCCCACGTCGGGAAGGAGATGGCGCACCCTCGCCGGCTCCGCGCCGTTCACGAAGCCGAAGGCCACGGCGTTCGGATCGAGCGCAACGCGTCGTTGGTCGAGATCGGCTCCGGCACCGTCACGTTCGAGCGCGAGGGTGAGCGCCACACAGTTTCGGCCGGCCACGTGATCCTTGCCGCTGGCGTCGAGCCCGACACCCGGTTCGCGGACGAGCTGCGCGCCGCCGGCCACGAGGTCCACGTCGTCGGCGACGCCGCCGAGGTCGGGTACATCCAAGGTGCCATCAGCTCGGCGAACGAGATAGCCCGCAAGCTGTAGCGCCGGTCAGTTGTCAGTTGGCTGCCCGTGTCGACTCGGCCATCGAGAGAGCGAGTGAGATCGACCATGGGTTGAGGTCGACGGGTCGGGGCCCGGGTGAGTTTGACCACCTCCCGAGCGGCGCGGTCAGCGAGCGATGCCCAAGCGGTCAAGCTCGGGGGTGGTGACGCGCATCACCACTCGGCCGGGGTGCTGGACGACCTCGTAGGTCGGCCGGCCCTGTAGGCGACCCACGAGCGGGATCCGCCACCGGGGACCCAGCTCGAACAGTACGAGCGGGCCCGCGTAGCCCAGAAGATCGGCCTCGGCCGACGTCAGCCGCCGGACCGCCCGGCGGCGCACGAGCGCGCCGGCCAGCGTTCCGAGTGGATCGACCGGCGGCGGCACAGCCAGCACGGTACCGCCAACACGTCTCGGTCTGGGGATAGAGATGCAGCCCGATTCGAGTGGGACCTTCGCTGGTCGTGCAGAACCCGAACGCCGGCTACGAACCGGACCAACGAACCCGCGCCAATAGGAGAGTGCTCGACGTCCGATCGGTCTCGCTCGCCTGCTGGCCCAGGCGACAAATACCACTGTCACATTGGAGGGCTCGCCTATCGGCTCGCCCTCTAAGGCGGATCCGGTGCGGTCAGATCCATCCTGGCGATGCGGCGTGGTCGGGTATGGCAGGATGCTCGCCCGATGGACAGGTCCATAGCGACAGCCCGACCAGCGAGGTGACGTGGTGAAGTTCGATTTGAGTGGGAAGCGGGTGCTGGTGGTCGGCGCCTCGTCGGGGATCGGCAAGGCGATCGCCGAGATGGCCGCTGGTGCCGGGGCTCGGGTCGCGGTGTCGGCCCGACGCACCGACCAGCTGAAGGAACTGGCGGCCACGCTCCCCGGCGGCCTGGCCATACCCGGCGACGTCCGCGTCGATGGCGACCCGGCCCGAATCGTGGCCGCCACGGTCGAGGCGTTCGGTGGACTCGACACGCTCATCTACGCCACCGGCATGTCGCCGCTCAAGCACCTGTCGCTCGTCACGCTCGCCGATTGGCAGACGGTGCTCGAGACCAACATCGTCGGCGCCGCCCTGGTGGCGGCCGCGGCGGCTCCGCACCTGCTCGAGGCGCGGGGGCGAGCGATCGTGCTGTCGTCGAAGTCGGTCCGCGCGCCGTTCCCCGACCTGGCGCTGTATTCCACATCCAAGATCGCTCTCGACGGCCTGCTCCGGTGCTTGCCGCTCGAGTACCCGGGGCTCGAAGTCACGCGGGTTGTGGTTGGCAACACGCTGGGCACGGACTTCTCCGCCAACTGGGACCCCGGCGCAACCGAGTCCGCGACCCAGAAGTGGATGGAGTCGGGCGTGCTCGGGTCGCCAGGGATGATGCACGCCAACTACGTGGCCGAAGTCGTGCTCGCCGCCGCCTCCAGCCGGGGGCACATCGACGACGTCTCGATCATCGACCGCTCCTACGACGCCGGCGAGTGGTGAGCCGCGGCGTCGACCATTCGCCCGACCTGCTCGTCGGGCCCCGCCACGACCACGTACTCGACGTTTCGTAGCCGCCCGACGGTTCCGACGCGTTCGCCGGCGGGGTTGTGGATGCCGATGCGCGCCCCGACGTAGCGGTTCGACTCGAACGCCAACACCTCGACCCGGCCGCGTGGCGCACACCACGCGGCGATCTCGTCGGCGCTCACCCACGACTCGTCGTTGTACGACACCACGACGACGTCGGCCGGCACCCGCTCGATAGCGGTTCGCAACGCCGCAGGCATCGTGCGGCGCGAGTTGAACGCGCTTCGCGCTTCCGGGGCGCGCAGGTCGCTCCGCTTGCACGCCACGCCGTAGTGGTCGGGCTCGTCGCCGGCAACGATCGTCTCCCACACGTGGTAGTTGCCGAGGTACCGGTGCTGGTTGTATGGCGGGTCGAGGTACGCGAGGTCGGCGCCAGCGAGCGTGGACGCGATCTCGACGGCGTCGCCCAGCACCGCTCGGCCCGGACCGGCGAGAAGGTGGGGTCGGCGGAGCGTGAGCCGTTGGCGGCTGCGGGGTGCCCACTGCTTCAGGTACGCCATCTGCACTCCGGTGGTCGAGTCGACGCGATCGGCGGCCTCGACGAGTGCCGTGAGCAGGATCGGTTCCCACCGGTGGCCGGCCCACGACCGCTCGATCTCGGCACGAATGCCGTCGATCCGCTCGCCATTGTGGGGCTGGAGGAAGCGCGACTGGCGGCAGAACACCTCGGTCACGTAGCCGTCGAGCGCGGGGAGTGCGTCGAGCCGCGACAGTTCAGTGTCGAGTGCCGCCACATCGACGGTGGAAACGTCGGTCTCGACGTAGCAGCGAGCGAACGCCGTGGCGTAGCGGGCCGAGTCGACGGCGGTCACGTAGCCGCCCCGGCGCTTGAACTCCTGGGCCACCCGGGTGGTACCGGAGAACAAGTCGATGGCCGAGCGGGCGCCGCTCGCTCCGAACAGTTCGCCCAACACCGGAACGAGCCGTCGCTTGGAGCCCAGGTACTTGATCACCGAGCCGTCATCGGGCGAGGACCACGGGGCGCCAATCGAGGACGTCGGTGGGTTGGGGGGCGACATCGGGCCGGTCGGTGGCGGCGATGACCGAGAACGCGAGCAACCGGCCATTCGCAACCGATCGCTCGGCGAGGAGCTCAGCGCGGAACGACAACACGTCGGCCTCGAACACCGGCCCGATGTGGTCACAGCTCAGCCAACCGACCACGGTCGCCATCGACGGAAGCAGCCGGGCGAGGGAGGCCTGGGCCAACCCGATCGTGTGGCCTCCGTACACGAGTCGCCGGCCCCCCTGGCCGAGCGACGCGTCGCGGTGAGGCGGTGCCAGGTTCTGGGTGAGCCGGGCCAACTCGGGCGCATTCGTCACCGTGTCGCGGAGCTGGTCGACCCGAGACTGGCCGACGTCCCACGACGGACCGGGGGGCAACTGGTCGAGCCGCCACGAGGTCGGCGCGGCTGCTTCGTAGGGATCGAGCTCGAGCGGGCTCGACGCCGGGCCCAAGTCGTCGTCGTGGCCCGTCGGCTCGGTGCCGCGCGAGCGAACCATCGCGCAGCGCTCGAAATCGACGACGGTCGCGCCGGCCTGGTTCAGCGTCGTGATCCCGAGCAGCGCCATGCCCCTCGGTTCCCGGTCGGGCCGACGGGCGTTCTCCTTCAGCCCCTTGATGGTGACCGAGGTCGACAACGTGTCGCCCACGAACACCGGCGTGCGCTGGATCACGCCGCGGTAGAAGAGGTTGGCCACCACCCGGCGGGTGGCGACGGTCGACTGCCCGATAGCGACCTGGAGCACATACGCCGGGTTCACCAGTGGCCGATCCGAGCCCGTCACCGCCCGAGACAGCTCGTGGCTGAGCGGGACGCGCAGCGGATCGCCGCAGATCGACTGGTACACCGCCAGGTCGCCGGGCGTGATCGTGATGTCGGGGGCGGGGGGTAGCGTCTCGCCCACCACGAAATCGTCGAAGTACGGACCGTCCTCGTTCACCGGCATCGCTGTCCTCCCGATCGCCCGTGCAGAGTACCCACCGTGCCTTCGAACGGTCTGGATCGGCACCGCCCGCCGCCGATGGGTCAAACTGGGGCCATGCCGATGATCGAGTTCGCGAACGGGACGCTCGATCGGGCTCGGATGAACCGGGACCGAATGTCGAAGCTGCAAGACCAGCTCGACCGCCAGAGCACCGACGCGCTGCTGCTCCTGAGCGGAAGCCATGTCACCTATGCGACGGGGGCCACGATCGTGGGGGCCGATGCCACCCATGCCGGATTCCGGCGGCCCGTCGCGGTGGTCGTGCGAGGCGACGATCAGCCGTGGTTGTTCACCCACGACCCGGCGTCGGCGCCCATCGAGCTGGCGCCTGAGCGGGTGCGGGGCGCGGTGTGGCCCGACCTCGACGAAGGCGTGCACGCCTTCGCCCCCATTCTCGATGAGCTTCTCGGCGGCCGGGCGGGGAAGCGGATGGGGATCGACGAGCAACCGGCGGCCGTCCACCGCAACCTCGATGTGCTCGCGGGCGGAGCCGAGCTGGTCGACGCCTCGTCGGTGATCGGCCCGGCGAAGCTGTGCAAGACCGCCGACGAGCTCGAGTGCATTCGCCGATCGCAGCGCATCGCCGAAGAGGCCATGAGGTCGACCTACGAGATCCTGCGCCCGGGCCTGCGCCAGACCGAGCTGACCGGCTACTTCCTGCGCCGGTTGCACGAGCTCGGCGCCGACGCCAACGCGATCGACCCGATCTGGACGGTGATGCCGCACTCCCTGGCCGCCGGCCCATGGACCACCCACGGCGACCTCGCCTTCCCGCTCCCCACGACCGACCGCATCCTCGCTGAGGGGGACCTGCTGTGGGTCGACTCGGGTTCGCACTACGGCGGGTACGCGTCGGACTTCGGCCGCACCTGGATCGTGAGCGACGACCCTCGCCCGAGCCCAGCATTGCACCGACACTTCGAGCGATATCTCGACATCATCGACGCCGTCTGCGCCCGGCTCGGCCCCGGGGTGACCAATGGCGACTTGTGCCGGGCCGCCATTGAGGCGAACGGGGGGACCAAACCCTGGATGCCGCACTTCTACCTGGCCCACAGCCTGGGCATCGAGAGCGCCGAGATGCCCCTAGTCGGTACCGACCTGGGCGAGGCGTTCGATGACAGCTACGTCCTCGAGCCCGGCATGGTGCTCGTGCTCGAACCGTGCACCTGGGAAGACGGAGTCGGCGGGTACCGGGGAGAAGAGATCGTCGCCGTCACCGACGACGGCTTCGAAAAGCTCTCCGGCGACTATCCCTACGACCCCTTCGTGACGCCATGACCGCTACTACACGGACCGGCGACAACCAGGGGACAATGGCCCTTCCCGACGGCGGGCGAGTCGACTTCCCCGGCCTGCGGGCCGAGCGGCGAGCCCGGGTCCTCGACCAGATGGAACGGGCCGGCATCGACGTGCTCGTGCTCGGCCGCGAGGACAACGCCCGCTACGCGAGCGGTGCCCGCCGGCTGTGGACGGCGTTCACCCGGCCATTCGGCCCCGGGTGTCTGATAGTGCGGGCGACCGGCGCGGCGCACGTGCTGTCGACATGGGACGACGGCATACCCGACGAGATCCCACGCGACCACCTCTACGGCATCACGTGGAACCCGGGCCACATGATCACCGCGCTGGCACGTATCGATGGGCTGGCTGACGCGACGGTGATCGGGACCGACGGGATGTCGCCGAGCTTCGGTCGGCTGGTCGCGGCCGTGGCGCCGAAAGCGACGATCGTCGATGGCGACGCGGCGATGCGGGCGGCCCGCGTTACCAAAACCCCCGATGAGGTGGCGTGCATCACTACCGCGTGCCGGATCGCCGAGGCGGCGCACGACCACGCCCGCGTCGGCGTGCGCGTCGGTGCAACCGAACGAGAGCTGGTGGGCCGCTTCGTGCAGCGCATGACCGACTTCGGCGTGACCACACCCGCGTCGGAGAATGTCGCGGTCGTGACATCGCCGGATCGGCCCGAACTTCGGCGCCTGTGTGATCACCGCGAGCTCACCGCTGGTGACCTCACAGCGTTCGACGTCGGCGTTCTCTATAACGGTTACGAGGGCGGTTTCGCCCGCACCGTGTCGGTGGGCGAGCCGAGCCCCGCCGCGCTCGACCTGGCCGCTCGGGCTGGCGATGCGCTCGACCGGTTGGTCGCCGCATGCCGGGCCGACGCGACGGGTGCCGACCTCGTCGCCGCTCACCAGGCCGCGGTGGGTGCCGTGCCGGCGGACCTGCCGATCGTGCGCGGTGTCGGGCTCGGGTTCGAACCGCCGGTGGTCACCGATCGATTCGGCCATGCGGAGAAGCTGCTGGCCGGACAGACGCTCACCGCCCAGGTGTGGCTGTGGGAGGCCGGTACCGGCGGCGTGCTCCTGCGCGACACCCTCCTCGTGACCGATGCCGAGCCCCTCGTGTTGTCCCGGGCTTCGCGCCGGATGGCCGTGTGACGTCGATGCCCGCCCGTCACCCGTACCTCACGTCGCGGCTTCAGGGCTTCGGCGAGACGATCTTCGCCGAGATGTCGGCCTTGGCCGTGCGCACCGGCTCGGTCAACCTCGGGCAGGGGTTCCCCGACACCGACGGCCCGGCCGAGGTCGCGGAAGCGGCGATCGCCGCCATCCGGGCCGGCCACAACCAATACCCGCCCGGCCCCGGCATCCCCGATCTGCGGCGGGCGATCGCCGAGCACCAGACCCGGTTCTACGGGTTGGAACACGATCCCGACACCGAGATCCTCGTCACCGCGGGCGCGACCGAGGCCATCGCCGCGTGCCTGCTCGCGTTGCTCGACACCGGCGACGAGGTCGTGGTCTTCGAGCCCTACTACGACTCCTACGCGGCGTGCATCGCCATGGCTGGAGCGGTGCGCAAGGTGGTGACCCTGCGGGCACCCGAGTTCGCCTACGACCCGGTCGAGCTCGAACGGGCGATCAGCCCTCGCACCCGCCTGATCCTGCTCAACACCCCGCACAACCCGACCGGCAAGGTCTTCTCCGCCGACGAGATGGCCCACATCGCCGCACTGGCGGTGGAGCACGACCTGCTCGTCGTCACCGACGAGGTCTACGAGCACCTGGTCTTCGACGGTGAGCACATCGCCATGGCGAGCCTGCCGGGAATGCGGGACCGCACGATCACCATCTCGTCAGCCGGCAAGACGTTCTCGTTCACCGGCTGGAAGATCGGCTGGATCTGCGCCCGGCGCACCCTGGTCGAGGCGGTGCGCACCGCCAAGCAGTTCCTCACCTACGTCAGCGGCGCGCCGTTCCAGCACGCGGTCGCGGTCGGACTCCGGCTCGGCGACGACTACTACCGGTCGTTTGTCGATGACATGCGGGCCAAGCGCGACCAGCTGTCGGCCGGCCTCGCCGCGGCCGGGTTCGGCGTGATGCGACCGGCCGGCACCTACTTCGTGACGACCGACATCCGACCGTTCGGCGAGACCGACGGTCGGGCGTTCTGCTTAGCGCTCCCCGAGCGGTGTGGCGTGGTCGCGGTGCCGAGCGTGGTGTTCTACGACGACAAGGCCGAGGGTTCGCCGCTCGTGCGCTTCGCCTTCTGCAAGCGCACCGAGGTTCTCGACGACGCGGTCGGCCGATTGGCCGCCCTGCGAACCGCGCACCGGGGCGAGGAGACACGACCATGACTTCACCGCACGGCGAGTTGCGGGTCGCCGGGATCCAGCACGACACGATCTGGAACGACCCGGCCGCCAACTTCGCCCACCTGGCACCGATGATCGCCGGGGCCGCGGCCTCGGGCGCCGATCTCGTCGTATTGACCGAGTTCTACTCGACCGGCTTCGCGCAGGCGATCGCGGCCGCGGCCGAGGACCCCGACGGCCCGAGCACCCGCTTCCTGGCCGGGCAGGCGGCAGAACACGGCGTGTGGGTGTGCGGCTCCCTGCCGGAGCGCACGGCCGGGTTCGAGCGGCCGACGAACCGGTTCGTGCTCGCCGGACCCGGCGGGCAGCTCCACCGGTATTCGAAGATCCATCCCTTCAGCTACGCCGGCGAGCACGAGCACTTCGACGCCGGCGCCGACTTCTTGACCGTCGAGGTCAACGGGGTCCGGGTCACGCCGTTCGTCTGTTACGACCTGCGCTTCGGCGACGAGTTCTGGGTCAACGGCCCGAGCACCGATCTGTTCGTGGTCGTGGCCAACTGGCCCGAGGGCCGCCGGCTGCACTGGCAGGCGCTCCTCCAGGCCCGGGCCATCGAGAACCAGACCTACGTGATCGGCGTGAACCGGGTCGGAACGGGTGGAGGTCTCGACTACTCGGGCGACAGCCGCATCGTCGACCCGCTCGGCGAGTTGCTCGCCACCGCGGCCCGCGCCGAGACCGTGATCTCGGCGAACGTCTCGGCGGAAACCGTGCGGGCGGTCCGCGCCCGGTTCCCCTTCCTCGCCGATCGCCGCTGACCGGTTTGGTGCGATGATGACCGAATGAGCGAAGCGGAGCGACGACCATGAGCACACCGGTCATCATCGAGGTCGCCGTCAACGGCATCACCCGCAAGGACCGCAACCCGGCGGCTCCCGAGACGCCCGAGGAGATCGCGGCCGACACCCTCGCGTGCATGGCGGCCGGGGCGTCGATCGTGCACACCCATCCGAGCCGACCGCTCGGCGAGCGCCGATCACCCGCCGAGACGGCCGAGGACTACGCCGCGGCGTATCGCCTCGTGCTCGCGGAGCGTCCCGACGCGATCCTGTACCCCACCATGTCCGGCGGAGGCTCGGTTGAGGATCGCTACGACCACCATCGGTTCCTCGCCGCCGAGGGACTGATCCGCGGCGGTTGTCTCGATCCCGGGTCGGCGAACCTCGCCAGCTTCGGTCCCGACGGCACCCCGAGCCGCTCCGCGTTCGTCTACTCGAACAGCCCCAACGACATCCACTACATGATGTCGACGTGTCGCGAGCTCGGGCTCGGACCGAGCATGGCGATCTACGAGCCCGGCTTCTTGCGCATGGTGCTCGGCTACCACCGCGCCGGGCTGCTGCCGGCCGGGGCGATGGTCAAGTTCTACTTCTCGGGCGAGAATGGCTACTTCGGAACGGGCTACCCCACTTTCTCGGCGCCCGCGATCCCCGAGGCGCTGGCCCTGTACCGAGCGATGCTCGGCGACTCCGGGCTGACGTGGGGCGTCACCGTGCTCGGCGGCAACGTGCTCGACAGCCCGGTGGCGCGCCTCGCGGTCGAGGCCGGCGGCCACCTGCGCGTCGGGCTCGAAGACGATCCGACCGCGCCGGGCAACTTGGAGCTGGTGCGGGCCGCGGTCGACCTCGTCGAGTCGTGCGGCCGCCGCCCAGCGACGTGCGCCGAAGCCGCCGAGATCCTGGGCCTCTGAGAGGGCGAGCAACCCGCCTATCCTCGGCTGATCGCACTCCCTGACATCCACGGCGGATCCGTTCGGCCCGCCGCCCTCGACGACCACGAGCTGGCGACGTGGCTTGCCGTCGAGACCGGCCGGCTGCTCGTCGAGGCTCGGGACCAGATGTTCGACGACCGGGCCCGGGTCGGTTACGTGCGGATGATCGGTGACCGCTTGGCTCACGAGTTCATCGTCGCCCACCTGGCCGACGCCCGGCCGCACGACGGCGTGCTGTCCGAGGAGGGCCACGACGATCGGGCGCGGTTGCAGCGTGAGCGGGTGTGGATCGTCGACCCGCTCGACGGGTCCAACGACTACGCCCACCCCTGGAGCGGCGAGTGGGCGGTGCATGTCGCATTGTGCGTCGATGGCCACCCGGTCGCGGGCGCCGTGTCGCTCCCCGCGATCCGCGAGATCTATGCCACCGAACCGGCACCGTCGCTACCTACGCCGGGCGTACCCGATCGGCGCGAGCGACTGCTGGCTGTGGTGAGCCGATCGCGCGCCAACGTCGACGGTTACCGGCTCCAGCGGGCGCTCGGTGCCGACGTCGGAGCTCTGGGCAGCGCCGGGGTCAAGGCCATGCTCGTTGTCCGCGGTGACGCCGACGTCTACGTGCACGGCGGCGGCCTGTACGAGTGGGACGTCTGCGCTCCGATCGCCGTCGCCGGAGCGGCCGGTCTCCACGTGTCGGGGATCGACGGGCGACCCCTCCGGTTCAACGCCTCGGATCCGTGGGTGCAGGGTTTCGTGGTGTGCCGACCCGAGCTCGCCGACCCCGTCCTCGCCGCCCTCGCCTAGGCTTGCCGCATGGCGCAGCATCGCGGTGAGTATCACCCGGCTGCCGAGGAGTACTGCGTCACGATCTTCGAGCTGGCCGAGGACGACGTGGCCGTCATCCAGGCCCGCATCGCCGAGCGGCTCGACGTGTCGCGCCCAGCGGTGTCGGAGATGATCCGCCGGCTCGAGAAGGACGGCCTGATCACCGCCACCGCGGATACGCAGGTACACCTCAGCGCCGCGGGCCTCGATGTCGCCCATCGGGTGGCCCGGCGCCACCGGCTCGCCGAGCGGTTCCTGACCGACGTGCTCGGACTGTCGTGGACCGAGGCTCACCACGAGGCCGGCAAGTGGGAGCACGTGATCTCGCCGGTCGTCGAACGGGCCTTGGTGCGCGTTCTCGGCGAACCGACAACGTGCCCCCACGGCAACCCCATACCGGGTTCGGGCTACCTGGCGCCTGCCATGTTGGCGCTGAGCGAATGCGGGGTCGGCACGGAGTTCACCGTGGCCCGCATCCCCGAGGAGCTCGAATTCACCCCGGGGCTGCTCGAGTTCCTCGAGGAGTCGAGCATCCGCCCGGGCATGCCCGGCCGCGTCACGGCGGCGTCGCCCGACGGCACCACCACTGTCGAGATCGACGGCGCGCACGTCGGCGTCGGGTCGTTCGCCTGCGACCGAATCCTCGTGACAACCGACGCGGGCTAGTCTCGGGCGGGGAAGATGCCGGCCCGGCCAGGAGGTCGCCGTGAGTTCTACGCGGGCGGCGTGTCGGACCAGGCGAACGGTTGTGGCGGCATCGGCCCTCCTCGCGCTCACCAGTGGCGTGGCATCGTGCAGCGACGACGCCGCCGAGCCGTCGACGGCGACGAACACGGTGACCATCGCCGACTGCGGTGCGCTGCGTTCACTCTTGCGGTCGTACCGCAGCGAGATGGAGCAGGCCGTCTTCGGCGGTGGTGGCCAGTTCATCGGACCGCTCGGGCCCGGCGGGATCCCCCTGGACTCGACGTTCAGTCCGTCGGAGCCGCTGAGTGGCGATCCGGGTGTCGTCGAGGCGGGCCCGCTGGCCGCCAACGACGACTGGGTCGTCTATGTCAACGAGTCCGGGGCGGTGACGATCATCGACCGGGCATCGAGGATCGAGCGGGACACCGTGCGCGTGCCGGGCCAGGGTTTCGTCCGCCGGGTGCTGCTAGCCGGGGACCGGGCCGTGGTCGTGAGCAATGTGCCCGTCGAGGGATCGGGAGGGCTGACCTACGAGCCGGTCGAGGTGGTCGAGATCGACCTGACGACCGGCGACGTCGTCGACTCGGCTCGCATCGACGGCGGTTACCGCGCCGCCGCGGTCATCGACGGCACCCCAGTCGTGCTGACGTCGTCCCAGCCTTACCTGAGCGCGTTGGGCGGCGGGTTCCCGGGGGGATTCGAGGGCGAATTCACTGACGCCACTAACAGTGGGGTCGCCGACGCGGGCGAGATCGAGCTCGAGGTCGACGACAGCGGCGACGACGGCGAGGTCATCGACGGCTCAGGGGACGACAACCCGATACCGAACGATGAGGTCCTGGCCAACGAGCGGCTGGCCGAGTGGATCTCGGCCGTCGAGCGATCCGACGGCACCGAGACCAGGCCCGCGTGCGAGCGGGTGCTGCTGCCACTAGGGGGTGGCCAAGCCCGCCAGACCGGGTTGTTGTCGCGCATCGGGCCGGGGCTCGACATCGACAGCGTCGGCCTGGTCGGTTCGCCGGGCGGGTTCGGCCTGGCCGGGGGCCGGATCGTCGTCGCCGTCAACGTGGTGGCCGACCCCGATACCGGTGCTCCGGGGCACAGCACGCTGTACGCCCTCGATCTGGCCGGCGACCTCGACGTGGTGGGACAGGCCGTGTTGCCGGGAACGGTCGTGGGGCGGCGTTGGATCTCGATCGCTGACGACGTCGTGAGGGTGGCGAGCATCGATGATCAGCAGCGGGGCCGTATCGACACGTTCCGGCTGACCGCCGCCGGCTTGGAGGCGCTCGGCTCGATCCTCGACGTCGGAGCCGGGCTGGCCCCGAGCGACGTGCGGTTCGTCGGCGACCTCGCCTTCGTGAGCAGCTACACCGACCCGGTCGTGGTCGTATCGCTGGCCGACCCGGCGGCGCCCGACAACCTCGGCCAGCTGGGGGTGGCCGGGTTGGCCGCGGTGGTGTCGCCCGAACCGGGTGTCATCCTCGCCGCCGGTGCCGACTCACGCCTCCGCGGTGGTGAGCGGGGCACGGTTGTCGTCGGGTACGACATCACCGGCGGCGATCTGTCCGAGCTCGGTCGACGCGTCATCGAATCGATGGATCCCGCGGTCACCGACGTGCGTTCGCTCACCGTCGCCGGCGACCGCGTCGTCGTCGTGCCGTCGTTCAGTTCGGTCGGCTCACCGTCGGTGCAAGTGCTCGAGCTTTCAGGCTCGCTGAGGTCGCTGGCAACGGTGCGCCACGCCGACCCCGAAGGCACCGAGGACGTCGGTACCGACTGCGAGCTGCTCGATGACGAAGACGTCGCCGCCAACCTGCCGCCGGGGATCGCCTTCCCGGGGATGAAGGTCCTGATCTGTGAGGAGGACGACAACGGTGGCCTCGAGGGTTACTTCTGCAACATCGTCACCCCGGAGCAGATCGAGCAATTCGGCAACCCCGACGACGCGAGCGAGATCCCCGAGGGCTCGCGGCTCGAATCGTGCTTCCCGGACGGGCCCGTGAGCCTGTTCGCTCGCCCGGTGGTGATCGACGGAGAGGTCTGGCTGGCCGACGCCTCGGGGATCCTCACGTTCCCGCTCGACGATCCAGGGTCGACGACCTGGATCAGCTAGCGGTCCACTCGGGCGGTCGGCGCTCGACCCATGCCTCGCGGCCCTCGTGGGCATCGGCCGTGGTGCTCACGACCCGGCGCATCGTCTCGCCCATTCGCACCGCATCGAGCCAACCGAGGTGTCGACCCCGATCCGCCACCTCTTTGGTGGCACGCACAGCTAGCGGCGCGCCCTGGACCAGGCGGTGGGCCAGCTCACGAGCGGCGTCGAGCAGGCTGTCGTGCGGCACGACCTTCCACGCCAACCCGATCCGGGCGGCGTGCTCGGCATCGACGGTGTCGCCGGTGAGGAGGATCTCGAGCGCATCGGGCCAGCTCACCTTGGCCGGGAGGCGCAGAGCCCCGACGATCGTGGCCTGGCCGAGCTTGACCTCGGGATAGCCGAACGTCGCCCGGTCGCTGGCTATCACGAAGTCGCACGCCAGCACCCCGGTGAGGCCATAACCGATGCACGGCCCGTTCACCGCGGCGATCGTCGGCTTCCAGATCTCGAGCCCCGACTCGAACGAGTTGATGGTCGGGATCTCCCAGAACGAGCCGGCGAAGCGGCCGACGGCGCCTTCACCGTCGCGGAGGTCGGCCCCGGCGCAAAACGCCCGGCCGGCACCGGTGAGGATCGCCACCCACGCGTCGTTGTCGTCGCGGAAGCGCAGCCATGCCGCGTTGAGCTCCTCGCGGAGCTCGCCGTTGATGGCGTTGAGCCGCGACGGCCGGTTGAGGGTGATCGTGACGACGTGCTCGTCGCGCTCGTACAGAACGGTGGGCTCGGCGGTCATGACGGCGCTCGGTTCGTGATCGGGGGCGCAGGCCGACACGGCTGAGACCGCAGCCCCGGGCATGCCGGCAGACCGGCGGGGACGGTGACGCCGGACAGGAACGGCAGACGCAGCTCCGCGCCATCGACGTGGATTCCGATCGTGTCGCCCGGCCGGTTCACGGTGTCGAACGTCCACAGGTTGCGACTGCCGCCGGGGGTGTCGATGGTGATGCGGAGCCGGGACCCGGCTCGGAACACGTGGACGACGGGGAAGATCTCGACGTTGACCGCCGTGGCCTCGCCGGCGCCGGGCGTCGCCGCGTCGGCCTCGAGATGGGTGTGGAACGGCGCCAACCCGGTCGAGACATCGGGGTCCTCCGCAGAGTGGGAGACCCGCAGCCAACCGGACTGCACGTAGACCTCGGTTCCGTCAGGCCGGATCTCGCTGACCGTCACCTCGATGTCGGCGTCGCCGGCCGATTCGACCGACATCGACAACGACCCCGAACCGGCGAGAACCCGGTCGGAGTCTAAGTCGGCGGTCTCGTAGGCGAGGTACGTGTCCGGCTCGGTCGCCGGCCAGGACAAGTCGTCGTAGGGATTCGGATCCCCCTCGGCGAACGACTGGACCTGGTGAGCGTTCTCCTCGTCGACCCGGAACACGGCGGCGCCGCCCGGGCCGATCGGCTGATCGGAGAGCTCGCCGTCGGCGAGGTACCACGTCTGCACCTCGGCCCCGGGTGGCGGCCAGGCGTCGAGGCCGAAGCGGCCGCGGGGGAGTGGGCCACCCGGCGACGCCGGCGACGCCCCCATTTCGAGCAGCACGGTGATGTTCGGATCGGCCTCGAACGTGGCCCTCGCCTCGTCGAGCGTTTCGGAGCCGGTGAAGCGGTCGGGCGGGATGACCAGGCCCTCGGCGCCGTACACGCCCTGGTACAGCAGCGGCGCCCCGGCTCGGAGCAGTGGGTTGAGCGGCGGCGGTGACCGGTCGGCCACGTACAGGTTCAAGAATTCGTACCACCGGATGAGGATCTCGGGGGACAGCGAGTCGGCGTGGGCGCCGTTGTAGAGGATCGCCTTGAACACCGGGGCCGCCGTGAAGTCGTCGAGCATGGTGGCGAAGCGCCCACCGGTCTGCTCGTCCTGCCATGCCCCGGCCAAGAGCACCGGCACCTCGATGCGGTCGACGAACGTGCGCGGCGCCAGCCGGTCGTAGCGCTCGGGCACGTAGAACGGTTCCGAGCGGGCCGAGCCGACCAGATCGACGTTCTGGCTGCGCAGGAGTTGGTTGGCCTCGCACACCTCGTCGCCGCCGGCGATCAACTCGGCCACCCACTCCTGGCCGCCCTGCTGGTTGTCGGCCTGGCGGCTTTCGGCCCACGACTGGGCGAAGCCGTCGTTGTAGATGCCCCCGGGGTACAGGACCGACCGGTACACGTCTTCGATCACCGACAGCGGCGTGATCGCTGCCAGGCTCGGCGGCTGGGTCGCGGCCACGAACAGCTGGGAGATACCGGGATACGACACGCCCACCATGCCGACCTTGTGCCCCGCCACCCACGGTTGGGCGGCGATGGCCTCGAGGGCGTCGTAACCGTCGAGGGACTGCACCGGCTCGAAGTAGTCGAACGAGCCGCCCGAGCAGCCGGTGCCCCGCATGTTCACGCCGACGGTGGCGAAGCCGATCTGGGCGGCCACCCCCATGGACGGCTCGGGCTCGTTGGGGTTGGACGGGTCGTAGCCCGAGTACTCGATGACGGTCGGGTACGGCCCGTCCTCGACCGGACCGGGCAGGGTGACGTTGATCGACAACAGCGTGCCGTCGCGGGTCTCGACGTAGCCGAAACCAGGGCCGATCTCCTGAGAGGCGTAGAAATCGGCGTCGGGATGGTCGTCGAGGGCCGCCACCTCGAACGGGTCCGACGCAGCGGTGCCTTCGTCGGTGATCTGGTTCACCTGATACGTGCCGGGTGCGACATCGCGCCACACCAGGTTGCCCGCACCGTCGGCCTCGCCCTCGGCGATCGACTCTCCGGTAGGGGTGGTGAGCGTCAGCGTCGCGCCCGGGGAGGCGCCGGTGACCGTGACCTGCTCGGAGCTCGGGCGCACGTCGAAGGTGACCTCGACGTCCGGTGCGACCGTCGTGCCGGCGTCGTTTCCGGCCGAGGCCACCGACGTCGTCGACTCCGGAGCGCTCCCCGCGCCGGCGGAACCGTCGGAGTCGTCGCTGCAGGACGACGCGACAACGGTTGCGAGCAGGATGGTGGCTACGACACGGCGGCTGCGCATCGGGTGATGCTACGTGGGGCACGTCGATTCGTGCCCAGTACGATCGGCCTTGCGCACGCCGCGCCACCGGAGACCACCATGACGTTGACCGAGCCCGCGCCCGAATCCGCCGCCAGCCCGCGCGCCGAGATCCCCATGATCATCAGCGTCGACGATCACCTGGTCGAGCCCGCGCACCTGTGGCAGAGCTGGCTCCCGGAGAGGTTCAAGGCCCGGGGCCCGCGGATCGAACGCCACAAGGTCGGCGGCATCAAGTTCGTCGGCGGCGCCAAGATGTACGAGCAGGAGCTCGACTCCGACGACGGCCGGTGGGGCGACGTGTGGTTCTACGAGGACCTGATCCACCCCAACAAGCGCCACGTCGCCGCCGTCGGCTACGACCGCGACGACATGCAAGCGCTGCCCATCACCTACGAGGAGATGCGGCCGGGGTGCTTCGACCCCAGGGCCCGAATCGCCGACAACCTCATGAACCACGTCGACAGGTCGCTGTCGTTCCCGACGTTCCCACGGTTCTGCGGCCAAACCTTCGCCGAGGCCCAGGACAAGGAACTGGCCCTGGCGTGTGTGCAGGCGTACAACGACTTCCAGGTCGAGGAGTGGTGCGGCGACAGCGAAGGGCACCTGATACCGCTCATCATCGTCCCGCTCTGGGACGTCGAGCTCACCGTGGCCGAGATCCAGCGCAACGCCGCTCGGGGCGTGCATGCGATGTGCTTCAGCGAGATCCCGCCCAACCTCGGGCTGCCGAGCATCCACTCCGGCTACTGGGACCCGATGTTCGCGGTGTGCCAGGACGCGGGCATGACCGTCAACATGCACATCGGTTCGTCGTCGAAGATGCCGGCCACATCGGCTGACGCGCCGACGGGCGTTACGGCGACCCTGAGCTTTGGCAACGCCATGGCGTCGATGTCGGACTTCTTGTTCAGCGGCGTGCTGGTGCGGTTCCCGCGGCTCACCCTCGCCTACAGCGAGGGCCAGATCGGCTGGATCCCCTACATCCTCGAGCGGGCCGACCAGGTGTGGCGCGACCACCGGGCGTGGGCCAACACCCAGGACTTGGTGCCCGAGCCGCCGTCGACTTACTACTACCGGCAGATCTTCGGCTGTTTCTTCAGCGACGTGCACGGCCTGCGGTCACTCGACGAGGTCGGGGTCGACAACATCACGTTCGAAACCGATTACCCGCACACCGACTCGA
>CAYMJU010000149.1:0-40986 GCA_964390555.1 uncultured Acidimicrobiales bacterium | reverse complement strand
CGCGACCGCGACGATCGCGGCGTCGAAACGTTGCCCGACCACCGCGGCGACGGCCAGCACCTCGTTGGCTCGGGCCGACAGCGTGGACAAGCGGCGGCCGACAACCTCGCGCACACCTTCCGGCAAACCGACCTGATCCAGGTCACGGGCCAGCGTCCATCGCTCGCCGTCGTGGGTCACTGCCCCCGACGCCACCAGGTGACGCAACATCTCGCCCACGAAGAACGGGTTTCCGTTGGTCTCGTCGAACACGGCTCGCGCCAGGCGTTCACCCACGGCGTCGAGATCGTTGGCCGACACGAACCGTACCAACGCGCTCACATCGTCGGCATTGAGTCCGGTCAGCGCCACGCGCTCGACGAGCGCAGCATCGGATCGCCGCAAGTCGGCGAGCAGCGACGACAACGGGTGGGTGCGGTCGAGCTCGGTGTCGCGATATGTCGCGATCACCATGAGGCTCTTCGCGACCGACGACCGCAAAACGTGGCGCAACAACAGCAAGGACGGCGCGTCGGCCCAATGGACGTCGTCGAGCACGAGAATCACCGGTGTGTCCTCGCTCACGGCTCCCAAGAACTCGGCGACCGCTTCGAAGAGCCGCAGGCGATCCGATTCCGGGTCCGACAGCAATGGCGCAGCGATCCCGGGCACGCGTGTCGCCAACGAAGGCACCATGCGCGTGAGCTCGCCACCTAGTGGACCGACATAGCGGGCCAGGGCGTCGCCATCGGCAGCGGCGCAATAGGCCGCCAACGCTCGCGCCCATGGCTGGAACGCCACGCCGGCGTCGTCGTCGCAGCCCCCGAACAACACCAAGGCACCATCGGCGTGCGCGTCGGATGCGAGCTGCGCGGTGAGCCGCGTCTTGCCGATGCCGGGCTCACCGGCCACGAGCGCGCATGAGGTCGCTCCGGATACGGCGGACTTCCACAGCACCGTGAGCCGCTCGTACTCGGCGCTTCGTCCCACGAACCCCGCCCGCGCTAGACGAGCGATCTCCGGGGCGCACCAACCGTCGCGCGACCCCGGCCCAGACGCACGCGGGATCGGCGCCCACTCGACCTCGAAGGTGCGCACCGGATCGGCGATGCCCTTCAACGACAGATCGCCCTGCGGGTCGAAGCGGTGAGCGCCTCGTGTGCCAGCCAGCACGCGCACGACGTCGGCCCCGAGGATCTGCCCCGCTCGCGCGACCGCGCAGAGCCGAGCGGCTTCGACCACCGGCATGCCGTGCACGTCGTCGGCCTCGACGGCGATGTCGCCGGCCGACACGCCGACGGCGAGATCGAGCGGACTGCTCAACGACCGGTTCAACTCGTCGATTCCCTGTTGCATCGCGACCGCAGCATCGAGGGCGTCGACAGCCCCGGCGAACACTGCGAGGACGCCGTCGCCCATCGACTTCACCACGTGTCCGCCGCTCGCCGCGATCGCATCGGCCAGCACGTCGTCGTGACGGCGTCGAAGCGCGTCGAACTCGACATCGCCGACGCGCGTCCGAAGTTCGGTCGAGCCGCGTAGGTCAGTGAAGCACACCGAATAGGTCCCCGACCGCAGCACGCGTCGAAGTGTACGACACCGCTCAGAGGCCGACCGCCGGAGGTGTCGCGTCGATGGGAAGGCGCGCAGGTGGCGTGAGAGTTGCGGTGTTCGCCGTGATAATGCCATTTTCTTGACCGAGCAACCAGCCTCTCGGGGGACGCGTGGACTTCAGCGAGAACGAGGACCACCTGGCGATTCGCGAGGGGATCCGGCGGATCTGCGCCGATTTCCCCGACGAGTACTGGGCCGAGAAAGACGCGGCCCACGAGTTCCCGTGGGACTTTTACGCCAAGCTGGCCGAGGGCGGCTGGGTCGGCATCGCCATACCCGAGGAGTACGGCGGCGGTGGGCAGGGGATCACCGAGGCATCGATCATGCTCGAGGAGATCGCCGCGTCGGGTGCGGCGATGAACGGCTGCTCGGCCGTGCATCTGTCGATCTTCGGTATGGAACCGGTGCGCAAGTACGGCTCGCCCGAGCTCTCCCGCGACGTCTTGACCCGGATCGCGACCGGTGAGCTGCACGTGGCGTTCGGGGTGACCGAGCCCGACGCGGGTACCGACACCACCAACGTCCGCACCTTCGGCGAGCGCGACGGCGACGAGTACGTCGTGCGGGGCGCAAAGGTGTGGACCACCAAGGCCCCGTACTGCGAGATGTGCCTGCTGCTCGTCCGCACCACGCCCAAGGACCAGTGCGTCAACCCGACCGACGGGCTCACGTTGCTGCTCGTCGACCTGCAACGGCCCGAGGTCGACATCACGCCGATCCCCAAGGTCGGCCGAAACGCGGTCGTGTCGTGTGAGGTCCGCTACGACGGCTTGCGGGTCCCCGTGTCGCGGCGTATCGGCGACGAGGGCGGGGGGTTCCGGTACCTGCTCGACGGGCTCAACCCCGAGCGCATCCTCATAGCGTCCGAAGCTCTCGGCATCGGCCGGGCGGCCATGCGCCGCGCCGTCGATTACGCCAACGAGCGGGTGGTGTTCGACCGGCCGATCGGCAAGAACCAGGGCATCGCCTTCCCGCTCGCCGAGGCCCACATGAAGCTGCACGCCGCCGAGTTGGCGATCCGCGAGGCGTCGTGGCGCTACGACACCGGCCGGCCGTGTGCCGAGGCGGCGAACACGGCAAAGTACCTGGCCGCCGAGGCTGGCTTCTACGCCGCCGACCGGGCCATGCAGACCCACGGCGGGTTCGGCTACGCCTTGGAGTACCACGTCGAGCGGTACTGGCGCGAGGCTCGGCTCATGAAGATCGCGCCGGTGAGCCAGGAGATGGTGCTCAACTTCATCTCGTCCAAGGTGCTCGGCCTGCCGAGGTCGTACTGATGGAACCGGTACGCCGGTCGGGCCCGCTGACCGACGTGCGGGTCATCGATCTCACCCAGGCGCTGGCCGGGCCGTTCTGCACGATGCTGCTCGCCGACCTGGGTGCCGACGTGATCAAGGTCGAGCCGCCCGAGGGCGACTTCACCCGCTACGGCGGCCCATTCACCAAGGGCGACACCGAGCGGGTCTGTGGCGGGTTCTTCGCCAGCGTCAACCGGTCGAAGCGCTCGATCGTGCTCGACCTCAAGTCGCCCGCCGGCCGCGACACGCTGCTCGACCTGATCGAGGGCGCCGACGTGGTCGTCGAGAACCTGCGGCCCGGCGTGCTCGACCGGCTCGACCTGTCGTACGAGACCATGGCGACGCGCAACCGGGCGCTCGTCTACGGAGCGGTCCGCGGCTTCGGCGATCCCCGCACCGGCGAGAGCCCCTACGTCGACTGGCCGGCGTTCGACATCGTGGCCCAGGCCATGTCGGGCCTGGCCGCGATCACCGGCGAGCCGGGCAGCACCGGTACGAGGGTGGGGGCGAGCGTCGGTGACATCTACCCGGCGACCCTGCTGGCCCTCGGCATCGTCGCTGGCGTGCACCACGCGAGACGCACGGGGCAGGGGCAGTTCGTCGATGTCGCCATGTACGACGCACTCGTCGCGCTGTGCGAGGAAGCGGTCTACCACTGGAGCTACTGGGAGCGCGTCGACGAGCCCACCGGGTCGCACGCCGCCACGCACATCCCGTTCGGCATCTTCCCGACCACCGACGGGGCCTGCGCGGTCGCCGCGCCTACCACCCACTGGCCGCTGCTGTGCGAGATCATGGGCCGCCCCGACCTGATCGACGACCCGCGGACCCGGACCAACCGCGACCGCAACGGTTACCGAGACCTGGTGATCGGCACGATCTCGGCGTGGACCGCCGGTCACACCACCGCCGAGCTGGTCGCCATCCTCGGCGGGCGGGTACCGGTCGGACCGGTGCACACCAACGCCGACCTGTTCACCGATACGCATCTGCAGGCGCGCGACATGCTCGTCCATATCGACACGCCGGGCTCCACCCGACCCACCGTGTTCCCGAACACCCCGATCAAACTGACCGCCACGCCCGGGGGCGTGAGCCGCCGACCACCTCGGCTGGGGGAGCACACCGCGGAGGTGTTGGCCGAGATCGGCCGCGGCGCTGAGGCCCCACGATGACCGTGGCTCCGTATCGCACGATCGAGGTCGCCCCGATCGCCGGGGCGCTCGGAGCCGAGATCTCCGGCGTCGACCTGGCGGACCTCACCGACGAGGTCGTGGCGGAGATCCGCCGGGCGTGGCTCGCGCACCTCGTCGTGTTCTTCCGCGACCAGACACTCGACAACGACGCCTTCCTCGCCTTCGCCGAGCACATCGGTGAGCCGGTCGGGTACCCGTTCGTGAAAGGCATCGACGGGTATCCCCACATCATCGCGGTGGCCAAGCTCCCGCACGAGACGGTGAACTTCGGGGGCATCTGGCACAGCGACACCACCTACCTCGAGCGTCCGCCGATGGGCACGATACTGCTCGCCCGCGAGGTGCCGGCGTTCGGTGGCGACACGCTGTTCGCCAACATGTACGCGGCGTACGAGGCGCTGTCCCCAGGGCTGCGAAGCTTGCTCGATGGGCTGCGGGGCGTCGCCAGCTCCGCGCTGGCCGACGTGTCGAAGACCCGCGAAGACCGCATCCGCGACAGCGGGGCGGAGGCGCCGAAGGATTACGAGGCCGTGCACCCGGTCGTGCGCACCCACCCCGAGACCGGCCGCAAGTCGCTCTTCGTGAACGTGGCCCACACCGCTCGCTTCGACGGCTGGACCGAGGCCGAGAGCCGCTCCCTGCTGCGGTACCTGTTCGAGCATTCGGTGAAGCCAGAGTTCACCTGCCGGTTCCGGTGGCGGGCCGGGTCGATGGCGATGTGGGACAACCGCTGCGCCCTGCACAACCCGATCAACGACTACCACGGCCACACGAGGATCATGAACCGCATCACCCTGGCCGGAACCGTCCCACAATGAGTCGGCTGTCCTCACACGAGAACTGGTCGAGCATTCCGGCGATGGCGTTGTCGTGTGCCGAGCGTTTCGGGGATGCCGAGGCGGTGGTGGCGGGGGAGACCCGGCTCACTTTCGTTGCGCTGACCGAGCGGTTCCGGCGGGCCGGGGCGGCGATGATCGCGGCCGGTGTGCAGCCGGGCGACCGGGTCGCGGTGTGGGCCCCGAACTCGATCGAATGGATGGTGACCGCGATCGGGCTCCAGGCCGCGGGTGCGAGCCTGGTGCCGATCAACAGCCGCTTCAAGGGTGAGGAAGCGTCCTACATCCTCGAGCGCAGCGGCGCCCGGGTGTTGTGCACGGTCACCGGCTTCCTCGACATCGACCCGGTGGGCATGCTGGCCGCGGCGGGGCGGGACCTACCGGCACTGGAACAGATCGTGATCCTCGGTGGCGACACGCCACCGGGCTGCGGGGCCTGGACCGACTTCGTGGCGGCGGGCGCCGCGGTGACCGACGCCGACGTCGACGAGCGGGTAGCGGGTATAGGACCCGACGATCCGTGCGACATCCTCTTCACCTCGGGCACGACCGGGCGCCCCAAGGGGGTGGTGATGCGCCACGGTCAGACGCTTCGGTTCTCCGACGGGTGGTGCGACTTTGCTGGGCTCCGCCAGGGCGACTGCTACCTGGTGGTCAACCCGTTCTTCCACATGTTCGGCTACAAGTCGGGCTGGTTGGCGTGCCTCGTCCGCGGCGCCACGTTGCTGCCGGTGCCGGTCTTCGACGTGGGTGTGGTGCTCGACCTCGTCGAGCGCGAGCGAGTCACCGTGCTGCCCGGCGCGCCCACGATCTACCAGGCCATCCTCGAACATCGGGGCCTGGGTGACCGCGACATCTCGTCGCTGCGGGTCGCGGTCACCGGCGCCGCCGACATCCCGGTCGAGTTGATCCGGCGCATGCACGAGGAACTCCCGTTCGAGTCGATCATCACCGGCTACGGCCTGACCGAAGGCGCCACGCTCACCGGCAGCCGGCCGGGCGACAGCTTCGAGACCATCGCCGGTACCGCTGGTCGCGCCATGGACGGACTCGAGGTACGAGTCGTCGGCGCAGAGAACGCCGAGCTGGCGAGTGGCGAGGCCGGCGAGGTGGTGGCCCGAGGCTACAGCGTGATGACCGAGTACTTCGACGACCCCGCAGCGACCGCGTCCGCGATCGACGCGGACGGCTGGCTCCACACCGGCGACCTGGGCGTGATGGACGAGCGCGGCTACCTGCGCATCGTCGGGCGGCTCAAGGACATGTTCATAGTCGGCGGGTTCAACGCCTACCCGGCCGAGATCGAGAACACCTTGCTGGGGCACCCCGCCATCGGCCAGGTGGCGGTGATCGGCATCCCCGACGAGCGCATGGGCGAGGTCGGCATGGCGTTCTGCGTCGCCAAACACGGCGCGACGATCGACACCGGCGAGGTCATCGCTTGGAGTCGCGAGCGCATGGCCAACTACAAGGTGCCCCGCCGCGTCGAGGTGATCGAGGCCTTGCCGATCAACGCCACTGGCAAAGTCGTCAAGGACGAGTTGAGAGCGCTCGCCGCCGGTTGACGTCCACCGTTGCGACCTGCCGCCACACCGGGCGATCGCCACGGCAGGCCGGTCCTTCTCATCGGACTGTGGCGGTGCGGCGGCGGACGACGACGCGGACGCCGACGACGATGAGGGCGAGCACCGACAGGAGGAAGATGATCCAGAGGGAGTTCGCGGCGGCCTGGCGGGGATCACCCCAGTCGGCGTGCTGGTCGAGCAGGGCCGAGCCGGCAAACGATGCGACGGCGAGGGCGACGAGCGCCCCGATGATCTGGATGGGACGAAGTGTGTTCATGGGAACCTCCGGTGGGGTTGGTGAGATATCTCCTTCAGCGTGCACTGCTCGGGGTCCCGTCGTCATGGGGCAGGCCGTCCCGTCGCGGTCGGGATGGTCTGTCCCATGACAGGGCGGGGTTCTGCGACCATGCTGGGACCGTGCAAGCGGCGTGGGTGACGCGATGGTCAGGGGTGCTCGCGGCGGTGGGCCTGGCCTCGATCGTGGGCACCACGGCCGTCGGTGTCGGTCTGAGCCGTGCCAACGCACCGGCCGTCGCTGAAGACGAGGCCCTCCGCTGGGCGTTCTTGTCGCTTCCACTGGTCGGGCTGTTCCTGGTGTGGCGGCGGCCGACCAACGCAGTGGGCTGGCTGCTCGGGTCAACGGGCGTCCTCGGCGGCCTTTACATCCTGCTTCACGGGTGGGCCATCTACGGCCTGCGCACCGAGCCGGGTTCGATCCCGTGTAGCGCTGGCGCCGCATGGTTTGCGACTTGGCTGGCGGTTCCGACGATCGGGCTGCTGCCGTTCGTGATCGCCCTGTTCCCGACCGGGCGGATCGAGCGCGGGTCGCTGCGGGCGCTCGGCCGGGCCGCCGTGGCGGCATTGGGAGTGCTGGCCGCCGCCCAGGCATTCGCCCCCGACGAGCTCGACGGTGTGCCCGTAGGAGTGCGGCCCATTCCCAACCCGCTTGGGATCGAGACGTTGCGGGGCGCAACGTCAGCGGTCTCGGCTCTGGCCGTGCTGGTCGTCCTCGCGTTCGCCGCCGCGGCCGTGATCGACGCCGGGCAACGGTTTCGACACGCCACCGGCGACGAGCGCCAACAATTGCGGTTGGTAGCGGCGGCCGCGTCGGTCATTCCCGTGACGCTCGTCATCGCCATCCTCATCCCGGTCCCGGGCAGCAATGCGGTTCTGATCGGCGGTCAGGTCATCGGGCTGCTCGGCACCGCGGTCGCCATTGCGGTCGGCATTTTGAAGTATCGGCTGTACGACCTCGGGGAGTTCCTTCGCCGTTCGGCCGCCTATGTCGCTCTGAGCGCCGCGGTGGTCGCCGCGGTCGTAGTGGTCGCCGTCCTGGTTGGCGTCTTGGTGCCCGGCTCCGACGAGCTGCCCGCGGTAATTGCCGCCGCGCTGGTAGCGATGGCGCTCGGACCGCCGCGCGCCCGGCTCCAGCGCGGCGTCGATCGCCTCCTGTTCGGACGGCGAAGTGAACCGTTCACCGTGCTCACCGAGATCGGCGCCCGTCTCAACGACAGCGTCGCCCTCGAAACCACGCTGGCCGTCATCGCCGAAGCGACGGCGACGGCCCTGCGGCTGCCCTACGTCGCGATCGAGCTCAGCGCGGAAGGTTCGCCTCGGCGTTCCGCGCAGCACGGCACGCCACCAGCCCGAGCGAGCACGATCGCCCTGGTGCACCGACACCAGCGTCTCGGTCAACTCCGCGTCGGTCACCGTTCAAACGACGAAGACCTCACCACTGACGAGAGGCACCTGCTCGAAGACGTGGCCCGCCAGACGGCGACCGTGGCGCACGCCATGACCGTGACCGACGCGTTGCAACACGCCCGTCACCGGCTGGTGACCAGCCGCGAGGAAGAGCGGCGACGTCTTCGCCGCGAGCTCCATGACGGCATCGGCCCGACGTTGGCCGGATCGATGTTGCAACTCGACGTCCTCACCGAGCTCATCGAGACGAACCCGACAGACGCGATGGAGCTTGCCGCGAAGCTCCAGCATCAGCTTCGGCTCGTAGTCGATGATGTACGCCGCGTCACCCAGAACCTGCGACCTCCCGCTCTCGACGAACTCGGCCTCATCGCGGCGCTCCGGGCGCAGGCCGGTGCGATCTGCGGAGCCGTCGACAACCTCCGCGTCTCGCTGACTCTGCCCGACGAGGTTGCGTCGCTCTCCGCGGCGGTCGAGGTCGCCGTGTATCGCATCGCCTCCGAGGCCCTCACGAACGTCGTTCGACACGCCGGCGCTCGCCACTGCACACTCGAGCTCACGTTGGAGGATGACAGCTTGGATCTGCGCGTGATCGATGACGGCGTCGGCATCCCCGACGAATCAACCATCGGTGTCGGCCTCGTTTCGATGCGCGAACGGGCCAGCGAGCTGGGCGGCACACTCACCGTCGAACCGGTGCAGCCTCGCGGGACATCGGTTCGCGCCCACCTGCCGGTGAGCCGATGACCCCGCTCCGGGTGCTCGTCGTCGACGACCATCCGATCTTTCGTGACGGACTTCGCACCGCGCTGCGAGTCGAGACGATCGAGCTCGTGGGTGAGGCCGCCAACGTTTCCGAAGCGATAGAACTCGCCGCGGCGCTCGTCCCGGACGTCATCCTCATGGACCTGCAAATGCCCGGACGGTCCGGGATCGACGCCACCCGCGCCATCACCTCCGCGCACCCGAACGTCGCCATCTTGATCCTGACCATGACCGACGACGCCGACGCCGTCTTCGCCGCCATCCGCGCCGGGGCCCGCGGCTACCTACTCAAGGGCGCCGAACGCCAGGAGGTCCTGCGCGCCATCGAAGCGGTCGCCGCCGGCGAGGCGATCTTCGGACCCGGGATCGCGGAGCGACTCCTCGGGGCCTTCGCTGCTGACCGCAACCCCTCGACTCCCCTCCCCGTCTTGACCGACCGCGAGCGCGACGTCATCTCCCTTCTGGCCGACGGATACACCAACACGGCAATCGCCGGCAAGCTCGTCGTCAGCCCCAAGACGGTGCGCAACCACGTCTCCAACATCCTCACCAAGCTCCAGGTGCGCGACCGCCACGAAGCCGCTCAGGTTGCACGGGAGGCGGGTCTGCGAGACAAGGCGACGTGAGGCACATCGAGTTGCGGGCGATTGGACGTCAACCTGGGTTGAGGCGCCGCCGAGGCCACGAACGTCAGTCGAGGGTGTTGCGGAAGGGGAACTTGATCGTCACGCCGCCGTCGACGACGAGGGTCTGGCCGCTGACGTAGGACGACAGGTCCGACGTGAGGAACAGCGCCGCCGACGCGATGTCGGGTGGCACCCCGATGCGCCCGACCGGCGTGTCCTGGGCCGTTTGGGCCTGGGCCTCGTCGGTCATCGCCACCTCCATGCGAGGGGTGCGGATCGATCCCGGGGCGACGGCGTTCGCTCGTACACCGTGCGGGCCCAGCTCTTGGGCCAGCGACTTGACCCACGCCATCAACCCGGCCTTGGCGGCACCGTACCCGGCGTGCATCGGGGCGCTGCTGAGGCCGCTGACCGACGCCACGAAGACCATGGTGCCGCCGCCGCTCGCCACCATCGCGCGGCCCAACTCCTGGGAGAGCAGGTAGGCGTGGCGCAACACGATGTCGAACTGCCAGTCCCAGGCGTCGTCGTCGATGTCGAGCACACCCGCCCAGCCGGCCATGCCGACGATGTCGACGAAGCCGTGGATCGTGCCGAGGGCGTCGAGGGCGTCGGCGGCCAGCCGCTTGACGTCGGCCCGCTTGGTGCAATCGCCGACCCAGGGCACGCCGACACCGATCTCCTCGGCGATCTCTACGGCTCGCTCCCCGTCGATGTCGACGCACACGATCCGCTCGGCCCCGGCCTGCGCCAGCGCGTGGGAGGTGTGGCGGCCCATTCCCTGCCCGGCGCCGACCACCACGTAGCTGCGCCCGTCGAGTCGGAGCCGGTTCAGGTAGTCGGGGACTGGAGTCGGATCACTGGTGGTCATGGGTGTACTCCGTGTCGGGCGGCCATGGGTGCCGTCTGGCGATTGATCCTGGCCGGCGGCGGATCGGTTCGGCGACACCGTAGATGTCGCAGGCCGATCACGCTGGTGCCATGGCGTACTCTCGCGGCGCACCGCCCGGCACCCCCGACAGGCCGGCACCCCGACCGACCGACACCCCCAACAGAGAGGAGGGCACGGTCGTGAAGCTCGACCTGCTCTACGAGTTCCAGCCCAAGCTCCCCCCGTACGACCGGCCGTTCCCCTACGGCCAAAGGGACGCCGAGCAAGCGACGTACGAGGAGGCGTTCGAGGAGATCAAGCTCGCCGACACCCTCGGCTTCCAGACCGTGTGGGCGGTCGAGCACCACTTCCGCGAGCACCGCTCGGCCTGCCCCTCGAACGAGGTCGTGCTCGGCGCCTTGTCGCAGGTGACGAAGAACATCCGGCTCGGGTTCGGTGTGGTGCTGATGCCGCCGGGGTTCCAGCACCCCATCCGCGTCGCCGAGAAGGTGGCCACGGTCGACTTGTTGAGCCGCGGTCGCGTCGAGTGGGGCACCGGGCGGTCCACCCCGAACGAGCAGCTCGCCTTCCATGTTCCAGCCGACGATCGCTCGCGAGAGATGTGGCGCGAAAGCGTCGAGTTCGTCGTCGGGGCCTGGCAGAACGAACGGTTCAGCTGGAAGAGCGAGCACATCGATTTCCCCGAGCGCTTCATGTGCCCGCGGCCCTACCAGGACCCGCACCCGCCGGCGTGGCTCGCCGCCGCCGGCGAGCAGTCGGCGTACAAGGCCGGCCAGCTCGGCCTCGGGCTCCTGTCGTTCGCCCTCCTGCAGCCCGTCGCGGCCATGGCCAACCACATCAACCTGTACCGGAAAGGCCAGGCCGAGTGCGTCGAGCCAATCACCGCGTTCAAGAACGACCGCGTCGGCGCGTACACGCTCGTGCACTGTGTCGACGACCTCGACGAAGCCGCCGGCTACGGCCTGTGGGACTCGCTCACCTGGTGGTACCAGCACCTCGCGCAGTTCACCCTCGAGTGGGAGATGAAGCACCTGTCCGACGAGCAGAAGGACGCCATATTCCCGCTGCTCAAGCCGGCGCTCGAAGGCAATGTAGACGTCAACAAGTACACCGAGCAGGACATGATCATCATCGGCACGCCCGAGGAGTGCCTGCGCAAGATCCTTCGTTACGAGGAGGCCGGCGTCGACCAGTTGCTGTGCTACGTGCAGTTCGGTCGGCTACCGCACGAAAAGGTGATGCGGGGCATAGAGCTGCTCGGCACGTCGGTGATACCCGAGCTCGAACGGCGCGGCCACCGGGTCGACTACACCGCGATGTTCGGACGCTAGAGGCCCGAGCGGCCCGTCGCCGAAGGCGACAAGAGCGGGAGACGGCGTGGTTCGGACATCCCAATCGGTCACCTGTCGCCCGACGCTCAGCAAGCCCCGCGATGGGCGGCGAGCCCGTGGCGGTGAGTGGCGACCGGTCAAACCTCGCGGAGGTGGGGCGGTCGCAGCATCAGTACGGGGCACGGTGCCCGGTGGACGACGGACATGGCGACGCTCCCGGTCACCAGTCTCGACAGCCCGCCGCTCCCGTGGGTCGACAGGGCGATCATCGAGGTCTCGGTGTCGGTCGCCCAACGTACGATGGCCCGCGCCGGGTCGCGGTGGTGCAGCACTTCGTAGCCGACCGGTCGGCCGATCGCCTGCCCGGCGCGGCGGGCCAATCGCGATACCGCGCCTGACTCGTTGGGCAGATCGGCGTTGACGGTCCATTGACGGCTGGTGTCGGGGTCGATGACCGTGACGATCTCGAGTTCGAGATGGCCCGCGAGGGCCCAGGCCTCGGCGACGGGGAGGATGGACTCCGACATCTCGCTGCCATCGACGCTCGCGGTCAGCTTGCCCGGGAGCGCGAAGCTGGCCGGAGTGAACGTAGGTCCGATGAGCACGACCGGGCCGAAGAGTCGTCGCAGCACGGCCTCGCCGACGCTGCCGAGAGCCCGCCCGGTGTGGCTGTGGCCGACCGATGACATCACCACCAGGCTCCCGGGATCGCCCTCGACGATCTCCGCGATCCCATCGACGACCGATCTGCTGGTTATCGCGACCGTCGTCTGGAGCCGGCGCGGGTCGACATCGGCGGCGTGGCGCCTTATCTGGCCCGCCAAGTCCTCGGCGACGAGTGGCGTGGCGAACCCGGCGACGTGGATCTTCGAGTCGAATAGCTCGGCCAGGCGAGCCGCCGGCACCAAAGCTCGGGCGGCCACGTCGGACCCGTCGAGCGGTACGACGATGGTGCCGAACATCACGGACCCGCCTTTCTGTCCGCACCGGAATGGTCGCCCCGGTCGGTGCCGGGGATGACCGCGACGGGGCACTCGGGATGCCGGACGAGGGAGTGGGCGACCGACCCTACCAGTAGGTGGGCGAGGGTCCCGGTGCCGCGGGCACCGACGACCAGCAGATCGGCCCCGGCACCCATCTCGCGGAGCACGGCGCGGGGATCGCCGTGGCGCACCTCGGGCGTGACCGGCACGTCGTCGGGCCGCCGGACCCGGGCGATCGTGGTTGCCAACATCTCGGCGCGGGCCGCGGACAGATCGACGGTGTCGAGCACGTAGGACTCGTACCCAGTCACGACGACCAGCTCCCACGCCGCCACCGCGGTCACCGAATCCCCGGGGCGGGCGGTGTCGAGAGTCCATCGCAGCGCCCGCTCGGCAGCGGCTGAGCCGTCGATGCCCACGGCGAAGCGCGACGATTCCCCCGGTCGGGAAGCGGGCGGCTGGGAACCTGGCCGTTCGGGCACGATGACCACCGGTACCGTGGCGTGCTCGGCGCAGTGGCCGCTCGTCGACCCGAGGAGCAGGCTGGCGAAACCCCCTCGACCACGGGTTCCCACCACGATCGTCCCCGCACCGGTGGATTCGGCGGCGTCCATCAGCACTCGAGCGGCGTCGCCATCGGCGACCAGGCTGTCGAACAGCCCGGTCGTGCCGTGCTCGGCGAGGACCTTGGCGAGGGACTCCTCGGTCGCTCGTTGCATGTCAACGACGGGGGGGACCGCGAGTCCGCCGAACGGGGTCGGGGTGTACACCGCCCACGGGTAGTGCCACGCCATGACCGGGCGAACCGGACCGAGACGGTCAGCGTGTCTCACCGCCCAGTCGAGGGCGCAGAGGGAGCCCGAGGATCCGTCGACGCCGACGACTGACCCAGTACCGGATCTCGGCAACTCCGCTGGTGGCTCGGGCCGCGTGTCTGTCGCCATGGCGTAGACCTGCTTTCGGGGTTCGCTGTGGGGTCGGGACTGTTCGCTCCGGGCCGTTCAGAAAGCCCGAGGGGGGACGGGGACCGGCGGCCCGGAGCGAGGACATCACAACCGGAATCGAGACGGCGAGGCCAGGGACCTTGGTCCCTTGGAGCGCCGAGGCCGACGCGTGAGGATGCGATCGGAGGCACCCGACCGTGGTGCCGCGATCGGAGGTTGCAGCCATGAGTCGAATCGTCGTTGCCGTGGACGGGTCGGAGCACTCGCGTAGGACAGTGGAGTGGGCGACCGCCGAGGCGGCGCGGTGGCACGCCGACCTCGACGTCGTTCACGTCTGGCACCGCGATCACATCGCGAGAGGCGCCGTTCCGATTGCTGGAGGCGCCGAGACCGCCGACGAGGCCGGCCGGGTGCTCAGGGCCTCGGTCGATCTCGCGGCCGCTGTGCCCGGTATCGAGCACGTGACGCCTCGGTTGATCAACTCGCTCCGGGTGTCCGACGCGGTGGCCGACGCCGGCGACGGTGCCGACTTGTTGGTCCTCGGGTCCCGCGGCCACGGCGGCCACGCGATGCTTGGCTCGGTGGCCGATGCGGTGGTGCGGCGGGCTCGCGTCCCGGTCGCGGTCGTGCCTTGATGTCGGTCCGCGCCTCCGGAACCGCCGCTCGTCGGGTGAGAACCAGGGTGCGGCGCGTCGACCGAGCGTGGGGTCTGGAATTGGTGTGGGCCGACACCGGGTCGCTCGTCGGCAAGGTGCTGTTCGTCCGGGCCAACCACGCCACGAGCCTCGGACTGTCGCGGGCGGCGGGCGAGTCTTGGCTCGTGCAGGACGGTAGGGGTGTGCTCCAACTCGAGTTCGGCGATGGGTCGATCGACAGCGTCGAGGTGGTCGCCGGCGATGCGTTGCACTTCGAGGCCGGCACGGCGTACCGCCTGTTGGCCACCGACGATCTGGTGATCGTCGAGGTGTCGCCGACTCAGCCTCGGAGGGCGTGACTCGATCGGGACCGTCTGACCGGCCCTGTCGGGTCGATCGTCTCATGGGCGGTACCGAGACGGCCCCGTATCCTCAACGAGTGGCCCCACCCGGCCGCCCGCCGCCATGACCTCGCCCACCTTCTCGCCCCCGTCGTCGCCCCGCCGCGTGTTGGCCGTCGCGTCGGGCGGTGGTCACTGGGTCCAGCTCCGCCGGATCGCGCCGGCGTTCGAAGGACACGACGTCACGTGGGTGACCGTGCAGCCCGCGTATCGGCACGAGGTCGCGGAAGCACGCTTCCATGTGGTCCGCGATGCGACCCGCTGGGACCGGTGGGGGATGGTCGTGCTCGCCGTTCAGCTCGCTGCGATCCTCCTTCGGCGCCGGCCCCACGTGATCGTGTCCACCGGTGCCTTGCCGGGGTTCTTGGCCATCCGGATGGGGAAGCTGTTGCGAGCCCGAACGGTGTGGCTGGATTCGATCGCCAACGCCGAGACGCTGTCGATGTCGGGCGCCAAGATCGTCGGCCACGCCGACCTGGTGCTCACCCAGTGGCCCGAGCTGGCTCGCCCCGACGGCCCGGTCTATGCGGGGAGTGTGCTGTGACCGATACGGGGGCCGCAACCCCGAGGAAGACCTCGGCGATCTTCGTGTCGGTCGGCTCGCAGATGCCGTTCGACCGGCTCGTCGCCGCCGTCGACCGGTGGGCGGTCGAGCGTGGTCGGGTCGACGACGTCTTGGCTCAGATCGGCGCCGATGGGCAGCCGCCTGAGCACGTCCGGTGGGTCCACGACCTCACGCCCGAAGAGTTCGAGCGCCACGTGGCCGAGGCCGACCTGCTCGTGTCCCACGCAGGTATGGGCACGATCCTCACCGCGCTCCGCCACGCCAAGCCGGTGATCGTCTTCCCTCGACGCGGCGACCGGCGCGAGACCCGCAACGACCATCAGCTCGCGACCATCGACCGTTTCCGTGGTCGCGCCGGTGTGTACCCCGCTCTCGACGAGGCCGAGCTGGTGGCGACGCTCGACCGCGGCGCCGACCTGGGCGGTGGCGCCGCCATCTCCGATCACGCATCCGACGAACTGCTGAGGACCATCCGTGCCTTCATCGACGCCTGACCGTTCACCGGGACACCGCGCGCTGCTCCAGAAGATCGCCGACCGCACGGCCACCGCGGGCGTGGTCGGGTTGGGCTACGTGGGGCTACCGCTGGCTCACGCCCTCCACAACGGGGGCCTGCGGGTCGTCGGGTTCGATGTCGACAAGACCAAGGTCGAGATGCTCGAAGCGGGGCAGGCGTACCTGACGCACCTCGGCACCGAGTTGTACGAGACGCTGGCCGCCAGCGACCGCTTCGACGCGACCACCGACATGGGACGCCTTGGCGAGCCCGACGTGGTGATCGTGTGCCTGCCCACGCCGCTCGGTCGCCACAACGAGCCCGACCTCAGCTACGTCGAGAGCGCCGGCCGCGACATCGGCGCCGTGCTGCGGCCCGGCCAGCTGGTGATCCTCGAGTCGACGACCTACCCGGGCACCACCCGGCGCGAGTTCTGGGACGCTGTCGTCGCCGCCAACCCCGTCAACGCGTCGCTCGGGATCGGGACCGACGTGTTCGTCGCCTACTCCCCTGAGCGCGAGGACCCGGGCCGGTCGAGCCACAGCACGTCAACCATTCCCAAGCTGGTCGGCGGGCTCGACGACGCGTCAGGCGAGCTCGCCGTCGCCCTCTACCGGGTCGGTATCGCCGATGTGGTGCCGGTCGACAACGCCGAGATCGCCGAAGCGGCCAAGCTGCTCGAGAACATCTTCCGAGCCGTCAACATCGCCCTCGTCAACGAGATGAAGATCGTGCTGACCGAGCTCGGCATCGACGTGTGGAAGGTCGTCGAGGCGGCGGCGACCAAGCCGTTCGGGTTCATGCCGTTTTTCCCCGGTCCCGGCCTCGGCGGGCATTGCATCCCGATCGATCCCTTCTACCTGTCGTGGCGCGCTCGCGAAGTCGGCCAGCCCGTCCACTTCATCGAGCTGGCCGGCGAGTTGAACGGCCGCATGCCCGGCTACGTGGTCGACCGGCTGGCGCACGGGCTCAACGATCACGGCAAGCCGGTGCGAGGCTCCCGGGTCCTGGTGCTCGGCTTGGCCTACAAGTCCGACGTCGGCGACACACGCGAGTCGCCGTCCTTTGAGCTCATCGAGTTGCTGATGGATCGAGGCGCCACCGTCGATTACCACGATCCGCATGTGCCCGAGGCTCTGCCGGTGCGCCGCCACGACCTCGGCATGCGTTCGATCACCTTGACCGAGGAGGCGGTCGCCGGGTACGACGCGGTGCTGATCGCGACTGGCCACTCGACCGTCGACTACGCCTTGGTCGCCCGGTCGGCGCAGCTCGTGGTCGACACCCGCAATGTGATGGCGAGCCATGCCGACCAGCTCGGCGACCGGCTGGTGAAGGCCTGATGGATGGAATCTCGCCGGGCGGCGAGCCAGATGGAATCGTGTGCTTCGCCGGCATCGACTGGTGGTATCACAACCGGGGCCACAGCGAGGGCCAGATCATGGTGCGCCTGGCCAAGACGACCACCGTGCTGTGGGTCAACAGCATCGGGATGCGCACCCCGGTGCCGGGCCGCACCGAGATCCCGTTCAAGCGGTATCTGCGCAAGCTGAAGAGCACGCTCCGGGGTCTGCGGCGCGACCCGTCGGGCATGTGGGTGCTGTCGCCGTTGTTCCTGCCGCGCTTCACGCCCCGCGCCCTGCGGATCAACGGCTGGCTCGTGCGCACCCAGGTGTCGCTGGTCTGCCGGTTCATCAAGCTGCGTCGCCCTTCGGCGTGGGTCACGGTGCCGACGGCGGCTCCGGCGGTGCTCGGCCGGCGCTTCACCCAGTTGGTGTTCAACCGCTCCGACGACTTCGCGGCGTTCCCGGGCGTGGACCGCGACCTCATCACCGGGCTCGAGGACGACCTTCTGGCGGCGAGCGACACGGTGTTGTACGTGAACCAGGAGCTGATGGATCGCGAGCGGGCCAAGGTGCGCCGCTCTGTGTACCTCGGCCACGGCGTCGACTACGAGCACTTCGCCACGGCGTCCGCCGCCCGGCCGACCGCCCCGGTGCCCGACTCAATCGCCGCCCTGGCGCGGCCGATCATCGGCTACTACGGCGCCTTGCGGGAGAACACCATCGACCTCGACCTGTTCGTCGCGGTGGCGCGCGCCTTGGCCGACGCGACGATCCTCGTCATCGGGCCTCAGAACATGTCGATCGACGCGCTGCTCGCGGAACCCAACGTGACCTACCTGGGCGCGGTTGCCTACGCCGATCTCCCGCCGTTCGCCGCCCAGTTCGACGTCGGGATCATGCCGTGGCTCCAGAACGAGTGGATCGAGCGCTGTAACCCGATCAAGCTCAAGGAGTACCTCGCGCTGGGGTTCCCCGTCGTATCGACGCCGTTCCCGGAGCTGGCGCCGTACCGCCATCTCGTCCACGAAGCGCGGGGTGCCGACGAGTTCGCGGCGGCGGTGCGGGAAGCGCTCGCCGATCGGTCGCCCGAGGCGGCCACGGCCCGGCAGGCGATGGTCGCCACCGACAGCTGGGACGGGGTGGCCGACCGCGCCGCCGGCTACCTCGGCCTGCGCCGATAGACCACCCGGGCCGGCGACGCCGGGACCCGCGTTGCGCCTCATCCGCTGGCGTCGCCGCGGGCCCCGTTCGGCGAGGTTGGCTAGCCTCGCCGTCGTGAGACCACTCGCGGTAGGCGTTCAGCTTCCCGAGGTGGAATGGGAGGTGCCGTTCCACGAGTTGATCGCCATGGCGCGTACCGCCGAAGCCGTCGGCTTCGATTCCGTCTGGCTGGGCGACCATCTCCTGTACGACCTGCCGGTGGGTGTTCGTGGGCCGTGGGAGGTTTGGACGTCGCTCGCCGCGTTGGCCGCGTCGACGGAGCGGGTCGCTCTCGGACCTCTGGTGGCCTCCACGGGCTTTCACGCCCCGACGATGCTCGCCAAGCAAGCGGCCACGGTGGATGCCATTTCCGGCGGCCGGCTGATCGTCGGTCTGGGTGCCGGGTGGAACGAGCGCGAGTACCGAGCGTTCGGCTTCGCGTTCGACGAAAGAGTCAGCCGGTTCGAGGAGGCTTTCGCGATCGTCCGCCGGCTCCTCGGAGGGGAGACCGTCGATTACGCCGGCCGGTTCAACCAGGTCGAGGGCTGCGTCATCCATCCGCCACCGTCACGACCGGGTGGTCCGCCGCTCATGGTTGGATCGATCCGGCCTCGGATGCTCTCGATCACGTTGCCGCACGTGTCGGCATGGAACGTTTGGTGGAGCGACTACGGGAACAGTCCGGAGGGCTTCGCCGCGGTGAAGGCCCGCATCGACGAGGCGGTGGTCGCGGCCGGCCGCTCCGTGGCCGATGTTCAGGCGACCGCGGCGGTTTACGTGCAGCTGCCGGGCGGGACCGGTCGGCTGATGGGGCACGCGGAGCAGGCCGCGCCGCTGCGAGGGTCGCCGGCGGAGCTGGCCGATCAGCTACGCGCGTTCGCCAGGGCGGGTGTCGCTCACGCGCAGCTGGTCGTCGACCCGATCACCCGGTCCTCGATCGAGGCCCTGGGCGCGGTTCTTGCCGAGCTCGACGCGTGATCCAGCGGCGGGGGAGACGAACCACTGGTGATCCACGACGAGGACTCGCCATGATCGTTGCTCGCCACGTCACCCACGACGATCTCGCTTCGGCGGTGGACGTGATGGTCGAGGCGTTCGCCGACGATCCCTGGTTCCGGTGGCTGTTCCCCTCCGAGGATCTCTGGCCGGCGGCGCCTGCCGCCTGGTTCGACCTGGTGCTCGGGCGGGCGATGCGGAGGGGGCACACGTTCCGTAGCGGCGACGGTGCCGGAGCGGTGGCCTGGATCCCCCCCGGGTGCCATTTCCCGGAACCTGAGGAGGTGACGATGGCGGTGTCGCTCCTCGGGGAGCACATCGGCGATCGGGCGGCGGCGGCGCTCGGCGTGATCGGCCAGTGCGGCGCCATGATCCCCGACGAGCCCCGCTTCCACTGCGTGTACGTCGGGGTGAAGCCCGACGCTCAGGGCCGCGGCGTCGGGTGGGCGCTGTTGGCACAGGCCCTCGACGTGTGCGACGCCGAGACCTGGCCGGCGTCGCTGACCTCGACGAACGACGCCAACCTGGCGCTGTACCGGTCGTTGGGGTTCCGCGAGATCGGCGCGGTCGACGTGCCCGACGCCGGTTTCAGCTTGCGCCCGATGTGGCGCGATCCGGGCCGGGCCTGACGCCCGGTCGCCGCCTTGGAGACTGCTGATTTGGTCGGGCCGCGTCCATGCGATGCTTCGAAACCGTGCTGCCGAGGGTCATCCGACGGCGCGGGTCTCGAGATCGTCGCTCTACGGCGATCGTGGAGGACTTTGGGTAACCACCGTCCCCGAGATTGGCCAGTGATCAGCAGTCTCTTAGATTGCCGTGATGGCGCAACCACCTGAGTCGTACTACGACACCTCCGGATGGGACCCACGCGATGTGCTCTCGGGCGGGTCGCGTATGGTGCCGATCAGCACGCCGAGCGGCGAGTTCCGGGTGTGGACAAAACGGGTGGGCACCAACCCCGACCTCAAGGTGTTGCTGCTGCACGGTGGCCCAGGAGCGACCGACGAGCTCTACGAGTGCTTCGACAGCTGGTTCCCGCGCGCCGGCATCGAGTACTACTACTACGACCAGCTCGGCTCGTTTCGCAGCGACCAACCCGACGACCCGTCGCTGTGGGACCTCGACCGGTTCGTCGACGAGGTCGAGCAGGTCCGCCAGGCACTGGGTCTCGACAGCAGCAACTTCGTACTCCTCGGGCAGTCGTGGGGCGGGATCCTTGCCATGGAGTACGCCGTCCATCACCAGGAGCACCTCAAGGGCCTGGTGATCTCCAACATGATGTCGAGCGCTCAGCTCTACAACGCCTACGCCCACGACGTCCTCATGCCGGCGATGGACCAGGCGGTACTGGAGGAGATCAAGCAGTTCGAGGCCGACGCCACCACTGACGACCCGAGGTACGAGCAACTACTCAAGGAGCACCACTACGTCCTGCATGTCTGCCGGATGCCGCTTGGAACTTGGCCCGACCCCGTCCTGCGCTCGCTCGGCCACATCAACCCATCGATCTACGTGCCCATGCAAGGACCGAGCGAGCTCGGCCTCAGCGGCACCCTGGAGGATTGGGACCGCTCGCGCGATCTCGAGAACATCGACGTACCTACGCTTGTTATCGGAGCCACGCACGACACCATGGACCCCGAGCACATGCGTTGGATGGCAGAACAGCTGCCCGAGGGCAGCTACCTGCACTGCCCGGACGGCAGCCACCTGTCGCAGTTCGATGACCCGGAGCACTACTTCCCCGGGTTGATCAGCTTCCTAAAGGCGCTCTAGACCGCTCTAGGAGACTGCTGAGCAATCGGCGCGCGGGTGGCTCGATTCGCGAAGTTGGTGCGGATCGAAAAGAATGGCGGGATGCAGGGTTCTTCTGGTCCGGATCGTGAACTGCTCGATGCCGCTGCTGTGCGCGCATCTGGTGCCTGAGGGATCGGTGCACGCGTTCTTGGCGGAGCACCGGCACCGTTTGTTCCCCGACGACATGTTCGCGGACCTGTTCCCAACGAACCGGGGCCGCCCTTCGGTGCCAGCTGATGTGATCGCCACGGTGATGGTCCTGCAGGCGTTGGAGGGCCTGTCGGATCGCGACGCGGTCCGACAACTCGAGACGAACATCGCGTGGAAGGCGGCGACGGGTCTGGCGTTGACCGACGAGGCGTTCCACTCGACGGTGGGGTGTTGTGGCGCAACAAGTTGAACAAGTCGGACCGCCCGAAGCGGATCTTCTAGGCGGTCGCGACGCTGATCGACGAGTCCAAGGTCCTGTCGGGCAAGACGCGACGGGCACTGGACTCGACCGTGCTCGACGACGCGGTGGACCGCCAGGACACGGTCACGATGTTGGCCACCCAGATCCGCCGGGTCCGCAAGCTGATCCCCGAGCTCGCCGCGGTGTGGGTGCGGGAACACAACTTGGAGCCGGGCCGCCCACCGTATGACTGGGACGACCCCGCGGACCGTGACCGGCTGGTGTCTGAGCTCGTCGATGACGCCAACGAGCTGGTGTGGGCTAGCGAGGACCTTGTCACGGATGGAACCGTGTTCACCGACAAGCAGGCTGACGCGGTGGCGTTGCTGGCGCTGGTGGCCGGTCAAGACGTCGAGCCCGGCGACCGGCCCGGCCCGTGGCGCATCACCCGAGGCGCCGCCCAGGACCGGGTCATCGAGACGGTCGATCCGCAGTCGCGGCACGCGCACAAGACCCGGCGCGCCTACCGCGACGGCTACAAAGCTCATGTCGCCGCCGAGCCCGACACCGGCCTCGTCAGCGCGTGCGATATCGGTCCGGGCAACACCAGCGACGCGGAAGCCGCCCCTGATCTGATCGCCTATGAACCGGCCGGCACCGAGATCCTCGGCGACTCCGCGTACAGCGCTGGAGAGTTCCGCGCCCACCTCGAAGAGCGCGGCATGGCCCCGGTGATCAAGCCCCAGCCGCTCACCCCCGCGGTTGCGGGCGGCTACTCACTCGACGACTTCCACTTCCACTTCGACCTCGACGCCCGCACCGTGACCTGTCCCGAAGACATCACCGTCACGATCACCCGATCCGGTTCCGCCCGCTTCGGGGCCCACTGCGCTACCTGTCCATTCCGACCGAGGTGCACCACCGCGGCACACGGCCGGATCATCACAGTTGCACCCCCACCGCCGGCTCCTCGCCGCAGCTCGCGTGCTCGCCGACACCTATCGGCGACACCGGCCGATGATCGAACGCACCATCGCCTGGCTGGTCAAGGACAACCACCGGCGGCTCCGCTACCGAGGGATCTAACGCAACCGGCTCGGCTGGTCACACCGTTGCGCCGCGGTCAACCTGAAACGGCTCCTCGCGCTCGGCCTCACCCACAACGGCAACCGGACTATCACCCCACCAGCCTGAGCGTCCAACCGCCGCCGACGAGCCGGTGTCCCACACCGGTCGACCGAGACCCACGGACCACTCAAGCGACCCGCTCGGCTCCGTCGACCACGCCCGACACCACCAGCGCATCCCCAGATCCCGCTCTCCCAGCCGCCACACCCAGCAACGCCGACCCCAAAACACCGTTGCTCAGCAGTCTCCTAGGTGTCGAGCCTCGTTGTTGCCTGCTTTGGCGCCAAGCGCCGCGCCGCGCGTCCCGCGCCGGTTAGGCGGCGCGGGGTGGAGCGTGGGATTGGGCGAGCACACGTTTTTGGAGGTGCCCGTCGGGTGCGTAGATCTCGATCACGCCGAGCCGGGGCGAGGTGATGGTCCACCCGCCTTCGTGGACCAGCGGATGGCAGCGGGCGTCGCACAGCGGAGCGAGGTTGTCGAGGTCGGTGAGCCCCCCGAGCTCCCACGGCTCGATGTGGTGGACGTCGCACCAGGACCAATCGGTCCCGCAGAGGGAGCACCCGGGGTACATCGTTTGGAGGACCAGTCGTTGTGCCGGTGTGGCGAGCCGGACTCGACGGCCGAGGTAGAGCATCGCTCCGAAGTCGTCGACGAGGCCGGGCATGATCCCGTGCATGCAGGCGAGCCGCCGGAGCGTCTCGACGGGGAGTGGCGTACCGTCGGCGAGGCGGGTGTCGACGCCGCGAGCCTCGAGCGTGTCGGTGATCGCGCCCACGGCGTGGACGGCGACTACGCCGATGCCGCCGAAGCCCGTCTGTCGGCCACCCCCGCTCGAACCGGTGGCGCCGGATTCGGCTCGGCCGGTGGCTTTGCGGATCAGCGAGACCAGCGCGTCGGCGAGGTAGTGAGCGTGGTGGCGCTCGACGTAGCTATCGCCCGGGTCGTGATTGGCGTTGTTCTGTTGTCGCCACAGGCGCTTGGCCTCGTCGACGATCGCTTGTTTGACCTCGGCGCCTTCGACCGGCGGCAAGTCGAACCGTGAGCATTCCATGTCGTCCTCGCCCACCCAGAACGATCCCTTGCGCCGCTGACGTTGCCGCATCGCCTTGGCATTGGGATCGCCGTCATTGGCGGTGACGAACTCGCGTAGCCGAGTGGTGAGCTGATCGACAGTGCCGCAATCGTCGAGCAGGGACGCCTCGTTGGAACGGATATCCGGTGCAACCGCCGGGTTGTTGGCGACGGCGGCGACCATCGTGTCGGCGTGCTCGGGCGTGATGGCACCGGTGGTGAGCGCGTCGAGCGTGGCCGGAAGTTGTGACAGCGCGCCGGCGCGCTTGAATCGTGCTCTTGCCTGCTTCGAGGACACCCCGGTGACATCGGCGAACTGGCCGGCGGCGTCGTCGGTGAGGCGCTGCAGTTGGTTCAGCATCCTCGTCTCGCACGCCTCGAGCCAGGACCGGAGGCTGGCGGCGTGCCCGAGCGCCCGCCGGAGCTCGACGGCGGAGGCCGACGCAATGTCGAAGCGCTCCAGCTCGTCGGCCACTCCGGACGGTGAGAACATGAAGATCATTATAGGTTACGAGCATACGTTCGTCAACCGGAAATGATAGGAAATCCGTGCAGAATCCGTGAAGGCGTCAGCGGCCCCACTGGAGACGATCGATCAGCCGGGCGCACGCGGCTTCGGCCGATACCGCGCCCGCGGCGGTCACCAGGCGCTCGTCGAGCGACGCGGCCACCCGGCCGGCCGCGGGGCGCGCACCCAGGCGGGCCAGGTCGTCGGCCGCCAACCAGTGGCAGGCCGCTTCGACACCCGCCAGCAAACCGGCGGAGGCGAGCACCAGCGGCCCGGTCGACAGGGCGAGCACGCCACGAGCTTCGGGCGCCAGGGCCTGGAGCCAGGTGCGTACCTCGGCCTGCTCGGCCTGGGCGCGCCACCCGACGCCGCCGGGGACCACGACGATGTCGGCCCGGTGCACCTCGGCGATCGCGGCCGCGGCCATCACGTCTCGCACCGGCTCGATCCCCTGGTGACGCCCCCGATGGGTCGCGACCAGGACCGCGCGAGCGCCGGTCCCGGCACACAGGCGGTCCGCGGTCACCTCGACTTCGGCGCTGGTGACGCCGTCGTAGACGAGCACGGCGATGAGCCGGTCGCCGGGTGCGAGAGGCCAGTCGGCGCCGACGAGAGGGGGCAGGTTGAGGAACGGCCTCGGTCGAGACCGGCGGCTCGGCCAGGCGAACCGGCGACTCGAGCTCACGATGTCGCTGACCGGTGATCGTCGAACGAGCGGTCGATGAAGCCGCGGACCCGGTCGAACGTCTCGTCGCGGACAGTGGCGAGGCCGTGGTCGCCGCCGGCCAGGATCTCGAGATCGCCGTAGCCGGCCAGCATCTGCACCATGGCGCTGTTGTCGGCGGTGAGGACCTGGTCCCGGTCGCCGTGGAGGAGAAGGAGGGGAGTCGGGGCCAGGGCCGCGGCGTTCTCGCAGCCGGCGCTCTGCGTCGACAGCGTGCAGACCCCGGCCGCGAGCGGGCCAACCGTCGCGCCCGCCTGGATAGCGACCGCGCCGCCGAAGCTGTGGCCGACGTAGACGACACGGCGCGCGCCCTGGCGCGCCGCCCAGTCGAAGGTGGCCACGGCGTCGAGGTAGGAGCGGTCGAGCAAGTCGGGTCTCCGGTAGTCGACGGTTATGACGCCGACGCCTCGCTCGGCCAGCTCCCGACCGAGGTCGAGGAACAGGCCTCGGGCCGGGCCCAGCAGACCTCCCATGGCACCGGGGCAACAGATCACCACGTCCTCGGCCGTCGGGTCGCCCGACCACAGGAGCTGGAGCAGCCCGCCCATGGTGTACGCCTCGACCAGGCGGAGCCCGGGAGCGAGCTGGCGCTCGTCGTGACCGATCCGGCCGAGCAGCTCGAGAGGGGAGCGGGACGCGTTGCTCACCGTGGCATCGTGGCACGTGTGGGGCGGCGCTACCATGTCCCCCTGCTGCAAAGCGTGCGTCGGTGCCCGAGCGGCCCAAGGGAGCGGCCTGCAAAGCCGTACAGTCGCGGGTTCAAATCCCGCCCGGCGCTCTGCACCGCGGCCGTGCCTGTCGGCCGTGCCTCGATCGCTCCCAGGCCCCGCGGTGGGCAGGAGCCGCTCGGCCCACAGTAGGGTCACGCCGATGAGTGATTTCTCCGTGGGGCCGGGCTGGTGGGTGGCGTCCGACGGTCTTTGGTACCCGCCCGAACGTCACCCCGACGAGGCGTACCGCCGGCACTGGGGCGTCGAGCCCGTCGCCGCTGTGGCCGCGGATCACGGCAGCTGGACGGGCGGGGCCACGCCCGGCGGTTTGGTCGCGTCGGCGTCGCCGGGCGAAGTTGCCCTCGGCCACCGACCGCCGGCCGCTCAGTACCCCGACCGGCCGCCGGTGGAGATGGGCGCCGAGCCGCCGACGATCTGGCCGCCCGCCCCGCCCGCCGCCCCGGGTCCGGCCCGTCAGGGGAGCCGTGACGTCGTGATCGCCGGGCTCGTCGTCGGGGCCGGACTGGTGCTCGTACTGGCGACCTTCCTCACCTGGGTGCGAATCGGCGAACCGGTCGACGTGTCGCAGCAGGGCTGGGATCGCGACGACGGGCCGATCACGCTGGTCGCCGGCATAGCCGTCGCCGGCGTCGGGGGCTTGGTCGCGGCGCGGGTCCGGCACCTGTTCGTGAAACTCGCCATACTGCTCGGCGGGCTCACCGCGCTCGCGGTGTTCGCCATCGACGCGCTCGACGTGGCCAACGACGCCGACGAGTTCGCACAGATCGACATCTCCATGGGTGCGGGCCTATGGCTCGTCGGCGTTGCCGGGCTGGTCTTGGTGGTGCTGGCGTTGCTCGAAGGATCGCCTTGGGGGCTCGGCGGCGATCGCTGATCTGGTGGCCGCGTCGCCCGGGACGGCTGCTACGCTCCAGATTCGGGGCCGTTAGCTCAGTTGGCTAGAGCACCTGCATGACGCGCAGGGGGTCAGGGGTTCAAGTCCCTTACGGCCCACGGTGCCGCCTGGCCCGGCGATAATCCGCCGGGCCCGTGGCCCACGCGACGCGACCCACAATGCACTTGCGGGGGCACCGTGAGTGCCGCGAGCGCTTGACCTTCAACCTGGGTTCAAGGTTTACGGTGGGGGCATGAACGGTTACTCGATCTCCCAGGTCGCCAGACGAACAGGCTTCCCGGCATCCACGCTTCGGTTCTACGAGAGGTCCGGTCTGGTTCGCCCGCAGCGCACGGGGTCGGGCTATCGCAGCTACGACGACCGCCACGTCGAGCAGCTGCTGTTCATCGGTCGGGCCAAGGGGTTCGGGCTCTCCCTCGATGAGATCACCGAGGTGATGTCGCTGCTGCGTCGCGAGAAGTGCGCACCGGCCCAGGGCCGGTTGCGCGACCTCGTCGAAGCCAAGATCTCCGGCGCGCAGGCCAAGACAGCGGAGCTGATCGCGTTCACCAGTGAGCTGCGGCGGGTGGCGGAGGACCTTGCCATGCACACGCCCGACGGGCCGTGCGACGAATCCTGCGGATGCGTGGTCGACCGCGCCCCGGTCGCTGTGGTCGCGAGGCGGCCAACGGGCGATGGCCCGGCGATCGCTTGCACGCTGTCACCAGATCGACGCGACGGTCGCGTCGACCGGTGGCGATCGGTTGCCGATCGTGCGGCCGGTCGCGAACCGATCCCCAGGGGTGTCCGCTTGAGGTTCGAACCCGGCGTCGATGTCGTGGCTCTCGCTGCGCTGGCCGCGATCGAGCACGACTGCTGCCGATTCTTCACCTTCTCGATCACGATCGATACAGCGGGGGTCGCGCTCGACGTGACCGGACCTGACGATGCCCGACCGCTGCTCGATGCGCTCGTCGGGATCGCGGCATGAACGTTCGTGAGGTGCTTGCCCGAGGTGGGTTCGTATCCGCGGCGTGCGTCGCGTGTTGCGCGCCGCCGATCATCGCCGCGCTCGGCTTCACCGCCGGTGTGGCTGTGACCGCTGGGGTGTTCATCGGGCTGGCGGCCGCCATCGCTGTGATGCTTCTCGGTGCCAGTGCTGTCGCGACCTGGGCTCGCCGTGGTCGATCCTCGACAACCGGACAAAGTGACTCGGTCGAGGTCCCCGCACCGACGCGTCGAGAGCGAACACATTCGCAGTAGCTGCGCTGTCACCCGGGACGGCGTGGTGCGGGAGATCAACCGGTAACGGGATCGGTGGGCGTGCAGTCGGTGAGCCAGCGCCACACGCCGTCGTCGCCGAGCACGAAGTGGGCTTCGATCTCGCGGACTTGGCCGTTGTCGGTGCGCGACGTGCGGACGGTGGTGGCGCCGGGCACCGAGGCCGTCCGGCCGTCTCGAACCTGGTACTCGAACGGCCCGACGGCGCCCACCTCGATCGCCTCGAGGTTGAACGTGGGGTCGACGATGCCGACGAGGTGGTCGGGGCACTCGGTCGGGAAGAAGTCGAGCACTTGGGGGTGCAGGCGGTCGAGCGCGAACGCGGTGTCGCCTGACGACAACGACGCGGACAGCGCGGCGAGGAAGGTATCGATCGACTCGGGCTCGGGCGGGGACGGCGCGCCGAACGGGGCGACGGTGGTGTCGATCGCCGTGAAGGGACCATCCGGGCTGAGCCGGTACGACGGATCGGCGCCGAGCTCGCCACCAGGGACGATGAGGGTGACCAGCGGGCCGCGGACGACGGCCACGGCGTTGGAGTCGATCGCCGCCCCGTTCTGCGACGCGGTCACGTCGACAGCATCGGCTCCGATACCGATCTCGAACCGGGTGCCGTTGGCCAGCTCGATCGACCCCGCACCCGACAGGCCTCCGAACGGTGTTCCCGGATCCCCGGTGACCAAGCTGATGGCCGCGAACGAGTCGAAGAAATCGGGCTTACCGTCGGCACACCCCTGGAACCCGACCGGCGTCGGCCCGCAACGCATGATCCCACTGTCGCCGAACAGAAGGTCATGCAGGTCGACATCGAGTCCGCCGGAGATCAAACCCGAGTGGAGTTGGAGCGGCGCACCGAACGCCGTCGCTCCCGACGACACGGTGTGGATGGTGAGCGGCGCCCCGGTGAACGGGCAGCCCGGCGGCGGCGGAAGCACTACGGGCGCCACGCTCACGCAGCCGGAGCCGAACAGATCGTCGCGGCCGCTGACGAGCGCATCGGCCGCGATGAGACGAGACACCGCTTCATCCCAGTACGCGTCAACCGCGAGGCGAGCCGTGCCGAGTGAGTCCAACAGGGCCTGGATTCCGGCAGCAGGATCGCGCTCGGCGCTCGTGATCTGCCACTGGCCACCAATGCCGACCAGCGTTGTCGGAAGCGCGAACGTCGTGTCGTCGGGCGAGGTGGCGACCAGGCTCGTGGCCGAGCACTGGCCGAACGAGTACAGCGGGAGATTGAAGATCACGATCCCCGAGGGGTCGGGGGTGGCATCGGCGGTCGACTGGTTGCCGTTGCAGTCGGCGATCAGTCGGAACGACGAGCTGGTGAGGCTGGTGAAGAAGAACGGGTCGGTTTGCGAGAGACCCTGCTGGCCGGTCACTGCGTCGGGAACCGAGCCGTTGTGGGATACGCCGGGGTTGCCGCCGGGAGCGAACACCGCTGGAGCCTCGAAGGGACCAGGAAAGAGGAAGGCGGCGTGGTCGGTGCCCGGGCCCCCGGCGCACGCAGCGAACAGCGTGCCGTCGTCCCAAACCGGTGAACCGGCGGCCCGCGGCGGCACCTGGCCCACGGAGGAGCCATCGGTGGAGACGGCGTCGCACGCCGGGATCGCGACAACCGGCGCTGTGGTCGTCGTAGCGTCGTCGACTGGCGGCGTGTTCACCTCGGCCGCGATCGTCGTTGTGGCCGCGGTCTCGTTGTCGCCACCGTCGTCGCCGATGATCTGCCAGAGCCCGAAGCCGATGGCACCGGCGCCGATCACACCGATGAAGAGCAGTCCGAGCGAGCTGAGGCACCCGGACTTCTCCTCGGTGGCCGGAGCGGGCTGAGGGGTAGGCGGCGGGGTGGGCGGCGTCGGCGTGGTCCTCGGGGGTGGCGGGGCCGGAGCGGGTGTCGGCGTCGGGACCACGCCTTGTTGGGCCGGGGGCGGGACCGCGATCCGGGCCTTGGTGATCCGCGCCTTGCCACCGACGATCGTCACCGACTCGAACTGCTTGCCCGCCTCGCGGACAGCATCGTTCAGCGATCGCGCCCACTCGTCGATCTCGCCCTGGAGCGCTTCGCCGAGCGCGCCGTTGGCCCGAACGGTCAGCTGCCCGTCGACGACGGAGATGTCGAGGCTGACCGACGCAACCCCGCCGAGCCAGCTGGCCGTGACCCTCGTCGCGCCGGGCTCCGCGCCGGGCTCGATCGTCACCGATGGCGAGCCGGCTTTGCCCAGCTCCTTCGGCGTCGGAACCCACGACGTGTCGGCCGGGTCGAGCTCGAGCGTGTCGACCGTGCAGGCGACGAAGTCTTTGAGCGCCTTGGGCGCCTTCTTCGGTAGCTTCACCGGCTTGGACATCGGTCCTCCCAACAAACCCGCGGCGACATGTAGCGGCTCAGCGATCAGTGGTCCTGTCGGCGGTGTCCGCTGGCATTCGAGTGTTTGTCGAACCGAGAAGGCGCGTCGGCGCGACAATCTCGTAGTGGCGAAGATCGTCGTGTACTCGATGGCCTACCGCGGCGACGTGTTCCCGTACGTGCCGATCGCGAGCGAGCTGGCTCGGCGCGGCCACGACGTTGTGTTCGTCGTTCCGCGCGAGTTCCATCCGTTGTTTGCCGGCGAGCCGTTCCGGTGCGCCCATTCGGGTACCGACTTCGGGCCCGTGATGCTCGACCGGCACGCCGCGTACGTCGACCGGTGGGGCAACTGGTTCGGGGGCGCCATGATGCCCAGGCTCTACTTCGGCATGCTCACCGTCCCCGACCTCGACGCCCTGTACGGCGCCCTCGATGCGGAGATGGCCGATGCCGATCTGCTCGTGTCGCATCCCGCGGCGTCGCTCGTCGGTTCGATGGTGTCCGAACGGCGCGGCGTGCCGGTGATCGTCGGTGACCTCTTCCCCATGTTGAACCTGTCCGAGCACAGCGCGATGGCCGGCATGCCGTACATGGGACGGCGGGTCAATCGGGCGATGATCCGTCTGGCCCGCTCCAGGGTCTCGGATCGCGTTACGTGCGCGGCGGGCTTCCGCGACTTCCGTCGCGATCTCGGGCTGCCAGCCGACGATTGGAATCTGATGGACGGCCGCCTATCCCCCACGTCGAACCTGGGATTGGTCCCGTCGGTGTACCTCGATCACCAGCCCGATTGGCCCGACAACTACCGCCTCGTCGGGTTCACGCCGTGGTCGGGTCCCGACGGAGGCACCCTCGACGACGAACTCGTGGCGTTCCTCGACCGCGGCGAGCCCCCGGTGGTGGTGACCCTCGGCACCAGCGCAGCATCGGCGCGTCCCGAGGTGTTCGACGCTGCGGTGACGGCGCTCGACGACAACGGGTGCCGGGGCGTGTTCCTCGTGTCGAATGCCGAGCTGGCCCACCGAGTAGGAGCGCTCGCTGGCGATCGCCACGCGGTCCGGGCCTTCGCTCCGCTGGAGCCGCTGCTCGCCCGGAGCCGGGCAGTGGTGCATTCGGGCGCCCACGGGACCAACAGCCTGGCGCTGCTGGCCGGGCTCCCGTCGGTGATCGTGCCGTGCCTGTTCGACCAGATAGTGCATGCACGACGTCAGCGAGAGCTCGGCACCGGCATCTGGGTTCGACGACCGCGCGGTCTGGTGAAAGCGATCGGGCACATCGTGGCCGGCCGCGGCGATCACGCCGCTCGGGCCGCGGTCATGGCCGAGCCGATACGAGCCCAGAACGGTACTTCGGCCGTCGCCGACGAAGCCAAGCGGATCCTCGCTGGTCACACGACGCGGTAGCGCGGCGCGATTGCTGGACTGGGCTGCGAACGTGGCTACCGTACGCGTCTAGCGAATGAACACCCGAGAGGGGCAACTGCGGGGAGCAGTCGATGCACGTTGGTGTGATGGTCACCGGGTACAACCAGGAGGACTGGCCGCGCCTGCTGGCCGGCGACTACTCGCAGCCGCCCCGGATACCGGACCACGAGCACTTCGACAACACGCTGCGCCTCGGCGAGCTGGTCGAACCGCTCGGGTACGACTCGATCTGGGCGACCGAGCACTACGGCAGCGCGTACTCGATGCAACCCAATCCGCTCCAGTACCTGGCCTACTGGGCCGGCCGCACGACACGCGTCGATGTGGGGACCGCGGTGATCGTGGCGCCGTGGTGGAACCCGGTTCGTCTGGCCAGCGAGTTGTCGATGCTCGACATCTTGTTGAAGGGTCGCCGGCTGCACCTCGGGATCGGCCGCGGAGTGACGACCCACGAGTACGGGTCACTCGGCGTGCCGATCGAGCGATCGCACGACTACTTCTACGACGTGATCAACGCGATACGCGCCGCCGACGGCGCCGAGCGGTTCAGTTTCGACGGCGAGGTGTTCACGATTCCGCCCACGACGATCCGGCCCCAGGCCCGCCACAAAGGCGACCTCACCAGCCGCATCAAGGTGGCGTGCAACACGCCGAAGTCGATCCGCCTGGCGGCACAGAACGGGCTGGGCCAGATGTTCGTGTCCGACGACGACATCGAGGCCATGAGCAAACGGGTACTCGAGTTCAACACGACCCGGGCCGAGCTGGGCCTGGCGCCGGATCAGCCGACGACCATGCTGTACATGTACTGCGCCGAGACGTCCGCTGAGGCCAAGGAGGGCCGGCAATGGGTCCGCAACCAGGTGCAGGCGGCACAGAACCACTACTTCGAGTGGAACAGCGCGCTCGATGCTCGGGTGCCGGGATACGAGCACTACGCCTCTCATCGCGAAGCCGACGTCGGCCAGCTCAAGACGAACAAGGGCCCCAACTCGACGCTGGTCGGCACGCCCGCCGAACTGGTCGAGCGAATCCAGTGGATCCAGGAAGCGATCAGCCTCGAGACGCTCGTGGTTCACTTCTTCTATGGCGGGATGGCACCGGAGAACGCCGAGCGCAGCCTCACGCTGTTCGCCGAGGAGGTCCTGCCGGCCGTGCAGGCGATGCCCACGCCGCTTCACCCGCGGCACCGTCCTTAACCGTTCAGCAGCGAACCCTCGTGGGTCTACGTGCCGGCCACAAGTCGCTCATCGGGGTGACGTGAGTCGAATGCCGCCGCCGGTTCGAGATTCTCATTCCTCGCGGGCAGCCCTGTCAGAGGCGTTGTCGCTGCTGCCTATGAACACGGCGTCGGCTTCGGCGAGCAGCACGCCGCGTGCGCGGGCGGTGCCGGCGCAGAAGACCTTGCGGCCCTCGACGCGGTCGACCCACGCGACCAGCTCGACTGGGCGCCCCACCGGCGTCGGCGAGCGGTAGCGGATGGTGAGCGTTCCGGTCGGGCCCGGTGTCGGCGCCAGTAGCTGTGCGCAGCCGAGCAGGTCGTCGAACGCAGCGGCGATGACTCCCCCGTGCACCCGGTCGGGCGCGCCTTCGTAGCCGGCGTTGAACACGACCGTGGCGCGGATCTCGTTGGGGTGGCGCTCGATGTACATCGGCGGTGCCAGAGGCTTCGAGCGGCCGCTCACCGGACCCCGTTCGAACTGCCCGTGCTCCTGAGCCGGCCACGAGTCGCGGTCGTCGCGGTCGAGACCGGGCAGCTCCTCGATCGTCGCCCGCGCGCGTTCGACGGTGGCGCTCGCGTCGGCCAAGCCGCTGACGGTGACCCGGGAGACATCGATGAGCAGGACCTGTTCGACAAGGGAGCGAACCTCGGCGGCCAGCTCGCGTTTGGCGGCCTGTTCGGCCGGGTTGGCGATAGCGGATTCATCGGGAAAGTAGATCGATGCCAGGTCGCTCACGGACGCTTTACCCATCCCGCGGGGGTGACGAGGGGGAGGTCGTTGTAGGTGACGATCCCCGGTGGGGCGGCGACGACGGCGGGGATGGCGTTGATCGCCGGTAGGCCGGTCATCACCATGCCCAGCACCATGTAGTCGGTGAAGCTCCGGGCCACGAAGTCCCGGGGAGGGAACACCTCGAGCTTGGTGCGCACGCACGGCATCCCCTGAATGTCGACGATGTAGCCGTGCTCGATTGGCCAGTCCGGATCGAGGGTCTGGCCCTTGCGCCAGCGAACCTTCAGATCGATGACGGCGCGGTCGCCGACGATGCCCTGCCACGAAGCCGACACGCCGGCGACGCAACCGGCCGGAATCGTCCACGACCCGAGATCGAGGTCCTCGGTGGTCTGGGCGTACTCGGCGACGAGCCGCACGTCGTCGAGTACGACGCCGAGCGCGTCGGCCATCAGGTACACGGCGTCGCCGAAGACGGCGGTGCCGTCGCGGGTCATCTCGTGCAGATCGGGGTCGTCGATTGGACGAGCGAAGCCGACCTTCAGCTCGGTCTCGGGCGAGTCGTAGCCGGTGGAATCGACCGATTCGAGCACCGAGATCGAGTCGATCCGGTCACAGATGCCGGCGGATACGAGGCCGAGCATGTTGGCGAAACCGGGATTCATGCCGGTGCCGAACATCGAGCTCCCACCGCGCTCGCACGCGTCGGCGATGCGTTGCCGGTCGGCGCCGAGCCAGTGGCCGGTGATGAAGGCCGAGGTCGACACCACGTTGGAGCCCGACTCGAGGATCCGGACCAGCTCATCGACATCGGGCCACTTCGGGTTGTACACGACGCAGTCGGGCCCCAGCGCCAAGAGCGCGTCGACGTCGTCGGTCGCGGCCACGCCGAGGGGGTCGGTGCCCGCGAGTTCGCCGGCGTCGCGGCCTACCTTGTCGGGGGCCCACGCGTAGCAGCCGACCAGTTCGAGTCCCGGGTTGGCCGCCACGGCGATCACCGAACGTCTGCCGACGTTGCCGGTGGTCCATTGCACGACCCGGAGCGGTCGCGTCGACTGGGTCATCGTGACGTCAGCTCGCTCATCGGGACCACCGAGCAGCGGGGTCGTTCGGGGTCGGACTCGGGGAGGAGGAAGCGCCAGAAGATCGTGCCGCGTCGGTGGCCGGAGGTGTCGAGCCAGTTCGGCACGCCAGGGTCGCTGGCGGAGATGACGATCCGGTACGAACCGTCGGCCTCGGGCACCATCTGGGCCTGGTTGAGCGCCGTGCAGCGCGTGCGGTAGTCGAGGGTCTGCATGTGCGCGTTCCACAGCACGACGTTGGTGAACCGGCTGGGCGGGATGGTGCACTCCATCACGAGGGCATCGTCGGGCCCGAGCTCGAAGCGGCCCGACGAGTAGAAGATGTCGACCGCGCCGGCCGCATCGGCTCCCGCGTTGCGGAAGCAGAACGGGGTGCCGACCTGATTGGGTTCGTTGGCGACGAACGGCACGGTCGCCGCGGCCCCGAACTGACGCAGACCCATGGTCGTCGCCTTCAGCAACCCCGCGGCCAAGTCGAGCCGGGCCGCGAGACCGTCGTCGGTGTCGTCGGGCTCGGGCCCGGGGTCGTCGAGCGGCTCGATCTCGAGCTCGACGAACACCGACGGGTCGTTGTGAGCCGACCGCTCGCGCAGGTAGTAGTTCCGCACGATCACGAGCTGGGCATCGGGATGCAACTCAACCCACCTGCCCGGGCGCTCGTCGGGGCTCAGGATCAGCTCGAACGTCCCGTCGGGGGCGATGTCGAAGGCGTCGTCGTTGATGTCGGCGAGGATCGCTCCGCCGTAGCCGCCGTTGGGTTCGGGGGCGTGCACGGTGAACGAGATGTAGCACTGCTCCTTGCGGCGCCCCCGGATGCGATAGGCACGGTCGCCACGGATCCAGGCCTGTTGGTAGAGCGAGTCCGGGTTGTCGCCGAGGAACTTGCGGGCCGGCCACACGATCTCGCTGAAGCGGGGCCGCTCGGGGTTCGCTTCTACGAACAGCTCGCTGCCGAGTGACAAGACCTGGAGGACGTAGCGGTACCCCTCGAGCGCCTCGAGCTCGTCGAAGCCGCGGCCGTCGGCATCGACGTAGCCGTCGCGAACCTCGGCGATGGTGGCGATCAACCGGTCGAAAGCGGCGCGGCTCCGCGGTGCACGTGACATTCGTTCCCCCTGTGGCGAGTAGCCGCCGACACTACCGACCTCCCGCGCCGCCGTCAGACCCGGCCTGGGGAACTGGGTGGGGCGTCAGGGGCCTCCGGCCCCGACGCCCCACCCAGTTCGGATTACGGTGATCCGCCGAGGAGGGGGCGATGAGCTTCGACCACGGTGGCCAGGTCTGCGTGATCACGGGAGCGGGCGGCGGGATCGGTCGGGCGACGGCGTTGCGGCTGGCGGGCGAAGGCGCGGCGGTCGGTGTTGCGGACGTGGATGCCGAGCGGGCCGCCGAGACCGAGCGGCTCGTGGTCGATGCCGGCGGGCGGGCGATCGCGGTGACGTGCGACGTCCGGGATCGCCGGTCGATAGCCGCGGCGCGCGACTCGGTGCTCGAGCGGTTCGGCTCGATCACCCAGCTCGTGAACTGCGCCGGGCTCGTGACCATGGAGAGCCTCGACGACCTCACCGAGGCGTCGTGGGACCTGGTGCTCGACGTGAACCTCAAGGGGGTGTGGCTCGTGACCCAGGAGATGAACCCGTCCATCGCCGCGGCCGGTGGCGGCGCGGTTGTCAACATCACCACGGTCGAGGCCGAGGTCGTGGTGTCGTCGCAAGGGTTCGCCCAGGTGCACTACAACGCGTCGAAGGGCGGTCTGAAGATGCTCACCAAAGCGCTGGCCGTCGAGCTGGCCCGCAAGCACATCCGGGTCAACGCGGTGGCGCCCGGGCCGGTCGCCACCGACTTCGTATCGCTAGAAGGCATCACGTCGCCCGAGGCGATGGAGTTCATGAGCCAGCGTCTCCTGATCCCGCGGGTCGGGCAGCCCGACGACATCGCCGCTGCGGTGTCGTTTCTGCTGTCGGCGGATGCGAGCTGGATCACCGGCACCCAACTCGTCGTCGACGGCGGGTGGTTGGCCCGATGAGCCGCATCGTCGCCGGCGTCGACACCGTGATCGTGTGCGGGCCCGACCTGCAGGGTCGCCTGATCGGCCGGCGAGTGCCCGCCGAGCGCTTCGAGTCGGTGTGCGCCGAGGGGGTGGCCGTGTGCACCTGTGTCTTCGGGTGGGACATCGCTCAGTCACCGCACCTGCTGGCGACCGGCGCGCTGCCCTACACCGGTATGCACAACGGCATGGGTGACTTCCTGCTCGTGCCCGACACCGAGACGCTGCGCCCGGCGACCTGGCTCGACTCGACGGCTATCTGCTTCGGCGACGCGACCGAGCTCGACGGAGCTCCCACCGCGTTGTCGCCCCGTCACGTTCTGGCCGAACAGGTCGCCGCGCTGGCCGCCGACGGGTACACGGCGTCGGTGGGCACCGAGCTCGAGCTGTACCTCTTCCGGGGTCACCCCCGCGAGCTGGCCGACGCCGGCTTCGCCGAGCTGGTGCCCACCCACGTCCGCCCCGCCGATTTCGCCATCGCCGAGGGCGACGAACTCGAGCCGTTCTTCGGCGGGCTGCGACGCCGGCTCGTCGCGGCGGGGATCGAGGTCGAGGCCAGCCAGGTCGAGTGGGGCCTCGGCCAGTGGGAGACGACCCTCGTGCACACGTCTCCGGTCGAGATGGCCGACCGGCACGTGCTGTACAAGCTCGCCACTCGGCGCGCCGCGGCCGACGCGGGCATGACGGCCACCTTCATGGCCAAACCCGTCGACGGTCAGCCCGGCTCGTCGTGTCACGTTCACCTCTCGCTTCGCGACGCGAACGGCGCGCCGGTGTTCTGGCACGCCGACTCGCCCCATCGGGTCTCGGACCGCTTGCGTCACGCGATCGCAGGCGCGCTCGAGCACGCGCCCGATCTCATGGCCTGGTACGCGCCGACCGTGAACTCGTACCGGCGGGTCCGCAGCCAAGACGCTGCGGGGTGGGGTCAGACATGGGGTATCGACCACCGGTTCACGTCGGTGCGCGTCGTCGGCCACACGCCGGCGAGCATCCGCCTCGAGTTCCGGTTGCCCGGCGCCGACACCAACCCGTACCTCACCCTCGCCGGATTGCTCGCATCGATCCGGTCGGGATTGGCCGGCGCGCTCGACCCCGGCCCCCCGGAGACCGGCAACCCGTACGAGCGACCACCCGGTGCCATCCCCCAGCACCTGGGCGAGGCCGTCGAGCGCTTCGCGGCGTCGGACTGGGTACGCGGGGTGTTCGGCGACGCGCTGGTCGACCACTACGCGACGCTCGGCCGGTTCGAGTGGGAGCAGTTCCTCGACGGGGTCACCGACTGGGAGCGACGCCGCTATCTCGACGTGATCTGACGGGCGTCGGTTCAGCCGGCTCGCCGGCCGCGGCGAAGCGGATCTCGGTGTCGATCGCAAGGCTTGCGAGCGGCTTGCGGGACAGCTCGGCGCCGCGGGCCCAGTCAGCTACCTCGCGCATCATGCTGGCGGCGAGCGCGATCGGGTAGCGACTCGAAAGCCGATCGGTCCGAGACTCGTCGGCGGCGTTGTCGCCGAGGGCGTGAGCCGGGCCGAGCGTCAGCTCGTGAAGTATCCCGACGTGTCGGCCAGCAGGTTGGTGGCCGACTGGGAGAACAGGTCGAGCCGCCCGCCGGTGCCGAGCGCCAGGATCGCGGAATTCGGCCGGGTGTCGGCGCTGGTGTGGTTGACCGTCGAGGCGACAGGTCGGTTCTGACCTGTCGGCCACACGGTCACGAAACCGGGGTCGCCGGTGTCGGTGGCGGTCACGTTCGTGACGACGGCCGACACCGACTGGGTCGGGATGCCGACGACGCCCGCGTACTGGACCGTGATCACGCCGTTGGGGCCGATGCGACCCTTGGGGCCGGGCGGGGCTTCCTCGGGTCGGGTGTCGAACACCCGGCCCGGTGACAACGGCCGGAACAGTCCGAGAGTGTCGGGCGCCGCACTCGCGTCGGTCACGTAGCCGGTCACGTCGACGATCAGGTGAGCGCCGGCCTGGGTGAACAGAGAGATCCGCCCATTCGCGCCAAGCGGGACGATCACCAGGTTCGGCGCCGTCTCGCCCGCGGCGTTCAGGTTCAACGCGCTGGCGAGCGGTCGGATGTCCCCGGTTGGCCACGCGGTCACGAATCCCGGCCCATCAGATCCGGTGGCGGTGATGTTGGCGACCACCGCGGCCACGCCCGCGCTTGGCACCCCGCCGACACCGGAGATCTGCACGTCGACCGTTGTGCCCGCGGGAACGAAGCCTTTGGGACCCGGCGCCGCTTCTTCCGGGCGGGAATCGAAGACCCGCACCGGGACCTGGGTGACTATCCGCCCGGCGCGCTGGCGGTCGGCGACGGGTTCGTAGTAGCCGGCGACGTCGGCCACCAGGTGCGTGCCGGCCTGGGTGTACAACGAAACCCGACCGCCGGCGCCGAGGGGAACCGTAACGCTGTTCGGGCGAGTCTGGTTGGCGGCGGTGAGGTTGAGGTTCGAGGCCAGCGGGCGTGCCTGGCCGGTCGGCCACGCGGTGACGAACCCGGGACCAGCCGCCTCGGTGGCGGTGACGTTGAGCACCACGGCGGTCGCCGACGCCGGGACGCCACCAACGCCGGTGACCTGCACATCGACGGTGCTCGCCGCCGCGACGAACCCCTTCGGTCCAGGCCCCGGTTCGGCGGCACGGGAGTCGAAGATGCGTGCGGGCGCCAGGGCCACGAAGCGGCTCGATGCCACCACACCCTCCACCGCGCCGGGCTCACACCCGGCTCCGACGGGGCGAGCGCGACCGTAGCGGTCGATCGTGGTGAGGCAGCCGGCGGGGGGGACGCGGTCCCACAGGACCGAGGTCCCGAGCAGGCCACCGCCTACCGACACCGGATTGATCCGCGGGTCGCCCCCAGCCACCAAGTCGGTGATCGCCGCGGTGAAGCAGTCGTTCCCCGAACGGAAGTTCCAACCACCCGAGGACGCGTTGGCGTTGGGCTCGCAGCCCGAGTCGGTCACGCTGCCGTTGCCGAGGGCCAGCACCGATGCCAGCACGTAGGCGTCGACACCCACCTTCTGGAACCAGTTCGCCGCCCGCGGTGCCGAGTTGCGGATCACCGTGACGTGGACGAGTTGGGTGGGCGAGTCGGCTTCGGTCACGTCGATCCCGCCGCCGGTGGCCGAGCATGCGACGCACGCGCCCGGTATCGCCTCGACGGTGTTGGCCTCGATGATGGTGTTCTGTATCTGGGCGCCGTTGACCGCTTCGATCCCGCCGCCCGCGCTTTGACAGGTGCCGGTGCAGGTGGGCGCCGCGATGACGTTCGCGGTGATCGTCGACCGCGCGACCTGCGTGGAGACACCAGCGGTGTAGATGCCGCCACCGAACAGGGTGCAGTTCGTCACGCACGACTGGTTCGACACGCGACCGTCGCTCACGACCGACTGGTCGATCGTCACCGTGCCGACGCCGGCGACGTTTCCGCCGGCACTGAAGCACGAGGTCGCGCACCCGCTGACGGTTACCGAGTTCCGGGCGATGGTGCTGGTCGTGGCCTCGAACGCGCCGATCGAGTACACGGCACCTCCGGCCGCTTGACAGGTGTTGGCGCACGTGAGCGCGACCGCGTTGTCGAAGATCGCGCTGCCGACGACGGTGACCAAACCGGCGCCGCCGTATATCGCCCCCCCGGCCGCGGGGCCGGTTCCGACTGGCGAACCTCGACCGTCGCGGAGGGCGACGTTCTCGATGGTGAGCGAAGAGGTGCCTGTCGTCGAGATGATGCGTTCGTCGGCGCAGCCGTTGGGACGGATCGTGGCGCCGTTGCCGCGGATCGTCGTGGGGAACAGTTCGGTCAAGATGTCGAGGTCACCGTTGGTGTTGTTGTCCTCCTGACCGGCGGGTCCACAGTTCAAGCTGTACGTCGCACCGGCGGCCAGCACGATCGTGCTCGCTTCGGCGTCGGCGTTGGCGTCGTTGACGGCTTCGCGGAGCGAGACCGCTCCGTCGGCGGCGTTCACCACGTCGGCGGTCGTGGTCACGACGATGTCGCCGGCGGCCGACGCCGACGGTGCGGTCGCGACCACGAGCAGCGACGACGCGACGAGCGCCACCACACCGGCCGCGACGCGTCGAGATCTGAAGATCGAGCTGAGCATGGCGGACTCCCTCACAAGCTGGGGAACGACCGTAGCAAACTCGGGCCCCAAGAGGGCGAGCCGATAGGCGAGCCCTCCAATGTGACAGTGGCATTTCTCGACTGCGCTAGCAGGCGAGCGAGACCGATCAGACGTCGAACGTTCACCT
>CAYMJU010000148.1:0-3227 GCA_964390555.1 uncultured Acidimicrobiales bacterium | reverse complement strand
TGAACCGGCTTGTATACTTCTCGTCGAATCAGTCGGAGAAATGCCATGCCCCAATGGCTCGCGAAAGGGTGCATTGTTTCAATCGGCGTTCTGCTTGCCTTCCCTGCCTCGGCCCAAGAGGCCCAGCAGCTCTTCAACTTTGGCTCTTCAGGAAAACGAGTGGGTAATCTGTAAGCGGTTATAATGGCGGCAGCATGCAGGTCAGGATCTTGAGGCGCAAATATTCCTCGTCGCGCAGGCCGTAGGCGCGGCGCTGGATGACTCGGATCTTGTTGTTCAGGCCCTCGACGAAGCCGAGCGAGACCTTGTTCTCTGGTCGGCAGTAGGCGGCGATGCCGTCCCAGTGGCGGTCGATCATCTCGGCGAACTTCTCGTAGGGCGCGAGCCGCTGCCACTTGAGGCTTGCTCGCCAGTTCTCGAAGAAGCGTCGCGCCCAGGCTTCGCTCTCGTAGTCCCAGAGCTGGCCGAACGACTCTTTCAGCAGGTACGCCGTGTTCAGCCGTTTGTTGGCTGCCAATAGGGTTTTCAAGGCGCGCCGACCATCGAGCGAGAGGTTCTCGCGGCGCGACAGCAGCGTGTACTTCTGGCCCTTGATGTAGCGGCGGTCTTTGCCGCTGAGCCGCGCGTATTCCAACTTGCGCACCTTGTCGAGGGCTTCTCCGAGATGGCGCATGATGTGGAATTTGTCGAACAGGATCGCGGCCTGCGGAGCATGCTCGTGAGCCGCATTGCGGAACGGCTTCCACATGTCCATCACCGCCAGCCGAATGCCGTGTGACTTGTTCTCGCCGAGCCACTGGTAGAACTGCGCCATGCTGGCTTGCGAGCGGTCATCGCCGCCGAACCAGATCGGGCGCCGCCGGATCAGGTCGCTGACCACGATGCGATAGGTGTGGCCCTTGCGGATCGAGATCTCGTCGATTCCGATCGCCTTGGGCGCCGGTGTTCCGGCCTTGGCGAGTTGAGCCCGCATGTACTGCATGTCCAGCGTCTTCACGGTGTCCCAGTCGAGCCTGAGCTCGTCCGCGATCTCCTTGATTGTCGACTGCCGGCAGCGGCGCCCGACGTAGTACGCGAAGCGCTTGGTGTAGGACGGGTTGTCGGCCAGGAACTCTAGCTGCTCGCGCTTCACGTTGCCGCAACTCCGGCACGCCACACGCCGGATCTCCACCTCCAGAAGGATATGCCAGATGCCGCAGGAGAGATCGCGCACACGCCGCACCCGCCGGTCGTACCAACCTCGGTGCACACGACCGCAACCGCCGCAGATCGTTTTTTTGAGCGCCGGACAAGGGTGACGATACGCACCTTCGGATCGCCGAACACACCGCGCACCGTGGCGAGCGGCCGGAGCCCGGCGAAGGCGTACACATCCGTCAGTCGGCGCTGCATCTTCGATGAATTTGCCATCGCCGACCGATGCCAAAATCCGCAGCCTTGCGACATGCAAAAAACCCAGTATCCACAGGGCTTTCTGCTATGCTAACCTCGTCAAATCACCCACTCGATTTCCGGAAGACCCCACCCAATAGCATTGGCCGGCCATGGCCGTCGCATCGATCCGCCATTGCCCTCGAGCGGTTCGCGATTTGCGGCAGCGGACGTTGGCCTTCCTCGTGTGCTCCGCGTCGGCGCCGTTATGATTGCGACACGCTCCGATCAGTTGGAGTGGTCCCCTCGTGTATGCTCGCGCCGATTGCCATGAAGCGGCGTTAGCTTACCCCCAATGTCGCCACGTGGCCCCGTCGCGTATGCCGTTCGATGGCAGGACCACTTCGACCGCCAGCAGTCTGGTACCGACTGAATCCGACCCAGCTGTCATACAAAAGCTGCCCTCTAACGATCTCTGCGCCAAGGTCACGGAATCACTGTTCGAGATGACCTTCAATCCAGTTCTGCAACAAAATCGGCCCTGACCGAGCGTCGCCTTCCAGATGGCCGAGGTCACCATCCCGAGAACGCTCTTTGCGGACATCCGTCGGCTGATTGCCGTGTTGCGACCGCCAGCTGATCCAGCGCCGGCGTGAGCGGCGCGGCGCATGAGTTCAAACGAAAACCACGGACGAAGTAGGTCTGGTTGAAGACGAAATCGACAGTCCTGCCGCACGATGCGCCTCAGGCATCGGCAATGACGGGTGACGACCCACCATTTCAAGAGCGGGCCTTGTCGAAACCGCCCTCTTACGCGACATTGGGCCTCAACAAGCTGGGAATCCTGTGGATCTCGGTCCCTGGCAGTATGCCCAGCAGAGCTGAGCCGAGGGAAACGCCGGACGCTCAGAACCAAAGGGAGACCAATCATGTCTGGCTTCACAATCCACAAGACGGCCGAATCGACAGGGCCCCGTAGAGCAGCCCTCGAAGGCGTCGAGAAACGCTACGGCAAGGTTCCCAACGTCATCGGCGGCATGGCGGAATCGCCTGCGGCCGTGAACGGATACATCGGTCTCATCGACGCCATGCGTCAAATGAAGTTCACGCCAACCGAGCAGCATGTTGTCTGGTTCACGATCAACATCGAACACGGCTGCCACTACTGTATGGCCGCACACACACCATGGGCCATGGAGCATGGCGTGCCGCAGGATGTTATCGATATCGCGCGCGCGGGTGGCTCCTATAAGGACGTCCGACTCGAAGCGCTTCGCGTATTCACCCTCGCCATGGTACGCCAGCGCGGCTGGGTCGATGACGCGTCCGTGAAAGCCTTTCTCTCCGCCGGGTTCACGCGCGAGAACATCTTCGAGATAATTGCCGCTATCGCCTACAAGGTGATGACCAACTACACCAACCACATTGTCGAGCCGGAATTGGATGAAGCGTACCAGCCGTACCGGTGGACAGCAGCCGGCACGGCCGGGTCTCAGGCGGCGGAATAGTTCCGGAGACTTATTGTACCCACGTGAAGGGGCGTTCCGGATGCCTGCTGGCACATATCAAACCAACCCGGCCGATTAGGTTTTCGAACGGGATAAAGCCGACTTCCATCTGAAACCGGCTGTCCGTATTGCTATCTCTGGTTGCGACCAAGAACAAAGAAATGCCCGTTTAATGCGCTTTCCGCATTGGACAGGCTCATCACATACACCGTCACCCAGCAAGCTTTTGCAGCATCTGCGAACGGAATTCGTCCGCCTCTGGGAGAACGCCGTAGAATCCGCGAGGAAATCATGTCACCTGTCTGTGCGATCGTCGGTGCCGGCGCGGGACTCGGCAGCGCATTAGCA
>CAYMJU010000147.1:0-12694 GCA_964390555.1 uncultured Acidimicrobiales bacterium | reverse complement strand
CTGGCCGAGCAGGAACAGCTGTGCCGCGACCACGCTCTCGTCGGGCCCCTTGCCGTGTGTCTCGGCAACCAGGCCACCGTCGCCGCGCAGATGAACGACCACGCGGGTGCTCTTCGGTCGCTCGACGAACAGGCCGTGCTGCTGCGGTCGACGAACGACCTCGTCTCGCTGAACCAGAACGTCCAGAACCGGCTTCAGCTCAAGATGGCGCTCGGCGACGCTGCGTCGATACCGCTGCTGATGGCCGAGCAGGTCGAGGTGGCGCGGGCGAGCGGCGACGCGTCGGCTGTCGCCCACGCCCTCGTCAACCAGGGCACCATGGTGATGAACAACGGAAACCCGGCCGCCGCCGAACCGCTCCTAGCCGAGGCCGAGACGGCAGCGCGGGCCGCCAACAACCAGCAAGCGCTGCAGATGGCGCTCGGCAACCGGGGGCTCGCCTTGCACCAGGCGGGCCGATCCGACGATGCCTGGCCACCACTCGTCGAGGCCGAACAGATCTGCCGCCAGACCAACGATCTGAACGGACTCCAGTCGGCCGTCGGCAATCAGGCCCTGGTTCTGCACGCCCGCGGCGACGACGAGGCGGCGGTGGCGAAGCTGCTCGAACAGGAACAACTGTGCCAGCAGATCGCCAACGCCGGTGGTTACGTGATCGCCGTCGCCAACCGCGGCGAGATCACCGCCGGTCTCCCGGGCCGAAAGGCCGAAGGGGTCGCGCTCCTCCAGCAGGCCCGTCAGCTCGCCCAGCAGTACGGCATGGCCCCCATGATCCCCCAGCTCGACGCCCTCATCGCCCGGTCCGCCTGAACTGCGCAAACGCGGATCAGTCGTCCATCGAGCATGTCGGCTACGACCCCGTCCTTTCGGGTCCGCGCCACCCGCTCGAAAGCGCCCGTTGTGCGCCATGAGCATGCAGTGTTCGGGTCACCAGGGTCGCTGGGACCGGCGGGAGGAGTGTTCTTCGTCTCGAAAGAAATCGCGCGGTCGTTGTGGTACGACCGACGGTGTTCGCGCACTCATGGGGTGAGACCTGCTTGGGGGTGCCGTGTGCTGAACGAGAGCCTCGTCGATTCGTTCACGGAGTGGGCCGAGTTCATCGAGCCCAAGCTGCGGCACGCTCTGACGGCATCGTTCGGCTCGCAGGCCGGCAAGGACGCAGCGGCTGACGCGTTGGCCCACGCGTGGGTGCACTGGGACGTGGTGAGCGCCAAGGACAATCGTTTCGGCTACGTGTACGGGGTGGGCCGCAACATGGCCCGACGCGGCGCTCGTCGACGTCCGGTGTTCTTGCCGGTCGTCAGCCAGCGGTTGCCCGATGTCGAGCCGCGATTGCCTGGTGCGATCGCCAGCCTGTCGGAGCAGCAGCGGGTCGTGATCACGTTGGTGTACGGCCATGAATGGACCTTGAGCGAGGTGGCAGATCTCTTGGGCATAGCCAAGACCACGGTGCAGAACCATGCCGAGCGGGGGCTTACACGGCTCCGCAAGTCATTGGGGGTGACGCTGTGAACGTTCCGTTGACCGACCAGATCCGTGACTACTTCGTCGACGCCAGCCGGCGCCAGGGCGCAGCCGATCTCGCCGCGGTGATTCGCGGCGCCGAGGGTCGCGAAGTGACGATGGTCGACCTGTCGATCGTTCACGAGCCACCGGCCAGGTTGAGGAAACGCCGGGTCGGTGCTCTGGCTGCCGCAGCCGTTGTCGTTGTGCTCGTGGTCGGCTTGGTCGTGACACGGTCGGACGACAGAGAGCCCGTCGTCACCGCACCCGGGACGACGACACCGACCACGGCCGCCTCGACCACGGCGACATCGGCTCCTCCGATCCCCGAGGGTCCCGCCTCCTCGGAGGTCATCACGATCGAGGCTGCTGCATTGACCGGAAGCCCCGAGCCCATAGTGCAAGCCGGCGGCGCGATCTGGTTTCCGAACGCTGCGGACGACGCTGTCGTTCGCGTCGACACCACCACGGGCGACGCTGTGGACGTGCCGATGGGCGCCACGGTGATCTCCCTGGTGGCCTCGGACGAAGCGCTGTGGGTCTCGATGTTCGGCACCGGCGATGTAGTGAGGATCGACCTGGCATCGGCCGCGGTCACCGACACGATCGCGATCGTCCCGTCCACCGACGGTGCGACCGATCTCATCATCGCCGATGGCGGACTGTGGGTCACTAGCAGGCCCGCAGGCTCGTCCGTCACGGGCCCGGCGTGCTGCCCCGACGCCGGCTACACGCGCATCGACCTCACAACGCTCGCCGTGACTGTGTATTCCAGCGACGTCTACTTGGGCGACTGGATCGGGGAGCTCGATGGTGGCCTGTGGGCGTACAACGCGTTCACCACACATCTTCAGGACAGCGGCTATGCCGGGAACGCGTTGACTCGCGTGGATCTGAACAGTGGGCAGGCCCAGCGGTATGACTTGCCCGACGAGCTCGAGAGTGAGTCGAGCGCAATGCTGGCAGGCGACGACATCTGGCTGGTTGACATCTTCGGCGCGGTGGCGCGTTTCGACGTCGAGTCGGGTCTTCTCAACGACCAGTTGACGCTCCCAGGCGTCGACGCCCGTGGAGGCGTTTTCCCGGCTGGGGTCGACGACAGCGGCGGACTGTGGCTCGAGCAGAGCCTCGAAGGCACGGTCGTGCGCATCGACACGGCGACGGCCGAGGTGACCGACACGATCACCCTCGAACCGCAGCTTGGTTTCTCGCTGCTCCTCGGCGACTCGTTGTGGGTTACCAAGACCATTGTTGAGGAGTTGCCGAGCGGCCTCGCCTTCTCGGACGGCGTGGTGTACCAGATCGATCTGGTCACGCGCTCGGTGGTCGAAACCGTCGACACCGGCCTCGATGGGCAACTCTTCCCCTTCCTCAGAAACGGAGAGGTGTGGGTCGCGGCATCCGACGGGCAGACCGTGCGACTCACCGCCATTGCTTGAATCGCCCGTCCTGACCCGACCAACTGATACCCGCGATCCACTAGCGAGCGACCAAGGAGCGACACGATGAATCAGAACCATCACACGGTCGACACGACTGGTCACCCGTCCGCATAGACAACAGCGACCTCACCACCAATCCGGCGGCGACGGGTATGCGCATGCGCTTCGTTCCCCCAGATCGACACCCTGATCGACCGCCTGGTGCGAGGGCGCTGAGCCCATCCGTGCTTCTGTGAACGCTTGCGTCCCACAGTGGGACGGAATCGTTCACAGAACAACGATGGCGAAGCCGGCGCGGGCGAGCAGCGACGGCAGGGCGCGGGCCGCCTCGCGGTTGTAGAGCCGGTCGGTGTCAGACAGCTCGTCCCACGCCACCAGCAGCGGGTTGCGCCGCGCGGCGTCGTCGCGGGCGGCACCCCATTGCCAGCCTGCAGCCTGGCGCTCCGCCATCCATCGTTCGTGCTCGGACCGGGCCAGATCGTCGATCTGATCCTCGGACAGGGCGAACTCGCGGTCGTCCCAGTGATAGAGCGGCACGATCGAGCACCCCACCGAGGCCAGCCCGGTGACGATCTGGGTCGCGGCGGACCGGTTCGACTGCCGGGCCTCGTCGGGCAGGTCGTCCCAGTCGACACCCATGGCATCGACCGCCGTTCCGGAGCGTCGCCGACGCTGATAGTCGAGATGGATCATCCGGGCCAGCACCTCGGCCGTTCCACCGTCGATCGCCGCGGCGGTGCACGTGCGGTCGTACAGCCCGAAGCCCCCGAGTGTCGGCCCGCCGTCGCGGCTCGATCGCTCGAGGAGGTGCGCCAGACCGCCCTCGATGTCGGTCCGAACGTGGACGGGAGCCGGGCGCGAACCGAGCAGCCGCTGGACGGTCAACGCAGTGGCCAACGCCACGCTCTCGTCGGCCTCGCACACGAACACCGACGTGACCCCGCCGGCGGCGAACAGTTCCGTGAGAACGTCGCGCGTCGAGTCGTTGACACGTCGAGGATCGACGTCGATCGCCGCCAGCTCACCGGCCCGGAGCAGATGCGGATGATCGAGGCGGAGCTGGGCCAGCTGGTCGCTCGCCTCCGGTGCCACCAGCGTGACCCGCGGCGCGAAGAATGGGATCTCGACAGCGGCGGACTGCTGTAGGAGCGCCACCACAACTTCGATGCTCAGCTCATCCACGCCAACGATGACGATGTGGGGCAACTCCTCGAGCTCCTGGCCGAACGGATCGGCCTCGTGCAGCCAGAACCGGGCGCCGCGCTGGAACACGTTCATGAAGTCGGTGCGCACGCCCCGCCCCACGCTGCGCACCTCCTCGAGCCTGAGCAGGTTGCACAGCTCGCCGTCGAGCAGGTGCACGGTGCATTGCAGAGGACGGTCGCCTCGCAGGTGCACCTGGCGCACCGTCGTGGTGATCTCCACATTGCGGCTGTCCGAGCCGGTGATCGCAACCAGGTCGGCGGCTCGCCGGGCCCCGGCGCGCGCGAGGACCTCGGTGTCGGCAGCATCGCCGACGACGACGAAGGCGCCGGCGCGCTTGGCGGCGGCGAGCCAACGTGCCGCCGGGTCATGGTCGACCAGGACCGTCGGCCGGCCTTGGCGGCAGAAGTCCACGGCGATGCGTCCCCCCTTCTCGCCCGACCCGCACACGACAACGTGGCCCCGCAGCCGGCGCAGCCGCCAATCGTCGATCTGCTCGCGGAACAACACGGCGCTGGCCTGGAAGAACGACGCCGCGGCGACGCCCGGACCGAGGAAACGCGCCGCCTGGATCTTGGCATCGACGGCGGCCACGTCGTTGCCGAGGCCAAAGCTGTACACGTCGGGCAGCAGGTACAGCTTGTCCCAGAAGCCGAGACCGAGGGCGTCGGCGTCGGGCGCGTACAGCCCCCAGAGCGCGAGGCCGGCTACCGCGAGCCAGCCCGCAAGCAGCGACTTCCATCGATGCCGGGGGTGCCACAAGGTCTGCGCCACTCGAGTCAGGCGGGCCATGGCCACCGCTCCTTGTGGGTCGCCTCGTATGTTCCGAACTCACCTCCATCGGCAGGACCGACGTGTAACCAAGCCAGCGGGTACCCCGCGGTTCGAGCCTCGGCCACGATCTCGGCGGTTCCCCCGCGTCCGCGTGCGGGCTGTCCGTCCCAGATCGCGACCAGCAGGTCGGCTCGCGCGAGCACCGCGATGCCAGCGGCCAGGTACGCGTCGGTGCGATCCCCGGCCGGGGGGACGACATCGACGCGACGGGCGCGGCCGAGGAGGTCGGCGAACTCGTCGGCGGTATCGGGAAAATCTCGGGCGTAGTCGCCGGCGTCAAGAGGCAGGATCACGTCGAGGGCTAACCGGTGGCGGAGACCCTCGTGGGCGACGAGCCGGTCGGCCCCCTCGGCCAGGCTCGACAACACCGTCAGCGGGCGCCGTTCGTCACGCGCGACTCGCGACAGGCAGCCGAACAGCGCCACTACCGCATCGTGGAGACCCTCGGTGGCCGGTCCAACCCATCGGTGGCCGGTGACGCCGACGACGATCGGCTCGCCAGGCGGTCGGGGCTGCCCGTTCACCCCGCGACGACGGCTTTCGCGGCCGCGGCCACAACGTCGATGGTGCGGTCGATCACCTCGTCGGTGTGCGCCAAGCTCGGGAACAGGGCCTCGTATGCTCCCGGCGCGAAAGCCACGCGACGGTCGAGAAGCTCGTGGAAGAACCGGGGATACACACCGTTGTCGGCCAGAACCTTGGCCTCGTCGAAGTCGGTGGGGGCCCGGTCACCGAAGAAGAGGCCGACGAGGGTCCCGACCCGCGGCACGACAGCGGTCAGACCGGCGTCGGCGAAGGCGTCGATCATGCCCTCCGGGAGCCGCACGGCCGTGTCGGTGAGCCGGTCGTAGGCGTCGTCGGTGAGCAGCGAGAGCGTGGCCAGCCCCGCGGCCGTGGCCAGCGGGTTCCCCGACAGCGTGCCGGCCTGGTAGACGCCGCCGAGCGGAGCCAGGTGGGCCATGACATCGACCCGACCACCGAAGGCGCCGATCGGCAGGCCCCCACCGATCACCTTGCCGAAGCACCAAAGGTCGGGCTGCACGCCGAGCCGCACCGAGGCCCCGCCGCGTCCCAGCCGGAAGCCGGTGATGACCTCGTCGAAGATCAGCAGCGCACCCACGCGATCGCAAGCGGCGCGCAGGCCCTCGATGAACCCCGGTACCGACGCGACCAGACCCATGTTGGCGGCGACCGGCTCGACGATGACCGCGGCCACCGTCTCGTCGAGGTCGGGGATGCGGTTGTACGGCGCGACGACCGTGTCAGCGACCGCGCCGGCGGTGACACCGTCGCAGCCCGACAGTCCCTGATTGGCGACGCCGCTTCCACCTGCGGCGAGAAGCGCGTCGGCGTGCCCGTGGTAGCACCCGGCGAACTTCACGATCGTCGACCGACCGGTCGCGCCCCGCGCCAGGCGGACGGCGGTCATGCAGGCCTCGGTTCCGCTCGACACGAGCCGCACCATGTCGAGCCCGGGCACCCGCGCCGCGAGCGCCTCGGCCATCTCGATCTCACGCCGCGTCGGTGCACCGAACGACGTCCCTTCCGCCGCGGCCTTCTGAATGGCGGCAGTCACGACCGGATGGGCGTGGCCCAATATGCCGGGGCCATAGCTCTGCACGTAGTCGATGAGCTCGCGCCCCTCGGCGTCATAGACGTAGGGACCCTCGCCGCGCTCGACGAAGTACGGCGTGCCGCCGACGGAGCGGAACGAGCGAACGGGCGAGTTCACCCCACCGGGGATGACCCTCTGGGCCCGCGCGAACAGCTCAGCGTTGGTCGTGTGCACGGTGCTCACGTTGTCTCCTGGCTCGCCTTCGGGTGACCAGCCCGTCGCGCCGAGCGGCTCACGAGAGCGCCTCGGCGAGCTCACGTGCGAAGTAGGTGAGGATCACGTCGGCGCCCGCCCGCTTGATCGCGGTGGAGTGCTCGATGGCGACGGCCATCCCGTCGATCCACCCCCGCTCGGCCGCCGCCTTGACCATCGAGTACTCGCCCGACACGTGGTAGGCGGCGAGGGGTACGTCGAGCTCGGCGCGAGCCTGGCTGATGACGTCGAGGTACGACAGCGCCGGCTTCACCATGATCATGTCGGCGCCCTCGGCGACGTCGGCGCGGATCTCGGCCAGAGCTTCGCGGCCGTTGCGGATGTCCTGCTGGTAGCCCTTGCGGTCACCGCCGCCCACGATGTGCACGTCGACGGCGTCGCGGAACGGGCCGTACAGCGCCGACGCATATTTGGCGGCGTAGGCGAGGATTGCCGCCGCGTCGTGGCCGGCGTCGTCGAGGGCGTCGCGTATCGCCATCACCTGGCCGTCCATCATCCCCGACGGGGCGACGATGTCGGCACCCGCATCGGCTTGGGCCACCGCGATCTGCTCGTACAGCTCGAGCGTGGCGTCGTTGTCGACCTCGCCACGGTCGTCGACGATGCCGCAGTGCCCATGGCTGGTGTACTCGTCGACGCACAGGTCGGCGATGAGGACGAAGTCGTCGCCGACGTCGTCGCGGAGGGTCCGGAGGGCGACCTGCACGATGCCGTCAGGATTCCACGCCTCGGACCCGACCGGGTCCTTGGTCTCGGGCACGCCGAAGAGAATGACGCCGGGGATCCCGAGGGCGCGCAGCTCGGCGACCTCGGCCCGGAGGCTGTCGACGGTGTGTTGAACCACACCGGGAAGCGACGCTATCGGCTGGGGCTCACGGATTCCCTGGCGCACGAACAGCGGCGCGATCAGGTCGTCGACCGAGAGCCGGGTCTCGGCCACCAGTCGCCGAAGCGCCGGCGTGCGCCGCATCCGCCGCAATCGTCGTTGAGGAAAGCTCACCGTGAGAGCCTACGACCGAGCCGGTTGGGTGAACCCCTCGCCCGCATCGGAGAAGAAGGGGCATGGGACCCGGTCCGAAACCGGGCAGTGGTACACACCTGGCGTGTCATGACGCGAGACCAGTCACCCCGAACGAGTTCGTCTGAGCCACTCGAACGAAACCTCGTCACCTCTCGGCTGCATCCCGGCTACGTCAGGCTGAAGCGCAGTTCGGTCCAGGTGTCGTGGACGACGAAACGGGGGGCGACCCGCGCGCCGATGGCGGCTCGTTCGGCGGGCTCGACCCGGCCGAGCATGCGCGCTCCCCCGTCGAGGTCCACGGTGGCCACGGCGTAGGGCACCTCGCCGGCCATGTCATCGGTCATCGCCCGATGCACCCGGACGAACGAGTAGATCGTGCCCATCCCCGGCACCTCGACGTCGGCCCCACCGACCGCCGCACAGTAGGGGCACGACGGCAAGCGCCCGAACCGGTGCCGTCCGCACGCGCCGCACGCCTGCACGATCACCACGTGCCGGCGCAAACCCTCCCAGAACGGCCCGCTGTCGAGGTCGGTGACCGGCGCGGTCATCGGCCCTCGAAGCGGGGGGCGCGGCGCTCGGAGAAGGCGGCGAGGCCTTCGGGCGCGTCGTGGGAGTTGAGGCAGTAGTCGACGTCGGCGGCCAGCTCGATGGCCAGACCTTCGTCGACCGACGCGTTCTCCGACCAGAGCCTGTGCATCACCTGCTTGGCGTTGGCCACTGCCAACGGGCTCTTCACCGCGATCGATGCGGCGAGGTTCAGTCCGGCCGCGAGAAGATCCTCGTCGGGCACGACCCGGCTCACCAGCCCCCAGGCGCACGCCTCGTCGGCGTCGAGCAGCCGTCCGGTCAGCATGAGCTCGGTGGCCTTGGCCCTGCCGATGGCGCGGGGCAACAACGTGAGGACGCCGCCGCCGCCCATCTGCCCGAAGTTGAGGTGCCCGTCGCCGATCCGGGCCGACCGGGCCGCGAGCGCGATGTCGCAGTTGAGCAACAGTTCGAGCCCACCGGCGACGGTCACCCCGTTGACGAGGGCGATGGACGGCAGCCGCCCCGACCGCAGGCGAGCGAAGATCCGGTGCAGCTCGGACACGAACTGCGCAAAGGCCGTTTCGTCGCGCTGGAGCTCGATGTACGCCTTGAGGTCGCCACCGGCGCTGAACGCCCGGCCGGCGCCAGTGACGAGAATCGCCCGTACCTCGGGTCGCGCCTCGACCTCGTCGAGCGCGGCTTCTAGCGCCGCGAGCATCGCTGAGTCGATCGGGTTCAGCTGGTCGGGCCGCGACAGCGTGAGCACGGCCGCGGTGGCGCCCAACGCTCCGACCGGCTCATGGACGATCTCGACGAGGTTGCTCACCCGTGTCCTCCGAGCAGGCCGGCGACGATCAGGTGCTTTTGGACCTTCCCCGATGCCGTCGTGGGCATCGCTTCGAGCACTTCGAGCCGCTCGGGCCACTTGTAACGGGCCACGCCGAGGATCTCGAACCGCGACACGACGGTGGCCAGGTCGAGTGACGACCCCGGCCGCAGCACCACGCACGCGCAGGTCCGCTCGCCGAGGCGTTCGTCGGGCAACCCGACCACGGCAGCCCGCTCGACCTCGGCGAACCCGGCGAGCACCTCCTCGATCTCGCGGGGCGCGATGTTCATGCCGCCCCGGATCAGGATCTCCTTGGTGCGCCCGACGACCGTGAGGTAGCCGTCATCGTCGATCGTCACCGTGTCGCCACTGCGCACCCACCCATCGGCGTCGAAGGCCGACTCGGTCCGCTCGGGGTCGGCGAAGAGGCCAACGCACGTGTTCGGACCACGCGTCCACAACTCACCCGACTGCCCCGCCTCGACCGCCGCCCCATCGGCGCCGCGGACCGCCAGCTCGACGCCCGACATGGCGCGCCCATCGGTGTGGCGGCGCTGGTCGAGGGTCGAGTCGGGCCGGTTCCACGTGCCGACCAGTACCTCGGTCGACCCGTACAGCCGCTGCACGCGCACACCCACGGTAGCCGCGGCATCGACCAGCTGCGGCGGCACAGGGGCACCGCCACAGCCGAAGCACGCCAAGCTGTCGAGCCGCGCCCCGGCGGCCGCTGCCGCTTCGACCAGGTCCTGCAGGAACGTCGTCGCGGCCAGCGTGTAGGAGCACCGCTCTCGCAACACCAGCTCGACCGCTTCGTCGGCATCCCAGAGGTCCTGCAGCACCAGGGGCAACCCGTGATGCAGCGCGAAGCGCAGGCCGTAGTTGAACCCCGTCGAATGCCCGACTGGCGACGGCATCCACACGACGTCGCCGGGGCCGAGCCCGAGATCGTCGTGGGCCACCCGCACGCTGAACCCGGCGGTCTGCTCGGTGTGCATGATCGCCTTCGGCGTGGCTTCGGTCCCCGAAGTGAAGATGATCTCGGACACGGTGGCGGCTCGGCCCTCGCCCAGCTCCGCGCCGCGGCCCGCGACCAGGGTCGCGAACGCGCTCGCTTCAGGGCGATGGGGCGAGCCGACCACTACATGGTGGGGGCGAACGCCGGTCGCTACGGCCACGCCATCGACGAGCCGGCGGTGATCGAAGCCGCGGTACTCGTCGGGGGTGATCACGACGACCGGGCGGGCGGTGCGCCAGACGTGCTCGAGCTCGCGAGCCCGGTAGTTGGGTAGGAGCGGGTTCACCACCGCGCCGAGCGAGATGGTCGCCACCGCCGCGACGGCCGCTTCGTAGCGATTCGGCAGTTGGACCGACACGACGGATCCGGACACCACCCCGTGTTCCGCGAGCGCTGCGGCGAACGCGCCCGAATCGGCCGCAAGCCGGTCGTAGGTGTGGCGACCGCCGCCATCGACGACCGCCACATCGTCTGGGCGACGCGCGGCGTGGTGGGCAACGCGGGCCGGAAGCGTGACGTCGTCCCACGAGCCCGACGTCTCGTAGCGCGCCCGGCGCTCGCGGCTCGTGACCACGTCGGCGAGAACCGGGGCGTTCATCGATCGGCCGTGAGGATCATGGCCGACCCATCCATCAGCGCGCCCGACGTCACCACGCACACCTCGTGACGGTCCACCTGGCGCTGGCCGCCTCGCCCCTGGATCTGCCGGGTCGCCTCGACGACGGTGTTCATGCCGTGCAGGTAGCCCTCACACAGCAGCCCGCCGTTCGTGTTGAACGGCAAAGAGCCGGACCGAACGAGGTCGCCCGCGCCGCCGCGCTCGCACAACCCCAACCCCTCGATCCCCATCAACACGGTGCTGGTGAAGCAGTCGTAGATCTCGGCGAAGTGCACGTCGGCGGGCCCGATGCCCGCCTGACCATAGAGCTCGTCGCGCAGGTGAGACGTGTAGTTGCGCGTGTAGTCGTCCCAGAGGAGGTGGTCGCCGATGTCGAGGCCCGGCCGTGGCCCGGCGCGATAGCCGCCCGACACGACGACCGCGGGCGGGTTGGGGAGGTCGCGGGCGGCGTCGAGGGAGCTCACGACCACGGCGCACGCCCCGTCGATCTCGATCGTGCAGTCGTCGGCCCGGTATGGCTCGACCACGAACGGCGCAGCGAGATAGGTCTGGATATCGAGCGGCTTTCGCCGGACCGCCGCTTCGTTGCGTTGCGCCCATGCGCGTTGCGCCACCGCCACCGCCCCGATGTCGAGCTCGTCCTGGCCGGTCTCGTGGAGGAATCGCTGGCCCCACATGGCGACGTACATGAGGTAGGCGTCATAGCCGATCGGGTAGCGGTAACTCCCCCCGCCGCCGTGGAACTGCATGGTGCCGACCCGCGGACCGCTCCGGCCGTTCATCGCCCGGAACACGAGAACGTGGCGGGCCTGCCCGGTCGTGATCGCCGCCGCCGCCTGGATCACGAGGTGGCAGGGGGATTGCCCTCCGAGGTCGATGTCGAGCGCCCACCGCAGCCCGGGCAGGGCGAGCGACGAGGCGACCGCGACCGTCGGCACCGAGTCGTGCATGACCATGAAGCTGGCGACACCGTCGATGTCGGACAGCGTCAATCCGGCGTCGGCCACCGCGGCGCGGCAGGCCTCGTCGGCCAACGCCAGCACGCTGCGGCCCGACTCGCGGGAATAGGTGGTGGCACCTGCCCCCGTGATCGCAGCCCTCAACGACCCCATCGCCGCAACATACCCGTGACTCGCGCACGCCCGTGATTCACGATCTGGGGGACCGGGCGGCGAGGGCGGCGAGGACCCCGGGGATGGTGTGGTCGGTGGCCTCGACGGTGACGGTGAGGCCGAGGGCGCGGGCGGTGGCCGACGTGACCGGGCTGATGGTGCAGACCGTGCCCGGAGCGGCGGCGGCGCCGAACATGGCGACGAAGTTGCGCACGGTGCTCGACGACGTGAACACCACGGTGTCGGCCTGGCGCACCCGCGAGAGATCGGTGTCCTGGGGGACCGGCACGATGGTCCGGTACGCCTCGACGACGTCGACCACCCAACCGCGGGCCCGCAGGCCATCGGGAACCACATCTCGTGCCACCGCGGCTCGAGCGAGCAGGACCCGACCGCCACCCGGGGGCCGGTCCGAGAACTCGGCGAGCAAGCCTTCCCCGCTCGATCGTGCCGGCACCAGGTCTGGTTCCAGACCGCCGCTGCGCAGCCGCCGGGCGGTTCCGGGGCCGATGGCGGCGATCCGGCGGGGCCGGGCCGCGCTGCTGAGCGCGGCGAGAAGTCGATCGGCGCCGTTCGGCGAGGTGACGATCACCCAGTCGTAGGTGTCCACCGACGCCGCGGCCGTTCGAAGCGCGGCCCCACCGTCAGCGGGGTCAGCGATGGCGATCGTCGGGACCGCGAGCACCGTCGCTCCGAGATCGGCCAAGCCGTCGGCGAGATCGCCGACCTGGTCGAGGGCCCGGGTGATCAACACCGT
>CAYMJU010000146.1:0-41623 GCA_964390555.1 uncultured Acidimicrobiales bacterium | reverse complement strand
ATCTCGACCGCGCACGGTCGGATCACCGTGCTCGAGCGCGACCAGGTCCGGGTGCGCGGCACGACGTAGCCACAGCCGAGCGCTGGCGCGAGGCTGCCGGATTATTAGCCGAGCGCTGGAGCGGGTTCCGAGAATGGCTGTCACACGCGTTCTCTAATATCGGCCCCGTGTTGGTGGACGTCGGCCCTACGGGCATCACGGTCGCATGGTCGAGCTACGGAGCGCCCGCGGTCGATGTGCTGCGGCAAGTGGTCGCCGATACGCAGCGCCACGACCGGCTGGCGCCGGTAACCGTGCTCGTCGGGTCGAACCACCTCGGCGTCGGCACCCGCCGCCGGCTCGCCACCGTCGCCGGTGGGGTCGCCGCGGTGACGTTCCTCACTCCCTATCGGCTCGGGGAGCTGCTCGGCGCGCCGTCCCTCGCCGGCGCCGGGCGGCGGCCCGTCTCGACCCCCGTGCTCGCTGCGGTCGTGCGACGAGCCCTCGCTCAGGCCCCCGGCGTGTTCTGCGACGTAGCCGAACACCCGTCGACGGAGTCGGCGCTGGTCGCCGCGTACCGCGAGCTGCGCGATCTGTCAGCCGGCGGGCGGGCCCGGCTGGCGGCCGCCAGCCGCCGAGCGGCCGACGTGGTCGCCGTCGTGGAGCGGGCTCACGCCCTTCTCGCCCCGAGCTGGTACGACGAGCACGACCTCCTGCTGGCCGCGGCCGCCGCGGCCGAGACCGGGTCACCCATGGCGCGCCAGGTCGGTGACGTCGTCGTGTTCCTCCCCGAGCTGCTGAGCCGCCACTCCACCCGGCTGGTCGCGACGCTCGGCCGATCGCACCGGGTCGTCGTCGTGGCCGGCCTCACGGGGGTCGCGGCGGCCGACGCCGACGTGGTCGCGACACTCGCGCGCCTGGGCGTCGAAACCCGACCGCCGGCTCGGCCCTCGACCCCGTTCGCAACATGCCGGCCCGGCACCACGACGATCCTCACCACCTCCGATGCCGACGAGGAGGTCAGGGCCGCCTGCCGGGCCGTCGTCGAGGCCGCCGGCAACGGCGTTCCGTTCGACCGCATGGCGGTTCTGTACCCGACCGACGAGCCCTACGCCATGCTCGTGCACGACCACCTCGCCGCCGCGGGGATCCCGGTCAACGGGGCGGCCGTCGCGTCGGTGGCGAACCGGGTTGCCGGCCGCGTCCTACTCGGGCTGCTCGAGCTCCCCGCGGGGGGATTTCGTCGCGCCGAGGTGTTCGCTTGGCTCGCGACGTGCCCGGCCCGGTTCCGCGGGTCGTGGGCGCCCGTGTCGTCGTGGGAGCGGTTGTCGCGACAGGCCGGCGTCGTCGGGGGACGCGAGCATTGGGACCGACGCCTCGTTGCGCTCGCCGATCGTTTCGACGCCGACGCTGCCGAACGGGTCGCGGCGGCGGGAGTCGACGACCAGAACGTGCTCCGGCTGCGCCGCTTCGCCGACCGGACCCGGTCGTTGAGCTCCTTCGTCATCGAGCTGATCGACGATCTCGAAGCGATGGTCGGCCTGCGCCCTTGGAGCGAGCACGCCCGCTGGGCTCGCCGCTGGCTCCACGAGCTGATCGGCCGACCCGACCGGCGTGACTGGTGGCCGGTGGCCGAGCAAAACGCCGCGGATCGCGTCGAGCGTGCCCTCGATCGGCTCGCCGGGCTCGACGCCGTCGAGGGCCCGGTCCCGCTCGCCGTCTTCGACCGGTCGCTTCGCGCCGAGCTCGACGCTGATCTCGGCCGCGTGGGTCGTCTCGGACACGGGGTGTTGGTTGGCACCTTGGCGTTCGGCGTCGGCCTCGACCTCTCGCTCATGGTGGTGGTCGGTTGCGCCGAGGGGCTCCTACCTGGCGTGGCGCACGACGACGCCGTGCTCCCCGATCGCGATCGGGCGGCCGCCGGCGGCGAGTTGGCGCTTCGCTCTGCCGGCGTCGCGCGTCAACAGCGTCATTTCCTCGCCGCGTTGGCGGGATCGAGCTCCCAGTTGCTCGTGGTCCCGCGCGGTGACTTGCGGCGCAGCGTCGACAACGTGGCGTCGCGCTGGGTGGTCGACCTCGCCGGGCACCTCGGTGACCAAGCAATGTTCTCGGCCGGCCTCATGTCGAGGCGGACGGCGTGGCTGCACCACATCGACTCGTTCGAGGCGTCGCTGGCCGAGCCGGGGCGAGCGGCGAGCGAGCAGGAACATCGCCTGCGGCAGCTTCGGGCGCGCGGCCCGACGCTTCTCGGAGGGACCGACGACCCGATCCTGCGCCGGGGCGTCGAGACGATACGTGCCCGGGCCAGCTCCCGGTTCACCCGCTTCGACGGCAACCTGCACGGGGTCGCCGTCGGGTCGCCCGTCGACCGTCCCACGTCGGCGACCCGACTCGAGACGTGGGTCCGGTGCCCGTTCGCGTACTTCGCCCACGTCGTGCTCGGTGTGGAACCGGTCGAGAACCCGGAGGATGAGACCCAGGTCACCGCGCTCGACCGGGGCGATCTGGTGCACCGCATCCTCGAGTCGTTCGTGGCCGAGGTGCTGTCGCGCCCGCCGGCCGAGCGACCGGGACCCGACGAGCCGTGGACCGACGACGACCGCCGGCGGATCCACGAGCTGGCCCAGTTGTACGGCGCCCAGCTCGAGGGCCGCGGCCGATCGGGGCTGGCGCTGTTGTGGCGGCGGGAGCAGGCAACGATCGCCGCCGATCTCGACCGGTTCCTCGCCGCCGACTCGGCGCGGCGGGCCGGGCTCCGGTGCCGGCCTCTGGCGGCGGAGCAGTCGTTCGGCTTCGGCACCGACCTCGACGCGGTGCCGTTCCCGCTGGCCGACGGGCGGGTGGTGCAGCTCCGCGGCAAGATCGACCGCATCGACGCCGCCGACGACGGTCGACTCTTCGTCATCGACTACAAGACCGGAGCGTCGAAGCGCTACGACCGGCTCGGACGCGACGACCCAGTCCTCGGCGGACGGTTCCTTCAGCTCCCGATCTACGGTCTCGCCGCACGCGGCATCCCGGGAGCGGCGGCGGGCGCGCCCACGCGGTCGGACTACTGGTTCGTCTCCCACGCCGGCGGCTTCGTCGAGCGAGGGTACGAGGTCACCGCCGAGGTCGTCGCCGCCGCCGGGACCAGCATCGGTCGGATCGTGGCCGGCGTCGAAGCCGGGGTTTTCCTGCCCTGGCCGACGGAACGTTCCGGCGACTACGCCTGCGCCTACTGCGACCCCGATTCGTTCGGATCGACCGACCTGGCTCGGCAGTTCGACCGGAAGGTGAACGACCCACTGGTGGCCGCGCACATGCTGTTGCCCGTCGACGCCGAACTCGAGAACACGTCGTGACGCGGCGCCACCCGGATCGACCGCCACCCGACCAGGCGGCGCGGGAGCGGATAGTCACCGATCTCGACCACACCCTGTTCGTCGAGGCCGGCGCCGGGTCGGGCAAGACCACGGCCCTGGTCGATCGAATCGTCGCCCTGGTGTCGTCGGGGGCCGAGGATCTCGCCGCCATCGCCGCGATCACCTTCACCGAGAAGGCCGCGGCCGAGCTGCGACACCGCGTCCGGGCCCGGCTCCAAGACGCCGTCGAACGAGCCGGCGAGGTGACGGCTCCGACGTTCGACGATGCCCTCGTCGCCGAACGCTGCCGGCGGGCGCTCGACCAACTCGACGGCGCCGCCATCGGGACCCTGCACGCGTTCGCCCGGCGCATCCTCACGCACTACCCACTCGAGGCGGGCTTACCACCCCGTGTCGAGGTGCTCGACGAGTTGTCGAGCGAGCTGGCCTTCGAGCGTCGCTGGCGAGTTGATCGTGAGCACCTGTTCGGGGATCGGGCTGTCGAGTCGGCGCTCGATCTGCTCGTTTCGATCGGCGTTCGCCTCGACACCCTGCGCGAGCTGGCCGTCGCCATGCACGCCGACTGGGACCTGGTCGCCGAGCGGGTTCCCGCCACGGCAGGGGAGCTGCCCGATCCCCGCACGGTGATCGATCGGGCGCTCGCTCGGCTCCGGGCGGTGGCTGATCGACGGGCCGAATGTGTCGAGCCGGACGCCTTCGCCGGTTACCTCGACGAGCTGGCCGGGTGGCTCGATGGTGTCGAGGCGTGCGCCGACACCGAGTTTGTAGCCACGACGATCGGGCCGCGAGCCCAGCTGCCGTCCACGCGTGCCCGCGGCACGGCCAAGGCTTGGCCCGATGTCGAGTCGTTGCGGGCCGCCCACACCGACGCCCGCCAGTCGCTCGACGCGGCCCGCGTCGAGCTCACTTCGGCGGCCACCGCGATCGTGGGTTCCGCGCTTCGGCGTTACACGCTTGTCGCCGCGGCCGAGCGCCGCGCCGCGGGCGAGCTCGAGTTCGTCGATTTGCTCGTCCTCGCCCGCAATCTCCTGACCGACCCCGTCGCCGGCCCAGCCGTTCGGCGGGACCTCCACGACCGTTACCGACGGCTGCTCCTCGATGAGTTCCAGGACACCGATCCGATCCAGATCGAGCTCGCGGTGCGCATCGCTGCGGTCGATCCCGGCGGGCCCGATGCCGGAGTGGCGCCTTGGCACCAGGTCACCACCCGACCCGGGCACCTGTTCGTCGTGGGCGACCCGAAGCAGTCCATCTATCGGTTCCGGCGGGCTGACATCGCCACCTTCCTGGCCGCGCAGGCCCGGTTCGGCCCGTCCGACGACGCGGGTCTGGTGCGACTCACCGCCAACTTCCGCAGCGCGGTGTCGATCATCGATGCGGTCAACGCCCTGTTCGATGCGCTCTTGTCGACCCCACCCGAGGTCGAAACGCCGGCGCCCTCCCAACCGGGCTTCGTCGCCTTGTCGCCGATGCGACCCGACCCCGCGGTGGGACCTGCGGTGAGCGTCATCGGCTGGCGCGAGCACGGTGGGAAGCCTGCGGCCGATGACCTGCGCCGGGCCGAGTCGGCCGATGTGGCGGCGGCGATCGACACCGCGATCGCCGACGGCTGGACCGTCTCGAGCGACCGAGGCCCTCGACCGGCGCGACTGGCCGACATCTCGGTGCTCGTCCCGTCGCGCACGGTGTTGCCGTTCCTGGAAGACGCCCTCGACGAGGCGTCGATCCCGTACCGTGTCGAATCCAGCTCGCTCGTCTATTCGAGCCGGGCCGTACGGGACCTGCTGGCGGTCGTGCGGGCCGTTGCCGACCCGACCGACGAGCTGGCCCTGTTCTCGGCGCTGCGTACCCCGCTGTTCGGGTGCGGCGACGACGACCTGTTCCGCTTCCGGGTCGAGGCCAACGGACGTTGGGATTATCTCGCCCACCCACCACCGGCGCTGGCGCCCGACGATCCTGTGGCCGCGGGCATGAGGTGGCTGCGCGAGACCCACGAGCGCCGTCACTGGTTCACCCCCGCCCAGCTCCTCGACCTGGTCGCCCGGGATCGCCGGGCCTTCGAGCTGGCGCTCGTCGGTGGCCGAGCCCGCGACCTGTGGCGCCGCATGCGCTGGTTGATCGACCAGGCCCGGGCCTTCACCGAGGCCCACGGTGGCGGGCTGCGCGAGTTCATCGACTGGGTCGACCGCCAGGCCGGCGATCGGAGCCGGGTCGCCGAAGCGGTGCTCCCCGAGGTCGACGACGATGCCGTTCGCATCATGACCATCCACGCCGCCAAGGGCCTCGAATTCCCCGTGGTGATCGTGGCCGGCATGACCGGACGGCGCGGCAGTGCCACCCGGCTCGCCGATGTCGTGTTCCCACCCGACGCGCCGCCGGCATACCGGCTGGCTGGCGCGGGCCGGACCTTGGGGTTCGACGACTGGGCTGCCGCCGCCTCGCAGTACGACGCCGACGAGCGGGTCCGCTTGCTCTACGTCGCCTGCACACGCGCCGTCGATCATTTGGTGATCTCGTTGCACCGATCGGACCGACCATCGGCCAAGGTCAACTCCCAGACCGACGCGGCGCGGCTCGCGGTTGGTCTCGGCGATCGGCTCGGTTCGCTCCCCGACGTCGGCGTGGGTTCCGGTGCGCCGTCGGGGGCGGCGGTCACCCGCCTGACGTCCGGGCCGCGCCCCGCGGTCGAATCGCTCGAAGACTGGCGCCGGACCCACGACCGTGTCATCGAGCGCGCCGGGCGCCCATCGACGATCGCGGCCACCGCGCTGTCCGACGAGGGCGCGCCCGACGCCGACGATCCGACCGCAGGCCTGATGAAGGGGCCGCGGGACCACGATCTGCCACCGTGGCTGAAGGGGCGTTACGGCACGGCGGTCGGTCGCGCCGTGCACGGTGTGCTGCAAACCATCGACCTCGCGGGTGACGGGGCCGCCGGTGAGGCGCTCGCCGCCGCGGTGGCCGCCCAGTGCGAGGCCGAAGCGGTGGCCGATCGGGCCGCTGACGTCGGGCGGTTGGTGCGCTACGCCCTCGCCGCGCCTACCGTGGTCGCCGCCGCCGGCTCGCAGACCTGGCGCGAGTTGTACGTGTGCGCTCCATTCGGCGCCGGTCTGCTCGAGGGATATCTCGATCTCGTGTACCGGTCGCCGACCGGGCTGGTCGTGGTCGACTACAAGACCTCGGCGTCGTCGGATCCCGCCGAGCTCGACCGCCGGGTCGACCTGTATCGCGACCAGGGCACCGCCTACGCACTGGCGCTGGCCCACACCGCTGGCGAACCCGTGGCGCGGGTCGTGTTCGTCTTCCTCACCCCGAGCGAGGCGGTCGAGCGAGAGCTCGTCGACCTCGATCGGGCGGTGGGCGAGCTCGGTGACCGGCTGCGGGGTGGGACGGGTTCGTTCGGCGGTTGAGGCGTGGGTCCCCGGGGTTGTCACACCCCCTCTCTACAGTTCGCGTCATGCGCATTCTGCATACCGCCGACTGGCATCTCGGCCGCTCCATGGGCGAACGCCGCCTGCTCGACGACCAGGCGACGTTCTGCGACTGGCTCGTCGAGGCCGTGACCGGTCTCGGCGTCGAGCTCGTGGTCATCGCCGGCGACCTGTACGACCGTCCGGTCCCGCCCGCCGATGCGGTGGTGCTGCTCGGCGAAACGCTGCGACGGCTGGTCGCTCGTGGATGCAAGGTCCTGGCCATCGCCGGCAACCACGACGGCCCCGAGCGCCTATCTGCCTTCGACGGCCTCACCGACGCCGCGGGGGTGATCATTCGGGGCGGGTCCATCGGCTCCTCCGTCGTGCTCGAGGGCCGCAGTGACGAGGTCGCGTTCGTGGCGGTGCCGTATCTCGATCCGCTGCTCGCGCCTCGGTCCACCATCGGCGATGACCAGCGCCCGACCCACGATCATCTGGTCCGTGCCGCGCTCGCTGAAGCGCGCCTCACCCTCCCTGCGGGCGTCGCCTCGGTGGCGGTCGCTCACGGCTTCGTGAGCGGCGGCGAACCGTCCGAGTCCGAGCGCGGGCTCGCGGTCGGCACAGCCGGACGGGTCGGGGGGGACTGCTTCGCGGGTTTCGACTACGCCGCGCTCGGCCATCTTCACAAGCCCCAGGTCGTCGGCGGATCCGATCGCGTGCGCTACTCCGGGTCGCCACTCGCCTACAGCTTCTCGGAGACCGCGACCAAGCAGGTGGTCGTGGCCGAGGTCGCAGGTCCGGGCCGCGTCTCGGTCGAGCCCATCGACATCCCGGTCGGTCGTCGCGTGGCGACGATCCGCGGGCCGCTGGCCGAGTTGCTCAACGACCCGGCGCTCGAGGCCGTCGTCGACCGTTGGGTGCGAGCCGAGGTCTCCGACACCGCTTTCGATGCCCGCCGGCGTCTGCTCGCCCGATTCCCGCACCTCGTGGAGATCGCCCGCACGTGCACGGCACCTGGCCAGGCTCGTGCGTCTTCCCCAGCGATCGTCAGCCATCGGGTTGATCCCGTCGACGTGGCAACCGAGTTCTGGGCCGAGGTCACCGGTTCGGCGCCCGACCCCGCGGTTCGGTCGACGCTCGCCGCGGCGATCCTCACGGCTGACCGCGTGGTCGACGCCGGGGCTGAGCCGGCCCAAGGCGCCGCCGCATGAAGCCGCTGCGCCTCGAGCTCACGGCGTTCGGCCCCTTCGGAGGGACCGAAGTCGTCGACTTCGACAAACTGTCCGAGCTCGGGCTGTACCTCGTGGCCGGCCCCACCGGTGCCGGAAAGTCCAGCGTGTTCGATGCTCTCGCGTACGCGCTGTACGGGGCGATGCCCGGCGCCCGGGAGTCGGTACGCCAGCCGCGCAGCGACCACGCCGAGTCCCGGACCGACACGCGCCTGGTCCTCGACTTCGAAGCCCAGGGTTCTCGGTGGCGAGTCGAGCGTTGGCCCATGCGGGTGCGGTCCAAGAAGCGAGGGGCCGGCACCACCGTCGACCAGGCCAAGGCCAGGCTCGAACGAGACGTCGACGGTGTGTGGGTGCCCGAGTCGGCCCGGATGCACGAGGTCAACCAGCGCTGCATCGAGCTGGTCGGGCTCAACGCGGCCCAGTTCGAACGAGTGGTGCTGTTGCCCCAGGGCCGCTTCGAGCGATTCCTTCATGCCTCCACGCTCGAGCGGCGTGACCTGCTGCGAACGCTGTTCGGTTCCGACCTCTTTGCTCGCGCCGAACGGGTTCTCGCCGACCGGGCCGGAGCCGCGACGACCGAACTGGCGGTAGCCGTCCAACGGCGCGACGACGTCGCGGGCCGGCTCGACGGTGCGCGCAGCCGACTCGTCGACGCCGCCTCGGCGCTGGGGCTAACCATCGACGAGGCCACTGTCGATGTCGAGCAGGTCCGCGCCGGAGCCGCGGCGAGGGCCCGGGCGGCCGTGGTGTCGACCGAGGTCAAACGCGACGAGCGCGACCTCGCGGCGCGCGTCGTCGAGCTGATCCGATGCCGCGACGCGCTGGCGGAGCGGCGGCGAGAGCTCGACATAGCTCAAGCCGGTGCGCACTTGGCGGCCCGTCAGGCCGCCGACGGCCGTCGATCGTTGCCCGTAGTCGACGCCATCGACCAGCTCCGAGTCGCCCAAGACCAGGCGGCGGCGGCCCTGGTCCTGCGCGACGAACGCTTCGGTGTGCTCGCGACGGCGACGGCATCGGTGGGTGTCGATGTCGCATCGTGCGACGAGGCCGATCTTCGGCGCGCCGCACGGTGCCTCGAGCAGCTCGGTCTCGATCTCGACCGTCGGGTCGTGCTCCAACACGACGTCGACTCGCTCAGTCGTGGGCTCGCCGAGTCATCGGCTCGGGCTCGGGAACTCGAGAGCGGCTTGGCGCAGCTCGAGTCCGAACGATCCGCCGCGGACGACTCGTTGCAGGGCGCCCGGGCTCTCGCCGAGCGCGTCCCGGCGCTCGATGTCCTGGCCGATCGCGCTCGGGAGCAGGCCGATCGGCGAGCCGTGTACGCAGCGACCGGCGAGCAACTGGCGCGGATGTCTGCGGAGATCGCCGACCTCGACACCGCGGCGGCCCGCTCCGTCGAGCGTCTCGACCGGTACGAAACCGAGCTCGCCCAGGCCGCCGCCGAGGTCGCATCGTTGGAGTCGGCCCCCGTCGAGCTCACCGAGTTCGAGTCGGCCGTCGAGAATCGACGTCGCCTGGTTCAGTTGGACGCGGAGATCGAGTCGGCCCTCCAGGTCGTCGATGACCGCCGACGAGCATTCGACCGATCGCTCGACGATTTCGTCACCGCGACCGCGCCCCGCCTTGCCGCCCGCCTGACTCCCGGCGATCCCTGCCCGGTCTGCGGATCGCTCGAGCACCCGCACCCCGCGGTGACGAGCGAGCAACCGACGCTGGGCGAGACAGCGATCGTGTCACCCGACGCCGCCGGGGCCGACCTCGTCGCCGCCTCGAATCGCCTCACCGAGCTTGCGACTGCCCGGTCGAGCGTCATCGACCAGCTCGGCGAATGGGCGGTGAGCGACGACGAAACGGTCGCCGCTCGGCTGCGGGGCGCGCGGCTCAGGCTCGATCGGCTATCCGACGGGCGGGTCCGCGTCGAACGGCTCACCAAGGCGCGACAACTCGAAGCTGACGCCGAGGCTGAGCGACAGGTCGCGGGGGCGGACCTGAGGACTCGCCACGCGGTCGAGGTGCTGCGCCTCGGCGATCTGGCCGGCCAGCTCGGGCCCGATGTCGGCCGACCGATCGCCGAGATCATCGACGCCGCCGAGTACGCTCACGACGAGTGGGCTCGGGCCGCGTCGGCCGCGGGGGAGATCGCCAACCTGGCGGGGGTGGTCGACGATCTCGCCGGGCGCCATGAGCGGACCCTCGTCGAGCTCGACTCGATTCAGGCCTCGATGGCCGACATCGACCTCAAGCTCTCGGACCGTCGCCACGAGCTGGCATCGCTGCACCTTCCGGTGCCAGACCTCGACGCCGCCGCCGACCCTGCTCGCCTGCTCGCGACGCGGGCCGCGGTGGCGAGCGCCGTCGGGGCGCTCCAGCCGGTGTTCGTTTCGACAGCCGAGGTTCAGCGGGCCGTCGATCTCACGCTCGTTCGCGCCGGTGATCTCGCGTCGACGCTTGCCGTTTGCGGCTTCGCCACCGCTGACGACGCGGTCAGCGCCTGGCGACCGGTCGACCAGCTGGCCGGCCTCGATCGCGAATGGGAGACATGGCAAGCCGAACTGACACGGATCGAGGCTGACGAGCGCGCCCTCGACGGTCACGTTCTCCCGGTCGACGTGCCCGATCTGGCCTCGCTCACTGTCGAGCTCGCTCACGCCGAGGATCGAGTCGCCGAGAGGATGTCCGAAGCCGGGAGGATCGACGGTCTAGTCGATGCCGTCCAGCTACTCCAGGCCGAGGCCACCGACACGTCGAGTGTCGCCGATCGACGCCACGCCGAGGTGGCGGCGATCGGCGAAGTGGCCGCCGTGTGCCGAGGCGAGAACCCTCGTCGAGTCACGCTCGAGTCGTGGGTACTGCGATCTCGGCTCGAAGAGGTGGTCGATCGAGCTAACGTCCACCTCGCTCGCCTCTCACGGGGTCGCTATCAGATGGCGGTCGCCGACGGCCCGATCGATCGCCGTCACTCGGCCGGACTAGATCTCGTCGTCGACGACGCCGCGACCGGCCGGCAGCGTCCCACCAACACGCTCTCGGGCGGGGAGACGTTCCAGGCGTCGCTGGTTCTGGCCCTGGGTCTGGCGGACGTCGTGATGGAAGGGCGCGCGGGGCTGGCTCTCGAGACGCTCTTCATCGACGAGGGGTTCGGAACCCTCGATGCCGATTCGCTCGAGCTGGCTGTCGATCTGCTCCATGATCTGCGATCCGTCGGTCAGACCATCGGCGTGGTCACCCACGTCGATGCGCTCAAGGCCGCGCTTCCAGTCGGACTCGACGTGCGACGCCGATCCGACGGTCGGGGCTCCGAGCTGGCCACCGTCGCCTGATCTCGATCAGTCATCGGGCGCCGGTCGCCTGCGGCGGGCCTTGCGCTCACTGTCCTCACGCTTGGTGTTGAGCCGACGCTGCCGCTGCGACGCGCTGGGTCTCGTGGGCCGCCGCCGTCGCGGCACGTGATTGGCTGCCGCCAGCATTGCTACCAGTCGGTCGCGCGCCTCCTGCCGGTTGCGAAGCTGCGACCGGTGCTCGTCGGCCACCACCCTGATCGTCGGGCCGAGTCGGGCGACGAGGCGGTGACGGGTGGCATCGTCGAGGGTCGGCGAGGCGCTGATGTCGTAGCGCGCCTCGACCCTGGTGTGAGCGCGATTGGCGTGCTGTCCACCCGGGCCACCCGACGGACTGAAGCGCCATTCGATCTCGGCGGCATCGATCGTCAGCCATTGGTCGACCACGATCCGTTCGTTCATGGCTCTCGCTGGGGGCTGCGCCCCCAGACCCCATCGGCATCCGGGTCGCTTCGCTCCCACGGCTGCACTCGCTCGCTTCGCTCCCTCATGGCTCTCGCTGGGGGCTGCGCCCCCAGACCCCATCGGCATCCGGGTCGCTTCGCTCCCTCACATCTGTCTTGCTACCACCGGTTGGACCGCGAAGGGTGCCAGCGGCGTCAGGACGGGATGATCAGCGCGCCGGTGTCGATCGACGAGCGCAGCATTTCGAAGGCCTGCTCGCCCGACATCGGCGGCGCGAACAAGAACCCCTGCGCGTAGCGGCAGCCGGCCGCGTGGAGCACCTGGAGCTGTGCCGGGGTCTCGACACCGACCGCGGTGACGTCGAGCCCCAGTGACGACACCAGCTCGATGATCGTGGTGACCATGGCCCTCTCCCACACGTCGTTGGTCGCCGTCAATCGCCGGTCGAGCTTCACGCCCCGTAGCCCGGCGGCGGCGAGATCGCGAAGCGCGGTCATCGGGCCGCCGACCTCATCGATCACGACCCCGAAACCCGCCTGGACCAGCCGCTCGACACACCGAAGATTTGTCACCACGTCGACGCCGACCGTGATGCTCGATGGCACCTCGAACTCTAGGCAACGGATCGGCACGCCCAACTGGTCGAGGGTCTCAGACGCCAGATCGACGACCCTCCGGTCCTGCAACTGGCGCGCCGACAGGTTTACCGACAGCTTCAGATCCGTCGAGAGCCGCCCCCACTCGACGAGTCGAGCACAGGCGAGCGCCACCATCGTGCCCTCTACTCGGCGCAGCATGCCGCTCTCGCCTGCGAGGTCGAGGATCTCCCGGGGATCTGATCGTTCCGGGTCGGCCAAGGCATCGCGGAAGCGGAGAAGGGCCTCGAAGCCCCGCAGCTCGCCTGTCGCGATCTCGACGATCGGTTGGTAGTCGGCGTCGATGGTCTGCTCACCGAAGGCCCGGAGCAGTCGACCCCCGAGCTGGCGCCGGTGCTCCGATGTTTGTTGGATCTGCTCGTCGAAGGAGACCGTTGTGTTCCCGCCCGCCCCTTGGGCCGCGACGAGTGCTGCCTCGGACTCCTGGATCAGCACGTCGGCTTCATCGCCGACTCGACCGATGGTCACGCCCAGGCTCATGGTGGCGCCACCCAACCGCTCCTCGCGGGCGGCAGCGAAGCCGGTACGAATCCGCGACAGTACCAAGTCGAGATCGGCGGGGCTCTGGAGCTCGTTGACGACGAGGCCGAACCGGGCGTCGCTGATACGAACGATGTGGTCGTGACCGCGAAGTCCCTCGTGCAACACGAACACGCTCGACGCCACGATGCTGTTGGCGGCTGTTACACCGCCGAACTCGGTCAGTGAGCCGAAGAAGTCGATCTCGCAGAGAACGACCCCGACCAGCTCGCCGGTCCGGCCGCTCCGCTCGAGCGCCTCCCGGACCCGGTCGCCCCACAACTGCCGGCCCACGATCACCAGTGATGGGGCGCGCTCGCTGTGCCGGTTCAGCAGCCGAACCGTTATCGCGTCGTCTTGGCAGGCGATCTCCGCGTCACCGAGCGAGGTTCCGTCCTGTGAGCGCAGCACCAATGTGGCCGAGAAGCCGTCGCGTGTCGCGGCAACCCTACGAAGGGCCTGGAGTGCGATGAGGTCGTGCGGGTGCAGGTCGTCGGGACTGAAGCCCTCGGGCGTCTGCTCCTCGGGCAAGCCCCTCAGACGCGCTTCGCGAGCCGAGCGATCGGCTGCTTCCTGTACTCGCTTCTCCCAATTCGACATTGCTGCTCCGTGGCCTGCCCTGTCCACCTCTATCGGCTCGGCATGCGGCGTTGTGAGAGCCCACGCCGCCGGCGGCCGTTCGTCCGTCGACCGGGATTCTTCGACCGCGGGCCAAACCTCGCGGTGCCCCAGGGTCGTTCTACTCATGGCTGGCTGCTTGCTGGCACGCATTCGACTGACGGAATCAGGGAGTTGACATGAAGTTTCAGGTACTGATCGGCAGCGTGGCTGCGGTGGGACTCGTCGCGGGACTGGGTGGTGTGGTGTACGCCGCCGTCGACGACAGCGTGCGGCCATCGGTCCGCCCGGCGATCGAGATCTCAGGCAACTGCGACGAGGCCGAGCACGCGAACGATCCCGAGTGCATCGGGGTCGTGCCTAGCAGCACCAGCTCGACCAGCTCCACCTCGACGAGCACCACGTCGCCCAGCACCACTACCTCGACGTCGAGCACTGTGCCCGACGACGACTTCTCCGATGATTTCTCGGATGAGCTTTCCGACGACTTCTCTGACGACTTCTCTGACGACTTCTCCGACGATTTCTCGGACGAGTTCTCCGACGATGACGACGACGAGTGCGAAAACGACGACAACAGCGGCCACGGCCACTGCGGCGACGACGAGAACGACGACGATGACGACGATGAGAACGACGACGACGACGATGACGACGACGACGACGACGAGAACTCGGACGATTTCTCCGACGAGTTCTCCGACGATGACGACGACTGAGGTGTCCAGCATCTAGAGCTCGCGCCCCAAACAGAGCTCTTGTCACAGGGTCGGAGGGTTCGCCCTCCGGCCCTGTGCGCGTACTGGAGTCACTCCGTCGTTGCGAGCTCGAACTCCGGCTGGTGGTACGGCCCGCCCGGCACGGGCACGACCCGGGCGAGAACCGGCGATCCGACCGCCACTTCGTGCGCCTCGGTGGCCGTGACCAGGCCGGTGAGTCGGATGCCTGGTGCATCGTCCAGGTCGACGCTGGCGATCACGTGCGGTTCGTCGGGTTGGCCGGGTACCGATGCCCGGTGCATGACGATGAAGCTGTGGACTCGCCCGCTACCACTGATGGGCTGGAACGTCGTTGGCGCGCCGCAGTAACGGCAGCGCTCGAGCGGCGGGTGCATGAAACGTGCGCAGTCGTCGTCGGCGCAGCGACACAGCGCGACCTGGCCGGCGGCGGTGGCACTCCAGAATCCGTCGGTATCGGGATCCGGTAGCGGCTGTGGCGGCTTGAGTGCGCTCACGGCTTCTCGGCGCTCAGGATGTTGGCACCGCCGTACGGGCCAGCCCCCGCAGTGACCAACGCCAATCCGGCGTCGGGCACCTGGCGCGCGCCAGCGTCGCCGCGCAGCTGCTCGACGGCTTCTACATGGTGGTTGAGGCCGTGGAGGTAGCCCTCCGACAGCAGCCCGCCGTGCGGGTTCACGACCACGTCGCCGCCGTAGGTCGCGTGGCCGCCGGCGTAGAAGTCGCCGGCCTCGCCTTTGGCGCAGAAGCCGTAGTCCTCGGTGGTGGCCAGGACCGTGTAGGTGAAGCAGTCGTAGAGGCACGCCACATCCATGTCGGCGGGGGACAGACCGGTGCGCTGCCACAGGCGCGGCCCGACCGTTCGCGAGTACATCGAGGTCTGGTCGTCCCACTGGATCCAACCAGCACCGCTCTGCGAGTTGGCGGACCCGACCAGCCAGGCGGGGCGACCCGCCACGTCGGCGGCCATGTCCTCGCCGACGATCAGCACTGCGACCGCGCCGTCGACCTCGAACGCGCAGTCGAACACCCGGAACGGCTCGTTCACCCAGCGGCCGGCGAGGTAGTCGTCCATGGTGATCGGGTTGCGGGCGATGGCGTGGGGGTTGGCGGCGGCGTGTTTGCGCTGTGTGATCGCGATGTGGCCGAGGTCCTCGCATGTGCTTCCGTAGACGGCCATGTGCCGGCTCGCCCACATGGCGATCCATTGCGGCGGGACCAGGAATCCGTGGGGGGCGGAGAACTGCCATTCGCCCCCGACCTGGACCTCGCCCGAGACGGTGCCGAAGCGGTGGCCCGATCGACCGTTCAGGGACCGGTACAGGAGCACGGCGCGGCACAGCCCGGCCTCGATCACCGCCGCGGCCGTCGCCACGCAGTCGGCTACGGCGTTGCCACCACCGACGATCGAGTTGGCCCACGCCAGCTCGTCTCGACCGAGCGCCCACGACACCTCGAGGGGCCCAGCGGAGTCGCCGGCTTGGTAGGTGAGCATGCCATCGACGTCGTCGATGGTGAGACCGGCGTCGGCCAGCGCGGCCCGGCAGGCTTCGGCCGCCATCGCGCGGGTGGTCCGCCCCGAGCTCCGCGTGTACTCGGTCCGGCCGATACCCACGATCGCACACGTCATCGGCGTCTCCTCCGCTCCCGGTCCGGGGCCCCGGCTGAACCCAAACGTAGCCGGTCGCCACACAGCAATTCGGGGCCGTCACGGCTCTCTACGGTGTGGTCGACGTGAACGGGCTGACGACGAGGAGGACTCACGTGTTGATCGACGAACTCGATGAGCTCGGTGCGGCGATGGTCGCCCGACCAGCGGTCGCTCCCGCGCCGATCGATGGTGTTGCGGTCCGGGCTCGGCGGCGCCGGCGCCGACGCCGGATGGGCACCGGCGTTGTCGTCGCGGTCGCCGTGGTGGCGGTTGGCGTCGGTCTGTTCGCACTCGTCGAGGGCGACTCGGGTGATCCGGTCGAGACAGCGACGCGTTTGACGCTCGATGACTCCTGGCATCAGCCGGCACCGGCTACTACGAACCGGCGACAACGCTCGACGAGCTGGCTGACCGGTCCGAGATCGTGGTCCGGGCCCGGCTGGTCGAGATCGTCGATGGCACGTTTGTCGGCGAGTCGCGTTCCGCGCGGCTGATCTTCGAGGCCCCGTCGCTCGGTACGAGGGTCGCCTTCGAGCTGGCGCGACCGGGCAACCTCCCCGTCGACAGCATCGCCGGGGCGTTTCCGCTCGGCACCGAGGCGATCTTGTACCTGATCACCCGACAGGTCGATCCGTCGACCCAGAACGTACCTGACCATCCGTTGTGGTGGCTCATCACCCCCCAGGGGTTCATCTTCCGCCGGCCCGACGGCCTCATCCGCCCCTACGACCCGCTCGGTGACTTGGGCGACCCGTTCGGCGACTTGGACGACTGGCTTCCGACCGGCGGTGAGCGCACCGGTGTCGCGCCTGCGCCCGAACCCGTCACCACCGCCGGCCGGGTGATCGATGCTGTGCCCGCGCGGCCATCGACTCCCACGTCGACCTGCGAGCGGGGAGTCGACCCGCCAGCCGTCCGAATCACCCCCGGGGGCGGTTGGCCATACGAGTATCGCGGCGCGCTGATCGACGAGGACATGGCCGAAGTAGTCATCAGATGGCAGGGGGCCGGGCTGTTCGCCCGATTGGCCGGCGCCGATGTGTGTTTCTATGTCTCGTCGGTCGGGAACAGCGGCGTGTCCCTCGCCGTGCTCGACGACCTGGCAACTGCCCGAGCCGTGGTCGATGAGACGGTCGACTCCGACGTCGCCGCCCGAATCCGCGTGATCGATGCGGACGATGCCAGCGACTGGACCTGGTCGCCGATCGCGTGGATGTTCGATCCGGATCACCCCTAGCCTTTGCCGGGCGACTCGGTCGTGCACGTGGTGCTCGAGACCAACGACTTGTGTGACACCGATGGTCTCGTAGCAACAGTGGAGCCGACACCCCACGAACTGACGGTGCGGCTGTTGCGCTCCCGCGGACCGCATCCGGTGTGCACCCGTCAGCTCGTCGATTCTGCGATCGCCGTCCGTCTCCCGGAGCCGATCGGCTCCGCCCCGGTGCCCGAGGAGATCGCCGCCACTCTCGAGCGGCCGGCGGTCCCAGACGAGCTCGGGCTGGAATCCGAGTGGATCGAGGCCTCGTGGGAGCTCGACCGCCTCCGCCAAGAGGCCGGGACCGACCCGAGTGTCCTGCACCTGAACGTCGACACCAGTTGCCCGATCGACGGCGGGGCGCTGGCGGCGACCGTCGAACGCGTCGACGAGGTCCTCTATCGGCTGCGCCTGTGGGTGACTCGCCCGGCCGAGCCACGGGTCTGTCGGTTGATCCGGGTGACCACGCCGGTCAACGTGAGGCTGCCGACCGGTGTGAATGGTGTTGCCCTCCCGGGCTGACCGGTCAAGCTTGCGACAGCACGAGGACCGGGATCAGCTGGGTACTTGTATGTACCCGAATCGCGCGCAACGGCGGACCGTATGGGTGGTCGGTTGCGCGCGATGCGGGATTTGCGGGGTCAGGGGCGCCAGGAGGCGAGGCGGGTGACCGCTTCGGTCATGTCGGCCGTGGCACCGGCGAAGCTGAAGCGAACGTAGCGATGCCCGCGGGTCGGGTCGAAGTCGATACCCGGCGTGGCGGCGATGCCGAGCTCGTCGAGCCAGCGGCGGCACAGGTCCTGGGCGTCGTCGGTCAGATGGTCGACGGCGGCATACACGTAGAACGCTCCGTCGGCGGGGGCCAGCCGGTCGAGCCCGGCGGCCGGCAACCCCTCGAGCAGAACCGTTCGGTTGGCGGCGTAGCGAGCCACGTTGGCCCCGAGCTCGTCGTGGGCGTCGAAGGCGGCCAGCGCCGCGACCTGGGACAGCGTGGCCGGGGCAATCGTGAAGTTCTGCGCCAGCCGCTCGACCGGTTCGACCAGGTCGGGCGGCAACACCATCCAGCCCAGCCGCCAGCCCGTCATCGAGAAGTACTTGGAGAAGCTGTTCACCACGACCGCCGACGGGCTCGCAGCCGCGGCACATGCCACCCGTACCGCCGGGTCGTAGGTGATGCCGTGGTAGATCTCGTCGCTCACCAGCCGCACACCGCGGGCGTGGCACCACCGGGCGAGCCGGTCGAGTTCGGGCGCATCGATCATCGTGCCCGACGGGTTCGACGGGCTGGCGACCACGAGGCCCGCGAGCGGCAGGTGCGGTTCGAGCAGCTCGGGCGTGGGCTGGAAGCGGGTGCCGGCCTCGGTGACCACATCGACGGCCTCGACCCCGAGCGCGCCAAGGATGTTGCGATAGCACGGGTACCCGGGCGACGGTACCGCGACGCGATCGCCGGCGTCGAACAGCGCGAGCAAGCCGAGGGCGAACGCTCCCGACGCGCCTTGGGTCACCACGACCTGGACGGGGTCGACGGCGAGGTCATACCACTCGCTGTAGTGCTCGGCGATGCGCTCTCGCAGGGGATCGATCCCGAGGGCCACGGTGTAGCCGAGCACGTCGGTGTCGAGGGCGCGGTGCGCCGCCTCGATCACCGTCCGGGGTGCCCGGGTCGCCGGTTGGCCGACTTCTAGGTGCAGGACCTCCAGGCCGGCCGCCTCGCGTTCGGCGGCGGCGCGCATCATCTCCATCACATGGAACGGCTCGACCGCGGCGGCACGGCGGGCGCCGGTGAAGGTGGCGGCGTTCACCCGTAGGGCCCGACCGGCTGGCCGTCGATGATCTGGTCTAGGTACTCAGACATCCCGAGCGCTTCGTGGCCGCGGCAGCTGTAGCGGGTCATGGCTTCGGTGATCCGCGTGTGCAGCCACTCCCCGTCGGGGGTCTGGCGGCGATTGCGGAGCGGGATCAGGGACTCGACGCGGCCCGCGACTTCCCACGTGTCGTTGTCGGTGCGGGCGACCGCCTCGAACCGGCGGTGGTAGGTCGATGCGTCGGCCGTCGTGGTCATCTCGATATCGCGGATCGTCGTGACGTCGCTGTGATCGATCACTACGCCCGAGGACCGGACCGTGCCGCCGACGCAGGTGACCGACAGGACCATGGCCAAGTCGGGGCCGAAGTTGATCGGCAGCCAGCGGTACCAGTCGACGGCCTGCCAGTAGCGGGGGCCCCAGGACTTGTCGCGCAGGCCGAGGCCGTCGATCTCGAAGCGCTCGTCGCCGACGGTGATCGTGCCCCGACCGGCCACGTGTTGCTCATAGTGCGCCTTGGCAAAGGAGCTCTCGTTGCTCTGCTGGAGTGCTTGCTCCGCCGCGTGCTGGAGTGCTTGCTCCGCAGCGTGCTCGGCTGCCGGTCGGGGTCGGCCGCCGTACATCGGGCCGGTTCCGGTGATCGTCAGGTCGACCTGGCCCAGCACGTGCGGGTTCTCGCGGAAGGCCGTACGGGGCTCGGCCATGTCCTCGGGCCGGTCGAGCACGCACAGCGGGCCGTCGTAGGTGACCCGGAGCTCCTCGAACGGGCGCACGACGTCGATCCGCATGCCGCCGGCGTTCATCTCGGCGTTGGTCGAGATGCGCGGCCTCCCGAACATGAACGCGACCCGCCCGCCGGGCAGGTAGACGCACGCGCTCATCTCGGCGTAGCCCTCGTTGACCCGGTTCCCGAGCCGGAACCAGCCCCCGACGCCGAGCGTCTGGTCGAACGAGTTGACGTACATCGACTCGTTGTAATTCGAGGCCGCCTCGGGTTCGTGGGGATATTCGTCACTCGGGTCGAGGTCGTACGCCGCGGGGTCCATGCGCCAAAGCTACCCTCTGGTCAGGTCGCGCCCGGAGGCTCCTCATGACGTCGGATGATCGAATCGCCTACCGGACCTGCCCGCTGTGTGAGGCGACGTGCGGGCTCGAGATAACGGTGCGCGGCGAACAGGTTCGTCGCATCCGCGGCGACCGAGACGACGTGTTCTCGCACGGCTTCATCTGCCCCAAGGGCTCGACGCTCAAACAGCTCCACGACGATCCCGATCGCTTGCGTCGCCCGCTCATCCGGCGCAACGGCGAGCTGGTCGAGGTCGAGTGGCCCGAGGCGTGGGTCGAGCTCGATCGCCGGCTGGCCCCGTATCTCGCCGGCAACCGTGACGAGATCGGCGTGTACCTCGGCAATCCGAACGTGCACAACCTGGCCCACGGGATCTTCGTGCGGCCGCTCCTCAAGGCGCTGGGCACGAAGACCCGGTTCAGCGCCAGCAGCGTGGATCAGATGCCCAAACACGTGGCGTGTGGCTACCTGTTCGGCGACCCGCTGGCCATCCCGGTACCCGACCTCGACCGCACCGACTACCTGCTGATGCTCGGGGCCAACCCGCTGGCGTCGAACGGAAGCCTGTGCACCGCTCCAGACTTCCCGGGCCGGCTGGCGGCGATCAGGGCGCGGGGTGGGCGGATCGTGGTGGTCGACCCTCGCCGGAGCGAGACGGCCGAGGTCGCCGACGAGCACCTGCCGATCGTCCCGGGCACCGATGCCTTGTGGATGGCCGCCCTCGTCACGACGTTGTTCGACGAGGGCCTGGTGCGGCTCGGTGCCGCGGCGCCTCACCTGTCAGGCATCGACGAGGTGCGGGCCGCGTTGGCACCCTTTACGTCCGAGTCGGTCGCGGCGGTGATCGGGATCGACGGCGCGACCACCCGGCGGATCGCCCGCGACCTCGCCGGCGCGCCGACCGCCGCGGTGTATGCCCGCATGGGGACCCATACCGCCGAGTTCGGAACGCTCGCGGCGTGGCTCACCGATGTGCTCAACGTGGTGATCGGTGCCCTCGACTCGCCCGGAGGCGCGATGTTCGCGCTCCCCGCCGTCAGCCAGCCGGTGAACCCGGCCGGCGGTGGGCGAGGCTTCGCCACCGGACGATGGCACAGCCGGGTGAAGGGTCATCCCGAGGTCATCGGCGAGCTTCCGGTGGCCACGTTGCCCGACGAGGTGCTGACCCCCGGCGACGGCCAGATCCGCGCCTTGCTCACGATCGCCGGCAATCCGGCCCGCTCGTGCCCGGACTCGGCGCGCATGGAGGAGGCGCTGGCCGCGGTCGAACTGCTGGTGTGCATCGACCCCTATCTCAACGAGACGAGCCGGTTCGCCGACGTCGTGTTGCCGCCGGTGTCGAGCCTGGAGAAGAGCCACTACGACCTGGCCTTCCTGGCCCTGGCCGTGCGCAACGTGGCCAACTGGTCGCCGCCGGTGTTCCCGCCCTCCGGCCCGTCCGACGCCGAGATCCTGTCGCGGATCGGGTTGATCGTGTCCGGACTCGGGCCCGAGGCCGACCCGGCGATCGTCGACCAGCTCGTCGTCGGCACGCTTCTCGACGCTGCCGTGCGCAATGAACACGGCCCGGTCCACGGCCGAGACCCGGCCGAGTTGGCGGCGATGGTGACCGGCGACGACCCGGCCGATCGGGCGCTCGACGTGATGCTGCGCTGTGGTCCCTACGGCGACGGGTTCGGTGCGGCGCCCGGTGGGCTGTCGCTCGAGCTTCTTGCCGCCAACCCGCACGGGGTCGACCTCGGGCCGCTCCAGCCGCGGTTGCCGGGCGTGTTGCGCACGCCGTCGGAGACCGTCGAGCTGGCCCACCCGGCGATCCTGGCCGACTTGCCGCGGTTGCTCGCTCGTCTCGATCGGCCGGCGCCCGACCTCGTGCTCGTCGGCCGGCGCCACGTGCGGTCGAACAACTCGTGGATGCACAACGTCGAGGTGCTGGTGAAAGGCCGCGAGCGGTGCACCCTGCAGGTGAATCCCGTCGATGCCGAACGGCTCGGGCTGGTCGACGGCGGTTCGGCGTCCGTGCGGAGCCGGGTGGGCTGGGTGAACGTGACGGTCGAGGTGGCCGACGTGTGCATGCCCGGCGTGGTCAGCCTGCCCCACGGCTGGGGCCACGACGCCCCGGGCGCTCGGATGGCCGTGGCCGCCCGCTACGCGGGGGTGAACAGCAACGTCTTGTCCGACGGCGAAGCCCTCGACGTCCCCTCCGGCAACGCCGTCCTGAACGGCATCCCCGTCACCGTCACGGCTCGGTAGTCCGGCAAAATGCCAATGCAAGTGTCGGCAAAATGCCGGCTCGACGTACGGCAAATTGCTAACCCGGCGACGTGCCACGGACCCTTCCTCGTCGCGCCGCCGAGCTCGGGACCGAGGCGCTTGCCGCGCTTCGCGTCGTGGTGCTCGACGGGCCACGGCAGTCGGGAAGGACGACGATCCTGCTCCAGCTCGCGGACGCCTCGGGCATGCCGGTCCGAAGCTTGACGGGTTCCAGCGGGGCGGCTCGAAGGCGTAGCGCGCGACGCAGGCGTCTCGCGTGAGTCGGCTTCCCAGCACGTTGCCCTGCTGCAGACCCTCCACCAGGTCCAGTTGGTACCGACGTGGGGGTCGACGGCCGCTACCCGGCCCAGCGTCGTCCCAAGATCGTGATGAGCGACAGTGGACTAGCGTGCGCCGTCCTGCGTCATGACGCATCACGACTCCTCGAGCCGACGTCTCGCGAGCTCGGTCCACTTTTCGAGACGTTCGTGGTCTACGAGTTGCTTCGACGGGCAGCTTGGGCCGAGGGCTGCCGGCCGTACCACTACCGCGACCGCGACGGGCGCGAGGTCGACCTGGTGCTCGATGGTCCGGCCGGAGTGGTCGGCGTCGAGATCAAGGCGGCGCCGATACCCCGGGCCGCTGACGCGCGGCACCTCTCGTACCTCGCGGGGTCGTCGGTGATCGGTGGCTCGGCGGCATGGTGATCCACACCGGCGAGCACGCCATCGAGCTGCGACCGCAGGTCTGGGCCGTACCGGCGTCGCGCCTGTGGTCGTGACGCGCCGGAGCGGGTGACCGCCGGGGCGGCCACCCGCTCCAGCGGCCGTCGTACTTCGGATTCCCGTTGGAGCCCGGCTGGCGCGTACCGTCGGGCGGTGGATCTGACTCTGTCCGATGACCAGCAGGCCGTACGTGCGGCGTTTGCCGGGTTCTTCGCTAGCGAGTCGCCGACGACGGTTGCCCGGGCGGTCGAGCCGCTCGGCTTCGACCCCGCTCTGTGGGTCAGGCTGGCGGAGATGGGCGCCCCAGCCATGGGCGCCGCCGAGCCCCTCGGCGGCGGGGCCGGGTTGTCCGCTCTGGCCGTCGTGGCCGAGGAAGTCGGCGTGGCAATCGCGCCCGTCCCGTTCGTCGAGCACACCGTGGCCACCCGGCTGCTCGCGGCGCTCGGTGCCACCGACGTGCTGGGCGAGGGGCTCCTCGATGGCACCGCGGTGGCGACGGTCTCGCCTCGCCCCGTCCAGGATGGCCGGTGGTGGCTCGTCCCCGCGGGCGCCGTCGCCGACGTTGTGATCGGCCTCGACGACGACGAGCTGGTCGAAGTGCGATCGACGCCGCCAGGTTCGGGGCCGCTGAACCACGGATCGATGCCGATCGCCGACCGTTCGTCGGTCGAGGGCGAACGGAAGGTGTTGGCCACCGGCGACGCGGCGCACGAGGCCTTCGAACGCGCGCTCGACGAGTGGCGGACCCTCACCGCCGCGGCCTTGGTCGGGATAGCCCAGCGGGCTCTCGACATGGCGGTCGCCTACGCCCACGAGCGGTGGCAGTTCGGCCGGCCGATCGGCGCGTTCCAGGCCATCCAGCAGCGTCTGGCGGATCTCCCCGCCCTGGTCGAGGGCGGTCGGCTCCTGGCCCACAAGGCGGCCTGGGCCGGCGACGGCGGCGACACCGGCCTAGTCGATGTGGGCAACACGAACACCACGGCGTTCGCCGCGCTGGCCCCCATGGCGTTCCTGTTCTGCGGCGACGCCGCGGCGGTGGCCACGGACCGCAGCCTGCACACCCATGGGGGCTACGGCTTCGCCGAGGAGTACGACATCCAGCTCTATTACCGGCGGGCGCGGGGGTGGTCGTTGATCCTCGACGACCCGGCACGCGAGGCCGCCCGGCTCGCCACAACCCTGTTCGGCGCCCAACAAACGGGGGGAGGCCGCTGATGGACTTCGCGCACTCCGAAGGGGCAACCGCCTACCGCGACCGCGTCCGCGCGATCGTCGAGGCGACGGTCACGCCCGAGATCGTCGACCGGATGCACACGAGCGGCACGTTCTTCAGCCGTGAGCTGTACTCGGCGCTGGCCGCCGACGGCCTGATCAAGGGGGCGATCCCGGGACTCGGGGCCGGGGACCCGGTCGAGCTCTGGCTGCTGTTCAGCGAGCTAGAGAAGGCCGGCGCGCCTTACGACGGCATCTCGCTCGCGCTGATGGTCGCCGGCGTGGTCGCCACCGTCGGCACCGACGAGCAGAAGGCCCGCATCCTCCCGAGCATCATCGAGGGTCGGTCGGTCGTGTGCATGGGCTACAGCGAGCCCGACAACGGCAGCGATGTCGCCAACGCCACCACCCGGGCGGTGCGCGACGGCGACCAGTGGGTGATCAACGGCGCCAAGATGTGGACGACCATGGCGCACGAGGCCGACTGGTTGATCCTGCTGACCCGGACCGATCCCGACGTGCCCAAGCACAAGGGCCTCACGATGTTCATCCTGCCGATGAGCACGCCCGGTATCAGCATCGAACCGGTGCACACGATGGCCACCGAACGCACCAACGCCACGTTCTACGACGACGTGCGGGTGGGCGACGAAGCCGTGCTCGGCGCGGTGAACCACGGCTGGAACACGATGACCGTGGCGCTCGCCTTCGAGCGCGGCGTGATGGGTGGCACGGCCGGCGCGGTGTCGATGCTCCGGCACTTCCTTCGCTGGGCGGCGGCCACGCTCGGCCCTGACGGCGTGCGCCTGATCGACGACCCGATCATCCGCGAGCGGCTCGTTCGCATCGCCATCGACAACGAGGTTGCCCAGCTCCTCACCCAGCGCTGCGCGACGATGGCCGCGCGCGGCGACCTTCCTGGGCTCGAGGGGTCGATGGCCAAGGTGTTCTCGACCGAGGCCTACCAGAAGGGGTCACGCATGTTGCTGGAGGCGTCGGGCCCGGCCGGCCTGCTTCAGTTCCACCAGCCCGGCGCGGCCGCCGACGGCTGGATCGACTACGACGCCCGCCACTCGCCGGTCACCACCATCTATGGCGGCACCAGCGAGATCAACCGCAACAACATCGCCGAACGCCACCTCGGCCTACCCAAATCCCGCTAGCCGCCGCCTCCGCATCTCGCCTCCGCATCTCGTTCTTGGCGCGACTTCGGGTGCATAGCACCCGAAATCGCGCCAAGAACGAAGGGATGTGGGTCAATCGATGCGGTAGAGGTCGAGGAGTTGGCGGGCGATCACCATCTTTTGGATCTCGCTAGTGCCTTCGCCGATGATCATCAGCGGGGTGTCGCGGTAGTAGCGCGCGAGGGGGAACTCCTCGGTGTAGCCGTTACCGCCGTGGATGCGCATGGCGTCGGCGGCGATCTCGAAGCCGGCTTCGGAACAGAACAGCTTGGCCATCCCGGCTTCCATGTCGGCGCGCACGCCCTGGTCGAACTTGCGGGCGGCGTCGTGGCACATGAGGCGCGAGGCGTGGAGCTTGGTGGCCATCTCGGCCAGCTTGAACGAGATCGCCTGGTGCTCGAAGATCGGCTTGCCGAACGTGTGGCGTTCCTGGGCGTAGCGCATCGACGCTTCGAACGCGGCCCGGGCCACGCCGACCGCGCGGGCGGCGATGTTGATGCGCCCTACCTCGAGCGCGGACAACGCCATGTTGAGCCCCCGGCCGTGACCGGCTTCGTCGCCCAGCATGTTCTCTCGGGGCACGAGGTGGTCGACGTAGGTCATCTCGACGGTCTCGATGCCGCGGTAGCCGATCTTTTGGATCTTCTTGCTGACCGAAAGGCCGCCGTCGCGCTCGCCCGGTTCCTTCTCGACGATGAAGCACGAGATCTTGCCGTCGGGCGTCTTGGCCATGAGCCCGACGATCGCCGAGCGCGACCCGTTGGTGACCCACATCTTCGTGCCGTTGATCACGTAGTGGTCACCCTGCAAGACCGCCTTACAGCGGATGTTGCGGGTGTCGCTCCCCGCGTCGGGTTCCGACAGCGAGAAGCACGCCCGCTTCGCGCCCGACGCCAGGTCGGGGAGCCAGCGGTCTTTCTGCTCCGGGGTGCCGAACCTAGAGATCATCGTCGACACGATCACATGGCTGTTGATGGCGCCGCCGAGCGACATGAATCCGCGCGAGATCTCCTCGATCAGCCGGGCGTAGGTGAGGTGGTCGAGGCCGAGGCCGCCGTACTCCTCGGGGATGACGGCGCCGAACAGGCCGAAGTCCTTCATCTGCTCGATCATGGCCTCGGGGTACTCGTCGGCCAGCTCGAACTCCGAAGCGAACGGCATCACGTCGCGGTCGACCCACGCCTTCACGGTGGCGACCAGCTCGTCGGCCAGCTCGGTATCGATCGTCATCGAGGACTCCTGGACTCGGCGAAGGCGATCGGAGCCTACCGTCGCGCCCATGGCGCCCACGATCCGCACCAGCTCCCAAAACGCCACGATGCCCCGGCTCACGGCCGGGGCATCGCTGCATGGCAACCGACGGGGAGGGGGGTCGTCAGTCGCGATTGGTGATGGCCCAGGTGCTGTCTCGGCCGGTCATGCTGTGCTGGATGTTCACGAACAGCGTGTGGGAGTCCTTGCCGAAGTAGATGCCCGTTCCTTCGGCATCGACGTCGGTGAGCGACGCGAAGAGCTCGACGGTGTCAGCGGCACCGTCGCCGTCGTGGTCGTCACCGGCGACCCAGATGTCGCTGTTGTCGTTGTCCTCGACGATCCAGAGGCGACCGTCAGGGCCATCCGCGAGGTTGTCGGGCCCATCGAGACCGGTGACAGATCCGTCGATCTCGACCGGTACGTTCACGCCCGGCTTCACGAAGTCGGTGACCTCGAACGACGACAGGTCGATGGCGATGACCCGCCCCTGGTATGTCTCGGCCCCGCCGAGCGGGTTTCCACCCTCGGTGATCGCGGCGTACAGCACGCCTCCGATGAGCTCCAGGTCCTCGGGACGGCGGTAGTCGGTGGCGCCCACGCGGTTGGCCTCGGCCGTGGCGTCGACCTGGACGGCAGCCCGGTCGAGAGGGAGCCACTCGCCATGCCCGGTCCCATCGGGGCCGTCGGTGCGAAGCGCGTAGAGCACTCCCGAGCTCAGATCACCACGACGGTCGGGGACGAATCGGTAGATCGCGCCGCCGCGGAGCTCGTCGATCACGTAGACGGATCCGTCGGGTCCGATCTCGATGCCCTCGTGAGCCATGCGGCCGAGCGCCGGTCGGTCGATGACCGCGGCGGCCTCGGTCGGGTCCCGAGGATCGAGACGAATCTCGAGCAGTTGACCGCGGGCCGTCTCTTCGGCGAAGAGGAGCGTTCCCCACGGGGTCCACACCAGGCCGTCCAGCGCGTCCCACGTTAGGTCCTGAACGAGAATCTCGGCCTCTCCGGTCTCGATATCGACGACCGACACCGAGCCGTTGCTCGCGTTGTTGGCGCCGCGGACCTCGTGGGTGCGGTAGAGATAGCGGCCGGCGTGGCGGCCGGTCTCGTTGACGGTGCTCATGTCGTTGAGGTCCGGTCCGCCGGCATAGATGTCGAGGTCGGACTCGTCGGACACGACGTACTGGTTGAAGCCGTCGGGAATGACCCAGGGCGCCGCTGGATCGAGCGGCTGCCCGTAGGCCGATCCAGCGATGGGGTCGAATCCCATCGGCCCCGAAGCCGCGCTCACCGCCGCGGTCGTGATTCCTGTCAGTGCCGCCACCGCGGCGAGTGCGACCATGATCCCGATCGCGGTCCGTCTTGTGCGTTGCATCGCGTCTCCTGTTCGTTGTCTCACGAGGGGCAACGTAGGAGGCCAATACGAACGGTCGGCGGCCTGGCAGTGGCGCGGTTCAGGCGATCACGTGAACATCGCGTGCGAAGATGCGCCCATGAGCGACACCGACTTGGCCGGGTTGGAGACCATCACCTACGACGAGCGGGGGGCGGTGGCGTGGATCACGCTCAACCGGCCCGAAGTCCACAACGCGTTCGATTCGACGATGTGCCGTGAGATCCACGAAGTGTGGCGGGCGTTGCGGAAGAACGACGACGTCAACTGCGCCGTGCTCACGGCGGCCGGCGACCAGGCGTTCTGTGTGGGCATGGACCGCGGCGAGCCCGGGGTGTTCACGGTGCTCGAGAACGAGCGCGCGATATATGCCACGTCGAACAACTTCATGTACGACGATCCCGGCGAGATCCTCGGACCGAAGGCCAGCGACCTGTGGAAGCCGGTGATCTGCGCGGTCAACGGCATGGCGTGCGGTGGGGCGTTCTACCTGATCGCCGAGAGCGACATCATCATCGCCGCCGAGAACGCCACGTTCTTCGACCCGCACGTCACCTACGGGATGGCCGCGGTGTACGAGCCGATCAAGATGCTCCAGCACATGCCCCTCGGTGAGGTCTTGCGCATGTCCCTCGTCGGTAACCACGAGCGCATCAGCGCGGCGACGGCGCTTCGTATCGGGCTGGTGTCCGAGATCGTGCCCGTGGCCGAGCTCGAAGCGACGGCGAGCCGCATCGCCGACGCCGTCGCCTCCGCGCCGGGGTTCGCCACCGCCGGCACGTTGCGGGCGATCTGGGCCGCCAACGACCTCGGCCGTCTCGGGGGCATCAGCATCGCGCCCTCGATCCTCACCACCGGCACCGACACCATCGCCTTTCGATCCGGGGCCGAGTCGTTCGACAACGAGCCGAGGATCACGCCGCGCATCCGATGACCGAGGGCGCTCAAGTGCCTCTCGGGCGGGTTCCGATCAGCTCGCGGGTCTCGAGGTCGTCGATCTCGGCGTCGGACAGGCCGACCCAGTCGCGAAGCACCAGGCGGTTGTGCTGGCCGAGCGTCGGTGCCGGGCGCCTCACCCATGGCGTGCCCTCCGCCTCGCGCGAAGCGAGCCGGAACGGGACCGTGGGGATCGGGTGGGTCCCGACCACGGGATGGGTCACCTGCTCGTAGAACCCTCGCGACACGAGCTGGGGATGCGTCGATGTCGTTCGGGGGTCGCGGGCGGCGCCGGCCGGAACACCGGCGGCGATGAGGGCGGCGATGGTGCCGTCGAGGGAAAGCCGGGCGGCCCATGCCCGCAGTCCGTCATCGAGCCGATCGTGCTGGGCTCGGCGGCCTTTCAGCGTCGCCAGTTCAGGATCGGCCGCCCAATCGGGCCGGCTGACCGTGCCGCACAGCGCGGCCCACTGTTCGTCGGTATCGACAGCCAGCGCGAGCCACTGCTCGGTGCCGGCGCAGGCGTAGACGTTCTGCGGCGCGGCCCACGGCGACCGGTTGCCATCGCGCTCGAGCAGATTGCCGTACGCCGTGAACTCGATCACCTGCTCGGCGGCGGCGTTTAGCGCACCTTCGATCATCGTGGCCTCGATGTGGTGGCCCACGCCGTCTTGGTCGCGCTGCGCCAGGGCCACCATGGCGGCGAACGCCGCGTGCATCCCGGCGTTGGGGTCGCTCGGGCCCCGCTGGATGCGCGGCTGGTCATCGACGTGGCCGGTCAGCCAGGCCAGCCCCGACAGTTGCTCCATCGTCTGGGCGAACCCGGTGCGATCGCGCCAGGGCCCGTCGAGCCCGAACGCCGGCATTCGCACGAGATTGAGGCGAGGGTTGCGGGCGTGCAGGACCTCCCACGTCAGCCCGAAGTTGTCCATCACGCGCGGTGTGAAATTCTCGATCATGAAATCGGCCGACTCGCACATGCGCAGCATCAATTCGCGACCGTCGGGGTTCATCAGGTCGACCGTGAGCCCGAGCTTGTTGGTGTTGGCCTGAAGGAAGAAGCCGCTGTACTCCCACCACTGCTCGTGCTGACCGAGGAACATGCCGCCGGTCATGCGCATGCCGTCGAGCCGCTGAATGGCCTCGACGTGCACGACCTCGGCGCCGAGCGACGCCAGCATGTGACAGGCCGCGGGGCCGGCCCACCAGGCCGTGAGGTCGATCACCCGGATTCCCGCCAGGGGGGCCGGGGGCGTGCCCGTAGCGGGCGGTCGCCGGGTGCCGCGAGGCGTCACCGCGGCGGTGTGCTCGCCGAGCCGGGGGGCGTGTCGTGGCGCAGGTGGACGCTCGAAGTCGATCATCCACGACCGGCGAGGCATGCGGAACTCGCCCAGCGGGTCGTCGATGTACACGCCCCGCGCGTCGAAGTGATCGTGGTCCTGCACGGTCGCTCCACTGCACACCGGGGCGACCGGGATGCGCAGCGCCGACGCCGCGGCGACCGCCTCGGCGGTCGTGTGTTTCGAGGTCCACGCTCGGACGATCGCTTCCCATTCGGCAATTCGGGCCTGCCGGATGTTGACCCGGGCCAAAGCTTCGTCGCCCAGCAGGTCGGGACGCTCGATCATGAGGAGGAAGTCCGTGAACTGCTGGTTGGTGTTGGTGTTGAACCCGACATACCCATCGCTGGTGGGCTCGATCGAGGGCGTCTCGAGCGTGCGGGCCGGGCGGTCGGTCGGCGGGCGGCCGCGCAGGCTGTACATCAGATCGGCGTAGTTGCTGCCGGCCACGCTCATGATCTCGGCCATCGAGAAGTCGATGTGATCGCCGTGCCCGGTGCGGCGACCGCGGCGCATGGCCGCCACCGCCGGCACCGACGCGAACGTTCCCGACACCCATTCGGTCACCCGGCCACCGCACTGGATCGGAGGTTGGTCGGGCCGCCCGCGAATGGCGATGGCGCCGCTCTCGGCCTGGATGACCAGCTCGCTCACCGGACGGTCGACGAAGGGCCCGTTCTGGCCGTACGGGGTGATGGTGAGGATGACCAGGTGGGGGTGACGGGCGCGGAGACCAACGATGTCGAGGTCGCCGGGGGGCTGGTTGTCGATGAGCAGGTCGGCGTCGGCGAGGAGCCCGTCCACCGCCGGTTCGCCGATGCGGCCGACTACGGAGCTATGGCCGTGGTGCAGGAAACGGAACAGGGCGCCGTCGCCCTCGCCGAGGTCGCGGCCGTCGCAGGTCCACGCCCGCAACGCGTCGCCGCCGGGCGATTCGAGCTTCACGACGTCGGCGCCGGCGTCGGCGAGGAGCTTGGCGCAGTACGCGCCGGCGATCCCTGACGAAGCGTCGATCACCCGATAGTCGGCGAGCCCGTGCACGGCCGCTGACCTTACTGTGACGGGATCAGGCGGGGACGACGCAGAACGGGAGCCCGGCGGGGTCGCGGAGCACGTGCCAGAAGTCGATCTCGCGCTCGGGCGTGGCGCCGAGCTCGACCAGGCGGGCGACCTCGGCCGCCACGTGGGCCGTCTCGAGGTCGACGTGCCACCGTGGCTGGCCGATGTCTATGCGCTGCACGCCGACGGGGACCGGACCGCCAGCGGTACCCAAAAGGAAGTACGTGTCTTCATCGCCGGGCTCGGGCTCGGCCGTGACGCCGAGCGCCGCCGACCAGAACCCGAGCGTCGCCGACAGTGTGGCGGCGGGGACGTCCAGCCAGAGGTAGGACGGGTCTCGAACTGTGCAGAAGACCAGCCCGGCAGGGTCGGTGTGCACCACCCATCCCTCGTGGTGGCCGTCGGCCACATCGGCCCCCAGGCTGACAACGTGGGCCGAGCCGACCTTGGGGGTCGACGACGCCAGGTCGAAGTGCCAGCGGGCCTCGCCGTCGTCGAGGCGCTGGACCCCCAAGTGCACGTCGTCGAGCGTGTCGACCATGAAATGGGTGTCGGGATAGAGGGTGCCGGGTCGGGCCACCGTGCTGGCCAGGGCCTTGGTCCAGAACCTGCACTCGTCTTCGAACACGGCGCTCGGAACGTCGATCCACAAGGCACTCAGGCGGCAACTTCCCACGATCGGAGAAGATAGGCGCGATGGAACCCGAAACGGCAGAGTCAGTGATCGAGCTTCTGGGGGTGGGCACCAACGTCGTCGTGCCGATCGCGAACGGCGAACCGGTGTCCGTGCTCGACGCCATCGAAGCCGCGGCACCCGGGCTCGACGGTGTGCGCGTCCACCAGATGCATGCACTCCACGACCGGGGCTATCTCGACGGACGCTACGGCGACCGGCTCCGCCATGTCTCCTACTTCTTGTCACCGGTGACGCGCCCCCACTTCGCGGCGGGGACGATCGAACTGGTGCCGGCCAACTTCAGCGAGGTGCCGTTGCTCCTCCGGCGGCTCGACCACTCGCTCGTGGTGGCATCGGCCTCCCCGCCCGATCGGCACGGGTTCTTCTCGCTCGGCACCAATGCCGATTACGTGTCGTCGCTCGTCGGGCGGGCGCCCATGTTCCTCGAGGCCAATCGACAGATGCCCCGAACCTTCGGTCGGAGCCAGGTGCACGTTTCGCAGGTCGCCGGGTGGTGTGAGGCGGACTACCCGTTGGTCGCCGTCGCTCCTGTCGTTCCCGATGCCGTCGAGGTGGCGATCGGTGAGCACGTGGCGGCGCGGATTCCGAACGCCGCGACGCTCCAGACCGGCATCGGCGCCATCCCCAACGCGGTGCTCGACTTGCTGCGCGGTCATCGCGGCCTCGGCGTTCACACCGAACTGTTCTCCGATGGCCTCATGGCCCTCGTCGAGTCCGGCGTGGTCACCGGCGTCAACAAGCAGCTCAACCGGACCAAGGCGGTGACCACGTTCGCCCTCGGCAGCGCTCGGCTGTACGACTTCCTGCACGAGAACGCCGCTGTCGAGTTCTGGCCGGTGCGGTACGTCAACGATCCCCGGACGATCGGGCAAGAGGACAACTTCGTGTCGATCAACGCCACCCTCGAGGTCGATCTGCTCGGGCAGTGCGCCTCGGAGTCGATCGGGAGCCGTCTCTACTCGGGCAGCGGCGGCCAACCCGACTTCGCGCGGGGTGCCATGTACTCGAACGGCGGTCAGGGTTTCATCGTCTTGCGGGCGACCACCCATGACGGTCAGATCTCACGGATCGTCCCGCAGTTGCAGCTCGGCGCGGTGGTGACGACCACCAAGAACACCGTCGATCAGGTGGTCACCGAGTTCGGCGTGGCGGAGCTGCGGGGCCGGTCGGTCCGCGAGCGAGCTCGTGCGCTCGTCGCCATCGCCGACCCGGCGCGCCGCGACGAGCTCGAGGCCGCGGCCCGCCGGCTCGGGTTCGTGTGATGTCCGCTCGTTGACCGCGCCACGCCGAGCTGGAAGAGTCGCCGGATGAACGTCACGGGGATCATCTTCGCGTCGGTCGACTGCGACGCCGACGCCATCGAGGCGTGGAACCGCTGGTACGACCTGGCCCACCTGCCGCCGAACATCTCGCTGCCGGGGATCTTGAGCGGGCGCCGCTACGTGGCCCCGCCCGAGCTGCACGAGATGCGCGGGCCCAACCCCCTCGACGGCTTTGCCGGTGGTCGGGGTGTTCACACCACGATCTACCTGCTGTGCGACGACCCGGCCACCGTGATCGCCGAGATGACCCGGGTGCGCGACGTGCTCGAGAACGCCGGCCGCATGTTCGCACCGGAGAAGAAGGTTGTTCGCGCCGGCGATGCCCTGCACCTGCGTTGGGTCGCCGGTGGTGCGGAGGCGATGGCCGACGACATCGACGTCCCGTTCATCGCTCACGTCGCCAAGCTCGTCTTGATCCGCGAGGCCGCGGCCGACGCCGACGCGATCGACGCCTGGTACCGCGACAGCTGGGCGCCCGCCGCGCTCGACGTCGATGGGGTGGTCGCGGTCATGGGCCTCGACTCGGCGTTCGCTCCGGGTCGGCGGATGGACCTCGTGTACCTCGCGGGCGAGCCGGCCGATGTGGTTCCCCGACTCCGTGAGAGCGCGCCGCATCACCCCGGCGCGGCGATCCTGCTCGACGCGCCGTTCGTCGCCATCGAGCCGCTGCGCTACCCGTGGGCCGACCGGATCCGAAACTCCTGGTTACCCCAGACGATCGCGTAATTCGGCGTTCTGGCCCCGAAACAGGCGCTGTGGGCCTCAGATCTTGGGGCCAGAACGGCGGGCGAGGTTGGGGTGGGGGACCGGGGGCCAGACTTGGGGGAAGAGGGGATGGTCGAACGGGTCGCCTGCTTCGAGCTGGTCGGCGAGGCCGGGGAACTCGGGCGACGTGGACCACGGTCGCGGCGCGTGGCGGCAGTCGTCGCCGAGGTAGCGCAGCGACAGCACCCGGCGCCGGCCCGGGCCGGCGAACCCGGGTGCGCCGTGGACGGACAAGAAGTTGAACACGATCGCGTCGCCGGGCTCGACGGCGAAGCGGCGCACGTCGGGTGACTCCGGGTCGATAAGAGGGAGCTCGGCGAGAGCCCCGTCGGGGAACCAGCGGGCCTGGCCGTCGAGGAAGGTGCGCGGCATCAGCCATGGTCCGTGATGCGATGCGGCCACCACCTCGAGGGACTGATCGGCGCGGACCGGGTCGAGCGCGATCCAGGCACTGGCGGTCTGGGTGCCGTCGACGTTGTAGTACGGCTGGTCCTGGTGCCACGGCGTGCGCTGGCGGGTGCCCGGCTCCTTCACGAGCACGTGATCGTGGAAGAAGCGGACGGCTCGAGAGCCCATCAGCTCCGCCATGGCCTTGCCGATGCGCGGCGAGTAGGCGATCTGAGCGAGCTCGGCGATGTCGGCGGCGCGGCAGAAGTCCTCGACGAACCGGCCCGGATCGCCCGGTGCACTGGCGACGATCGTTCGCGGTCCGGGTTCGGCGAGCACACGCTCGACGCCGGCCCGGGCGACCTCGACCTCGGCCGCGTCGAGCAGGCCCGGCACCTTCACGACGCCGTCACGCCCGAACGTGTCGACGAGCCCCGAGTCGATCACGGGTTCAGGCGGTGCCGCAGCGGCGCGCCAGCTCCATGATCTTGTGGGCCATCTTGGCGCTGGCCTCGTCGATCATCTCGTCGCTGCCGAAGCGCACCGCCCCGCGGCCGTCGCCCTCGGTCGCGTCGGCGTAGGCGGCGAGCAGAGCTTGGGCCCTTTCGACCTGCTCCTCGGTGGGGGAGAAGATCTCGTTGAGCGTGGCGACTTGATCGGGGTGGATCGCCCACTTTCCGTCGAGGCCGAGCCAGCGGGCGCGCTGGCAGTAGTCGCGCAGGCCGTCGAGATCGCGGATGTTGAGGTACGGGCCGTCGATCACCTGGATGCCGGCGGCTCGGCCGGCGATCAGCAGTCGCGAGTAGGCGAAGTGGAAGTGGTCGCCGGGATAGTCGGGGATCTGCACGCCGCCGGTGAGCACGGGCATGCCCATCGACGCCGAGAAGTCGGCCGGCCCCAGGATCACGGCTTCGAGCCGGGGCGACGCCGCGCAGATGGCATCGACGTTCTGCAAGCCGCGTGCAGTCTCGATCTGGATCTCGATGCCCAGCTCGCCGGCGGTACGCTCGTCGGCCAGTTCGGCCTGGCGCATCACGAGATCGAGGGCTACGACCTCGGCGGCCGACTGGACCTTGGGGAGCATCAGCCCGTCGAGCCGCGGCCCCGCGTGGGTCACGAGGTGGAGGACGTCGTGCACGGTGTGGCGGCTGTCCCACGCGTTGACCCGAGCGAACACGGTCTTGTCGCCCCAGTCGTGGGTCCAGAGCGCGTCACAAATGGTGGCGCGGGCCGCTTCCTTCTCGCTGGGGGCGACGGCATCCTCGAGGTCGCAGATGATCATGTCCGCTCTCGCGGCCGCCGCCTTGGCCAGCATCTTGGGGTTCGATCCGGGGACCGAGAGGCACGAGCGGCGGGGCAGATCGCGGGTACGAGGCGACATACGGCCAGGCTACCGGCGGGCCCGAGGGCGGCTAGGGTCGACGCTCATGATCATCGTCACCGGCACCCTCACCGTAGATCCCGACAAGCGCGACGAGGTGATCGACGCCGCGCGCACGGCCATGGCGGCCACGCGAGCCGAGGACGGTTGCCTGTCGTACGCGTTGGCCGCCGACCCGCTCATGGACGACACGATCGTGATCGTCGAGGAGTGGGCTAGCGACCAAGCGCTGGCGACGCACGGGCGCAGCACGCACATGGCAGCGTTCGGCGAGAAGCTGGGAAAGATCGGTGGGCTCCGGGGATCGACGCTGGTCAAGCACGTCGTTGCCTCGTCGGGCCCGCTCACCGGTTGACGGGCCGACGCCTCGGGCCGCTCACACGTCGAGCACCGCATCGACCAGCATGTCGAGCCCAGCGAGCACGGCGATCACGCTGAACGCCGGCGCCAGCCACCTCATCGCCGGGCGCTCGGCGACGGTCACGATTGCCGCCACGGCCAACCCGACGCCGATCATCGCGCCGGTCGCGACCGGGCCCATCCCTCCCTCGTAGCCGACGGCCAGGGCGAGCGCCGCTACCTCGGGTCGAGCGAGGATGGGGAACGCCACCGGTACCAGGGCGGCGAGGCGGCCGGTCGACTCGGTCGGGTCGCGGCGGGCGACGGCGGCCAGCTCCACGCCGGCGCGCAGCGCGACCACGGCACCGGCGCCGATGCGGGCGTTGGGGCTGCTCACATCGAGCTCGGTGAGCAACCCGTCGGCCACGGCGGCCAGTCCCAGGTACACGGCGAGCGCCGCTGCGCTGGCGATGGCCGTGATCGCCGCCGGGCGGCGGCCGGATTCGATAGCGCGGCGGGCGGGGTTGATCGCACCGACGAGGAGGATCACGGCCAAGGTCGTGTTCATAAGAGCGCGAGCCGATAGGCGAGCCGTCCAATGTGACAGTGGCCCTTCTCGCCTGCGCTAGCAGGCGAGCGAGACCGCTCGGATGTCGAGCGTTCACCCAAGGTCGTGTTCATGAGAGGGCGAGCCGATAGGCGAGCCGTCCAATGTGACAGTGGCCCTTCTCGCCTGCGCTAGCAGGCGAGCGAGACCGCCCGGATGTCGAGCGTTCACTCAAGGTCGTGTTCATAGGGCAGGGTCCTGTTCGAGGAGCGGAAGGGTGCGCAAGAGCGCCGAGAGGGCGTGTTGCTGATCGTCCATCTGGGTGACGTCGAACTGGAACCACGCGCCGCGGGCCCGGGCGGGGTCGGGCTCGTCGAGTGATTCTTCGGCGTCGACTTGGCGGTCGGCCAGGAGGTGGGCGGCGCAGATCGCACGCTCGGCGATGCCGTCGCGAACCCGGACCAACGGTGGGTGAGCGCTCCCGGCGTCGGTCGAGGCGACGTGCCACAGGCCGGTGAGGCCTTCACCCAAGGTGCCGAGCCCGGCGCCGAGGGTACGGCGGCCGCGGGTGAGGTGCGTCCACCACCCCGTGCCCCGCTGGGACTCGTAACGGACCTCGGCGCCGAACAGTCCGGCCAGGCGCCGGGCCTGGTCGAGTTCGGCCGGACCGAGCGCCGCGCCGGTCCCGGCGCCACCGGAGACCTCGGCTGGCCACCGGCCGATCTCGTCGTAGGTGTAGGCCGCCCAGTGGTCAGGCGTAGGTGGGTACCGGCTCTCGCGCTCGTCGCGCACGGTCAGGTACGACGCGATCGCCAGGGCCGCGTCGCCGAAGCCTTCCTCGGGGAAGGCGTGGTGGAGGCGCGCCAGGCCCCAGCCGACCTCGCCGGTGAAGTAGTGCGAGTACTCGTCGGGCACCGGAGCGTCGGCCGCGGAATCCCAATAGGCGAGCACCGCACCGTCGGCCTCGACGGTGGCGAGCAGGAAGCGGCCGAGCCCGGTCAGCTCGTCGTCGAGGTCGTGTTCGCCCGTGAGCTCGCGCCGCTCGACCAGCCCGGCTACCAGGAGGCCGGTCGCCCCGACTTTGACTTGGCCGCCGTCGCTCAACGCCAGCCCGGGACCGGTCGGTTCGAGACGGTCGAGCGCCCAAACCAGACCGGCGTCCGCGGTGGCGAGAGCATCGGGCGAGCCGACCGTGGCCGCCTGATACAGCGACATGGTCACGCCGGCGTGGCGGACGATGTTGTACCCGCCGACGTCGCGATCCTCGGCCCTGTCGTATCGGTACAGCCAGGTGCCGTCGGGGTTCTGGTTGCGGGCGAACCACCCCACCGCCTCGTCGACCGCGGTGCGGATGGTGGCGGCATCGGGGTCGCCGCACATCTCGGGCTGGACGGCGAAGGCCCGCAGCCCGCCGAACACGACGACCCACGAGATGGCCGCGCCCGTAGCGGCGCGCCCGACCGACCGGCGCCCTGGTACGAACGTCATAGTTGTGGCCGGCCGCGACCCCAGACCCCGTGGGCGCTCATGGTGCCGCTCGCATGGTGGCGGTGACCTCGGCCCAACGGTCGAGGACGGTCCGGTCGCAACGCCACTGCGGCATGGCGGTATAGGACATGATCCGGAGGCGTGGCACCAGACCCCCGTAGCGCTCGACGAGGACGTGGCCGAGCTCGGACCAGCTCGCCGACACGATGTAGTGATCCAAGACGTCGTCGGTGATGAGCGAGACCATGCCGGCCATGTCGCCCGCTCGTTGGCGGGCGTGGAGCTGATCGGCCAGGCCATCGAACCCGTGTTGCTCGAACACCGGCGCGTACGTCCGCGTCGAGCCGTAGAACGCGATCATGCCCCGGGCCTGCTCGCGGTTGGCGGCGATCTCGGCGTCGTTGTCGCCGACCGCGGTCATGACCGGGATCACGAACGTGAGGTCGTCGAGCGACCGGCCGGCCCGGGCCGCCCCTCGGGTCACCTGCGGGAGCATCGACTCTCGCAGGTAGGCGGGGGAGTGGAATGGGTGGACGTGGATGCCGTCGCACACCTCGCCGGCCATCGCGCACATCCAGGGCAGCACGGCCGACACGTACACCGGTGGGTCGGGAACGCCGATCGGTCCCGGCGACCACTGCGCCGGCAGGAGGTCGAGGTCGTAGTACGGCCCGTGGTGGTCGAGCTCGGCGTCGCCCCGGAACGCGGCGAAGGCGGACTTGACGGCGAGCACGTAGTCCTTCATGCGGGGACCGGGTGGGGCGTACTCGGCCGAGTAGCGCCGCTCGATGTGGGCTTTGACCTGGGTGCCGAGGCCGAGCACGAACCGGCCACCGGACGTCTCAGCCAGCTCCCATGCGACCTTGGCGGTGACCATCGGGCTCCGCGGGAAGGCGACGGCGACCGCGGTACCGATCCCGATCCGCTCGGTGGCCAGAGCGGCAGCCGTGCAGCTCAGATATGCGGTTCGCCCGCTCTCGGTGAACCACAAGCCGCCGAAACCGGCGGCCTCGACCTGGTGGGCCAGACCCTGAACAGTCCGCAACGGCATCGCCGACGCCATCATGTCGAGCTCCATCGTCGGACCCTATCCCGCGCCGGCTGCCGGGCCGAAGCGCGCCTCATAGGGCGAGCCGATAGGCGAGCCCTCAAATGTGACAGTTGCATTTCTCGACTGCGCTAGCAGGCGAGTGAAACCGATCGGAAGCTGACACAGCCACCTATGGCGCGGGTTCTCAGGCTCGTGTACGCGCAAGGGGTGCGTGGCCGGATCGCTCCAACCACGCACCCCGATCACCGTTCCCCCCCGGGCGGTGTCTGGTGACGTTAGCCACCTCACGGCTGGTGCTCAACCCCTCGCGCTCGGTGGCGTCGTATCGTTGGTCTCCGATGGCACGACCGACGGCGGCGAGATGGTTCGTGGCTCTGACCGCTCCCGCGCTTCTCCTCGGTGCGTGCTCCGGCTCTGGTGAGTCCGGAGATGCGCAGCCCGCCACCGTTTCTATCGAGGTTCCCGAGGTCCTGGCCGTCGCCGTCGAGGCGTCGGCGGACGCTGACGACATCGTTATCGGCGCGGTGCTCGATCTGACTGGCGAGCGCGCTCCGGCCGATATCGCGATCGGCCTGGCTGCCCAAAGCGAGGTGGCCCGGATCGTCGCGGCCGGCGGCGTCGCGGACCGTTCCCTCGTGTTCCTCGCGGCTGACTCGAATGGGTCCGTCGCCGACGCCGGCCGGGCGGCGGGCGACCTGATCGACGACGGAGCCGTGGCCGTGATCCTCGGTTGTGACTCCGATCAAGCCGCAGCGGCGGCGGCCGTCGCCGAGGCTCGCGGCGTCCTGGCGATCGCGCCGTGCGCGCCGGCCGACGAGATCGGTGCCGGTCGGCCGGGGTCGCTCAGCTATCAGCTGGCGACGCCGGCGTCGGTGCAGGGCCGGATCCTGGCCGAGCACGTCGCCGGGTCCGGCCTCACCGCCGCCATCACCGTGGTCGAGACCGCGGACCCGGCCGGCCGGTCGATCTGCGATGCGTTCGCAACTCGCTTCACCGAACTCGGTGGGCTGGTCCGGGTCGGTATCGAGGTCTCGCCTGGGTCGCTGCCCGCCGACCAGCTCGGCGAGAGCGTGGGACAGTTCATCGCCCCGCCGATCCTCGTGTCGTGTCTGCGCGAGCCGACCCTGTCGGCGGCCCTGCTCGACATCCGGGGCGACGCCAACGCCATTCCGGTGCTCTTGTCGAGCGCCGGCGACATCGATGCCCTCGTCGCCGCCATACCTGGCGACGCTGCGGCACTGGGTCCGGCCGTCGGTCCGCTCACACCCGAACAGCAGGCGCTGATCGGCGCTGGGGGCATCGGCGGATCGAGCGACCTGGCCGGGATCGCCGCGGTCGAGGTGGTCGTCGCCGCCATCGGGCTGGCTGGCGGACCCAGCGATGGGCCGGCACTGTCGGCCGGGCTCGAGTCGGGAGCGCCGGTCACGACGGTCATCGGGACGTTCATATTTTCGCCAGCCGACCACGCCGGAGCGGCCGCCCGACCCATCGTGCTTCGGGGTCACCTGGCCGACGGTGCGTCCTACGTGTTCGAGCGCCGCCTCGCCGGTTGAGGAGCCGTGGCGCGCGATCTCATCGCGGCGGGTCGCGGGTGAGGAGCGGCTCGATGTCGACTCCGAGTCCCTGGAACCGCGGCGCCCGCTTCTCGACGTAGCTCTGCACGCCTTCCGCGAAGTCTTCGGTGTTGTGGTCCTCCGCCAGCAGCCGGATCGACTCGAGGCGTGCAGCCTCGAGCCCGGTCTCGAGACCGCCGATGATCTGCCCCTTGATCTGGGCCATCGACGTCGGCGAGCAATTGAGGGCCAAGTCGGTGGCGTAGGCGCGCACGCGAGGCATCAGTTCGTCGGGCTCGCAGAGGTACTGCACGATGCCGAGGGAGTGGGCTTCCTCGGCGGTGATCACCCGGGCCGAGAGCAACAACTCGGTCGCCGCGGCGTGGCCGACGAGGCGGGTCAGGGCCCAGCTCACGCCGTGCTCGGCCGGCAGGCCGCGGCGGGCGAAGGCGGTCGTGAGCTTGGCGCCGCGGCTGGCGAACCGCACGTCGGCGTACATGGACTGCACCAGCCCGAGGCCGGCGCACGCGCCGTTGATGGCGACGATCGTCGGTTTCGGGACCATGGTGAGGATCGAATGGGGGAGCCGGTTCCGGGGGATCGGCCGGTTGCCCGATGCCGAATCGGCCAGCTCGCCCATGTCGAGGCCGGGGCAGAAGGTGTCTCCAGCGGGTGCGCCGGTGACGACGATGATC
>CAYMJU010000145.1:0-27777 GCA_964390555.1 uncultured Acidimicrobiales bacterium | reverse complement strand
ATGTGGATCTAACCACCCGAGCCTTGGTGTTCGCTGCGGCGGGAACCGCGGGGCAGCGGTGCACCACATTGCGCCGGGTGATCGTTCACCGTCGGGTGGCCGAATCGTTGGTCGAACGCCTGGCGTCGGCCTACCGCAGCTTGCCGATCGGCGATCCTCTCCAGCCGGGAACGCTCGTCGGTCCGTTGATCGACGGCGACGCCTACGAGCGGATGGTCGAGGTGATCGATCGGGCCCGGACTGCAGGTGGCGAGCTGATCGCTGGGGGCAAGCGCCGCCTCGCGGCCGAGGCGCCCGCGGCGTACTTCGTCGAGCCGGCCATCGTCACCATGCCTGGTCAGAGCGCCGTCGTCCGCGAGGAGACGTTCGCACCGCTCCTGTACGTGATGACATACGACGAGCTCGACGAGGCGATCGCTCTGCAGAACGACGTGCCCCAGGGGTTGGCGTCGTCGATCTTCACGACCGACCTGCGCGAGGCCGAGCGGTTCCTGGCCGCGAGCGGTAGCGATTGCGGTATCGCCAATGTGAACATCGGTCCATCGGGCGCCGAGATCGGGGGGGCGTTCGGCGGCGAGAAAGAGACTGGCGGGGGACGGGAGTCGGGGTCGGACTCGTGGCGGGCGTACATGCGCCGCCAGACCACCACGGTGAACTGGTCAGGCGAGCTACCCCTCGCGCAGGGTGTCACGTTCGTATGATCGCGAGTGCCGGTGTGAAGGATGACGGGCGGCCTCAGTTGGCGACTGCGGCCGACGGCGACGCGGCGGCCGATTCGGGGCAACGGATGCGTTCGAGCAGATAGCTCGAAAAGCGATCGCCATAGTCGGCCTGGAGCTCGGGCCGGGCCCAATCGTCTCCCCTGACCCAACCCCGGCACCGCGGCGTGCCGCACAGGCACTCGAACTCGTCGTAGGGGACCGAGTCACACATCGCGTAATCGAACGCCAGGGTCTCGCCCGCGGCGATCGAACGCAGGGCGACCAGCATCGTGGCGCCGAGGAATCCCAGGTTTGGTTCACACGAGTGATTGATCAGATCGGGCGGATCGTTCTCGAGTATGGAGACGAGAAAGTGATCATCGGTGATCTGGAGAGTGCGGGCCTGCTGCCACGATTCGAGGCCGGCCAGCTGCGACGTCGTCACGACGTACCCGGTGAGGATGGCAACCAGCTCTCCGGGTTCGATGGACTCGGTGGCGGTGACGCCCTGTCCCATCTCGGCGGTGGCGATCACGCGAGCCTTGGACGTCAGCCAACCGTGCAATTGAGGTACTCCGTCGGGACGCGGGCCATCAGGTCAGACCGGTCAGGATATCGGTGGGTGGGGTTGTGGCCGCTGTAGGTCCGGTCGGTGTGCGACGATGCAGAACGTGGCGAGAACCGACTGGAACCCGATCCTGCGCGCCGAGCTCGACAAGCCGTATTGGGGTGATCTCCAGGCGTTCGTGGCCGCCGAGCGCAGTTGTCACGAGGTCTATCCGCCGCGCGACGAGGTGTTCGCGTCGTTGCATCTCACGCCGTATGCCGATACCCGAGTGCTGATCCTCGGCCAGGACCCGTACCACGGCCACGGGCAAGCCCACGGGCTGTGCTTCTCGGTTCGTGAGGGGGTCGCGCCGCCGCCGTCGCTCGTCAACATCTTCGCCGAGCTCGAGAGCGATCTCGGCATCTCGCGGCCGCGCCACGGCAACCTCGAGGCTTGGGCCCGCGAGGGGGTGTTGCTGCTCAACGCCGTGCTCACCGTGCGGGCGCACGCGGCAGCGTCGCACCAACGCAAGGGATGGGAAACCTTCACCGATGAGGTTATCCGCGTCGTGGCCGCCAAGCCGGATCGAGTCGTGTTCATCCTGTGGGGTGCCTATGCCCGCAAGAAGAAATCGCTGATCGACACCGGTCGCCACACGATCATCGAGTCGGCTCACCCCTCGCCGCTGTCGGCGCACAACGGGTTCTTCGGCAGCCGCCCGTTCAGCCGGGCCAACGCCGCGCTCGAGGCCGCGGGCCGCCCCCCGGTCGACTGGAGCCTGTGATGACCGCACCGCCGTCGGGCAGGGGCGGGCCGCCGTTGTCCCGGGCGTCGAGCAGACGGGTGGGTGCGAGCCCCACGACTCGCCCGGCGTCAGTCGCGGCGGGGGCATCGACGAAGTAGCCGGCGACGTCGGTCCGCGAAACCGGGAGCGACGCCCGCCGCCACATCGGCGTTAGTGCTGACCGGTCGGCCTCGCCTCCGATGTGACCGCTCGACCCCGCCCGTCTCGTCGGGAATCGTGCTCACTCGCATCACCGCGCCGAAATACACTGCGAGCGACGGTCGACCGGGGGAGAGACGTGGCGCAACGGCAGCCGAACATCGTGCTCATCAACTGCGACGATCTGGGCTACGGCGACCTGGGGTGCTACGGGTCCGCCGCGAACGACACGCCGGTGCTCGATCGTCTGGCCGCCGAGGGTGTCCGGTTCACCGACTTCTGCATGGCGTCGCCGGTGTGTTCGCCCTCGCGCGCGGCGTTGTTGACCGGGTGCTACCCGCCACGGATCGGCTTCGACTCCTTCGGCGGTCTCCCGGTACTGTTCCCGGGCCACCGATGGGGACTTCATCCCGACGAGGTCACGATGGGCAAGGTGCTCGGCGCGGCCGGGTACGCCACCAAGCTCGTGGGCAAGTGGCACTGCGGCGACCAGCCCCCGTTCCTGCCGACGAGCCACGGGTTCGACAGCTTCTACGGCATCCCGTACAGCAACGACATGGGCCGCCAGGTCGGACCCCACGGGCAGGCCGAGATGGGAAAGCTGCTTCGCGAGTTCGGCTTCGACTACCCCTTCGACGAGTTCCCGCCGCTCCCCCTGATCCTCGACGACGAGGTCCTGGAGCATCAGCCCGACCAGAGTTCGCTGACGGCGCGCTTCGTCGATGAGTCGGTCCGGTTCCTGCGCGCCAACCGTGACCGACCGTTCTTCTTGTGCCTGGCCCACATCTACGTCCACCTGCCCATCTACGTGCAGGAGCGCTTCGCCGCGCAGTCCCGCAACGGCCGGTACGGCGCCGCGGTGGCCAGCATCGACTGGGCCACCGGTGTGCTCCTGGCCGAGTTGGCGCGGCTCGGCCTGGAGGGTGACACGATCGTCATCTTCACCAGCGACAACGGGTCACGGGCCGCCGGTGAGGGTGGTAGCAACCTTCCGCTCCGGGGCGTGAAGGGCACCACCTGGGAAGGCGGGCTGAGGGTACCGTGCTTGGTCCGATGGCCGGGTCAGATCATCCCCGGCACGGTGTCCGACGCCCAGGTGCGGTCGATCGACCTGCTGCCGACGCTCGCCGCGCTGGCCGGCGCGGTCATGCCCACCGACCGCACGATAGACGGCGCCGACGTCGGCGATGTGCTCCTAGGACGAGCCGACGGTCCGGCGCGTTCGTTTCTCTACTACCGGGGCAGCGATCTCGAGGCCGTGCGGATCGGTCGTTGGAAGCTGTTCGTGGCCCGCAACGGGGAGGCGGTGGACGAGCTCTATGACCTCGCCGCCGACCTCGGCGAGGACCACCCTGTCGGGGCCCGTAACCCCGAGTTGGTGCACCGCCTGCTCGAGGTGGTCGAGGCGGCCCGAGACGACCTGGGCGACGCCCGCCTCGGTCGTGTCGGCTCGGGTGTGCGACCCGTGGGCGAAGTCTCCGATCCGGTCCAGCTCACCACGTTCGACCCCGACCACCCCTATTTCATGGCCGAGTACGACTTGGCCGACCGAGGCTGACGGCGACCCCTCGCTTCTGGCCCCGGTAGCGGCCCGAAAACGCGGCTGGCCCGGGCCAGAAGCGGGGAAGTGACGCGATCAGTCCTCGACGAAGCGGCCGGTGGCGCCGTTCCAGCGGAACAGGAAGCGGGGTGGGTCACCGTCGGGGGTGTCGGCGGAGAAGTGCCGGAGCGGGTCGCCGGGACCTTGCCAGTCACCGAGCGCCTCTCCGGCGGCCTGGAACGTGTCGTAGGTCAGGTCCAGCCCGGCCGCGGTGGCGATGTCGACGAAGAGCTGGAACTGGGCACAGGCGGTGTGCGCCGAGACCCACGGCTCGGGCAGGTCTGCGTTGCCGCGGGTGTCCTGGATGTCGAGCCCGGGCTGGGCGGCTTCGACGATGTCGAAGCATTCCTGGAGCGCGGGATCGTCGAATACCAGCTCGGCGGCGCCGGTGGTGACCGCGCCTTCGATGACGGACAAGTCGTTGCCCGCGGTCTGGGTGTAGGCCTGGAACGAGTCCCGGTCGAGGTTGGTGATGTGGGGCCGGAACTCCGTAGGAGCGATGCCGGTCAGGAAGCCGGTGATCCCCTGCCCGACGAACAGCACGGTGTCGACCCGTGATGACTGGAAGCGCTCGGCTACGACGGCCACGTTGGCCAACCCGGCGGCGATGTCGGTGCCCGTGTCCTCCAAGATGGCGGTTTCGGCAACGTCGATTCCCGCGTCCTCGAGCATCGGGAGGACGGTTTCGTTCATCGTGTCCTCGCTCTCGAAGCCGGCGGCGACGCCGAGGGTGACGCCGTCGAACTCGCCGGCGTCGATGAGCGACTGGGTGCCCGATGCGATGTTGTTGTCGGCGTTGCCGTCGTAGGAGAACCACGGGGCCTCGGCGGCGGCGAGCCGGGCGTTGTTCATCATCCCCCCGATCACGGCCATCTGGTGGTCCTGGACGTAGCAGAGCACCTGGTCGAAGATCGGCAGTCCGATCACCATGAACACCTCCTCGTCCTCGGTGAGCTGCACGCACACGGCGTCCGACGCCGCCGTGTCGATGGGGCTGAAGGACCCCAGGACGATCTCGATCTGGCGGCCGAGGACTCCACCGTTGGCGTTGATGTCGTCGACCACGGCCTGGTAGGCGGCGGCGTAGTCGCCGTGATCGAGGTCGACGACGTCGCGGATGGCCTCGAGGTCGACGTACGGGACGCCGATGCGAATGGTGTCGGCGGTGACGCCTCGGAACGAATCGGTCAGCTCGACCGGCTCCGTCACCTCCGCCGGCTCGGTCGGGTCCGACGGCGGGATCGTCGTTGTCTCGTCGGTCGTCGCCACGGTGGTCGACGTATCGGCGGGTGCGGTGTCGTCATCGTCGTCACCGCCGCATGCCGCCATCGCGAGCGTGCAGGCGAGCAGTGAGATGAGCAATCGCTTCATTGGATTCCTCTGGATGGTGGGTGGTCAAGGGGCTGTGGTCCCGCTGCGGGCGATGGCCCGCTCGTCGGTGCCGAGATAGCTGGCGATAACGAGAGGATCGGCCCGGACCTCTGCGGGGGTCCCGTGGGCGATGATCCGGCCCGCCTCCATGCAGTAGATGCGGTCCGAGATGCTCATGATCATGGGCATGTCGTGCTCGACGACGAGGATGGAGGCGTCGAGCTCGCGGCGGATCTCGCCGATGAGGGGCCCGAACGCCTCGGTCTCGCGCTGGGCCACTCCGGCGGTCGGTTCGTCGAGGAGCAGCAGGCGGGCGTCGAGTGCCAGCAGGACCGCCAGCTCGACGATGCGCCGGGTGCCCGTGGAGAGATCACTGGTCGGGATCCGGGCGTACCAGCCGAGGCCCAGGAAGTCGACGATCTCGTCGGCTTCGGCGGCCGAGCGGCGCTCCCGGCGGGTGGCGTGGGGGAGCGCGAACGCGGTGGCCAGCAGGCTGGAGCGGTGCCGCGACTCCAGCGCCACCTGGACGGTTTCCCGGACGGTCAGCTCGGGGAACAGCGTGGCCGCTTGGAACGTGCGGCCCACCCCGTGCCGGGCCCGGGTGGACGCACCGAACCCCGTGACGTCGCGACCGAAAAGCTGCACCGTGCCCGACGCGGCGACGATGCCGCTCACCGCGTTCATCAACGTCGACTTGCCGGCCCCGTTGGTCCCGATCAGGCCTACGATCTCGCCGGCGCCGACCCCGACGCTCACGTCGTCCACGGCGGTGATGCCGCCGAAGCGGACCGTGAGGTTGGTCGTGGTGAGGGCTTCGCCAGCGACGCCGGCGCGCTCGGTAGCGCGGTCGGCCGAGGCGATCCGGCTCAGCGCCGGTCGGGGCGCGTCCGGCGAGGTCGTCGAGAACCGCTTCGAGGCCCAGTCGATCAGCACGCTGCGGGCGCTGTAGGCGACCTGCAGCAACCCGCCGGGCACGTACATGAGCAGGACCAACAGGCCGATGCTGGTAGTGAAGAGGGGGACGAGCTCGTTCGCGGGGAAGAACGCCCGCAACCCCACCACCCAGAGCGCGCCGAGAGGGGCGCCGATCGCCGCGCCCAGCCCGCCGATCACGACCATCGACACCAAGGTGAGCGAATCGCCGACGAGGAAGTAGTCGATCTCCTGGGTGGGCACCCGCTCGATCGTTGCCGCCAGAAGGGCCCCACCCAACCCGGCCAGGAACCCGGCGAGGGCAAAGGTCCGCAACTTGACGCGGGCCACGTTCACGGTGGCGCAGGCGGCGGCGTCGGGGTTGTCGCGCACGGCCACCGCGGTACGCCCGACGCCGGAGCGGCGCAGCCGGGTGATGGTCGTCGTGGCGAGCACGACGATGGCGAGGACGACCAGGTAGTAGGTGCGGCGCGACTCCAGTGAGAGGCCGAGCACCGAGCCCCGGGGCAGCCGGATCCGGCTCTCGCCGCCCGTGAAGAGGGGCCGCTGGTAGAGGTAGTTCTCGGCGGCGACGGCGAGGGCGAACGTGCTGACCGCGAGCAGCAGGCCCCGGACCCTTAGCGCGCCCACGCCCACGAGGGCGGCCAGGGCCGCCATGGCCAAGGCGGCCAGGAGCACGGAGAGCCCGAAGGGCAGGGCCGGCAGATCACCGCGCAGGAACCGGTGGCTGCGCCAGCCGATGTCGTAGGTGACGCCGCGCGTGAGGGCGGCTGTGGTCAGCGCGCCGAGGCCGGCGATGGCCATCTGGCCGAGCGACAGCTGTCCGGCCCATCCGGTGAGGATCACCGCCGAGAGGGCGCACACGGCCCACGACACGATGACCGCGTACACCAGGTGCCGGGACCCGAGATCGGTGGTGAACGGGAGGATCGCGGCCAACAGGACAAGTAGGCCGAACCCGAGCCGCTCGATGTTGCGGAGCCACCACACTCCTGCGAGGTGCTCGGGCAGGGGCCGGACCCGGGGCGAGAACCGGAAGCTCGAACTCTCCCGCTCCGGCTGTCGGGATTGCACGGCCACGGCAACCAGTACGGCGACGAGGAGGAGGAAGTCGATGAGGCCCGGCTCGTTCAGGAAGTTGAACTGCACGACGTTCTGGGCGATGCCGACGAGGATCCCGGCCACCAGGGCGCGTGGAACCGAGACGAAACCGGCGAGCGCCGCCGCCGCCATGGCCCGGACGAGGGTCGACGGACCAAGGGTCGCCAGCGACAGCGACTGCCCGTTCACCCCGGCGATCAGGATCATCGACACGGTTGACAACAGCCCGGCCAGGGCCCACATGGCCGTCGACACCACCTTGGGGTTCACGCCCGACAGGCGGGCCAGGTCGGGGTTGTCCGAGGAGGCTCGCACCACCTTGCCCAACAGGGTGCGATTGAGGAACCAGGCCAAGGCCAGCGCGGCGAGCGGGGTGACGATCAGCATCTGGAGCTGCGGTCCGGTGATGCGGACGTCGGCCACCCGCCACTCGCTGCGGATCGCCACCGGGTAGCGCTCCGACGCCTCCCTTATCTCGGGGAAGGCGGTGATGATGGCCAGGGCCAGCTGGGCCACCCCGATGGTGGCCACGATGACGATGACGCGCGGGGCGGTGAACAGGCGCCGGATCACCGACAGCTCGATGACGACGCCGAACAGGGTGCCGACGACGACGGCCACGACGACGGCGATCCAGAACGGCCAGTTGTAGTTGAGGTCGATGAGCACGAGCAACGCCGCGCCGATGAGCCCCATGTTGCCGACCGCGAAGTTCAACACTCGGCTGGTTCGGTACACGAGCACGATGCCCATCGCCATGAGCCCGACGACAAGTCCGTAGATGGCGCCGTCGAAGACGAGCTGGCGCGTGATCCAGGCCGCGAGTACCACGTCAGCCGGGACCCTCGCCGCCGAGGAAGACGGCCCGGGCGAGGTCGTCGCGCTGGAGCAGCTTCCGAGCGGGCCCGTCGAAGCGGACCCGCCCCTTCTCCAGGAACACGGCCCGGTCGGCGAGGCTCAAGGCCAGGTTGAGCGACTGCTCGACGATGATGATCGTGAGGCCCTCGGCCTTGAGGTCCTCGACGACCCGGAGCAGGTCCGCCACCACGACCGGGGCCAGGCCGAGGGACAGCTCGTCGATGATGAGCAACTCGGTGTCGCGCAGGAGGACCCGGGCCAGCGCCAGCATCTGCTGCTGGCCGCCCGACAGGGTGCCCGCGGGCCGATCCCACGCCTCGGCCAAGGCCGGGAACAGGCTCTTGACCCGGTCGATCCGGCGTTGCCGGTCGGCGGGGTCGTGGCGCAGGGTGAAGGCACCGACCGCGAGGTTGTCGCCCACTGTCAGGCTGGGGAACACGCCGCGCCCACCGGGGAGCATCTGGATGCCGGCGGCGATGCGCTGCTCGGGTGAGGCGTAGGTGATGTTGCGCCCGTGCAGGCGGATGCCGCCCCGCGAGGGCGTACCGAGCCCGGCGACTACCCGCAGGATCGTGGACTTGCCGGCACCGTTGGTGCCCAGGAGGGCCAGGCACTCGCCTCGGGCCACGATGAAGTCGATGCCGAACAGGATCTGGACCGGGCCGTAGGAGAAGTCGATGTCGTGAACCTGTAGGGCCGCGACGTTGGCCGGGTCGGCCATCTGGCGCTGGTGATCGTCGAGCTCCGTCTGGAGATCGTCGACGATCATGGACAGGTCGCCCCGGATGAACGAGGCGCTGCGGACCATCATCCAGCCGCCCACGAGCGTGCTGGGGATCACGATTGTGATGACCGTGGCCCGCGGGCTCATCGAGCCGAGCAGCAGGAACGACACGAACCCGCCCCCCACCGCCCCGATGAAGAAGATGTACACCCCGGACAGCGCGGAGCCGAGGCCCCGGAGGCGGTACGGCACCAGGGCCTGCACGATCGGCCCGATCATGACGAACGCCGCCGACTGCAGGATCAGCGGGGGGATTCCCATCAGGGCGAACAGCCAGGCGTTGGGCATGAAGAACCGCAGCGGCGTGAGCACCGCGACCGGGATCACGAGGTAGCCGACCAGGGCCAGCGCCCGAGACGGATCGGCGCGGTACAAGCGGTCGAATCGAGCCCCGAGAAACGGCAGCACCGCGAGCAACGCCACGCCGCCCACCGTCTCGACGAGTCCCCGTTCGAGGGCGGACAGCCCGAAGCGGTCCTCGGTGTACAAGTTGCCCAGGATCGGGACGGTGAACAGTCCGAAACCCAATGCGGCGAACGCCATGATGGCGGTGCGCAGGGTGCGGATCTCCATCAGCCGGGCCCATCCCGCTTCCAGCGATATGGGCGCCGGCTGGGCGTCCTCGACCACCTCCCCGAGCACCTCGAGCTTCTCGTGCTGGCCGCGCACCGGCTCCGGGAGCCGCAGGGCGGCGACGGCGACCAGGCCGGTCGGCAAACCGAGGACCAGGAACGCCCACCGCCACCCCTCGTCGCCGCCAGCCAGCGCGGCGATGCCACCGACGATGAGCGGGCTGATCGATCCGACCACGCGGGCGATCGTGTAGCTGACTGCGTTGAGGCGGCCGCGAACACCGATGGGATACGTGTCGGCCAGGAGCGATCCGTTGACCGAGATGTTGCTGGCCTTGCCCAATCCCACCCCGGCCCGCGTCCAGAACAGCATGAACGCGTTGACGGCCAGACCCGACAGGCACGTCATGGCCGTGAAGAAGAGCCCGGCGCTGCCGATGAGCCGGCCCCGACGCATCCGGTCCGCCAGCCATCCGAGGGGCAGGCCGCCGAGCACGATGAACCCGCCGACGGCGGCCGTCATGAACACGATCGTGCCGTCGCTCACGCCGAAGGTGTCACGGATGTCCGGCGCGAGGACGCTCAACGCCGCCGATTCGAGCTCGTCGGCGGCCGTCAGGAGCATGAGCACCACAAAGGTGGCTCGTCCGCCGACGAGCAGCCCGTCGGCCAGGCTCATCTCCTCCTCGCCCACACCGGGCAAGAGATCGTCAGCGAACACCGGGCGGGTGCGGGCGGCGTCGGCTTCTGCCCGCCGTTCGGCCTCGGCGGCGAGCACCGAGGAGGCGAGCGAGGCCGCCGCGGAAACGCCCGGCTCGGGGTCGTGGGACAAGCGCTCACCCTAGCTGAGCACCCTCCACGCGTACTGGCCCCAGGTACCGTCGGATTCGCAACGGTGTCAGGGCCAGAACGTGGTGTGGTGGGTCAGGTGGGATGGGGTTTGGTCGTCAGGTCGTCGCGGAGTTGGTACTTGAGGATCTTGAGGGTGGCGTTGCGGGGGAGAGCGTCCACGACCTCGAGTTGCTCGGGGATCTTCTGCACCATGAGCCCCGCGCTCCGACACGCCGCCACCATCTCGTCGAACGTGATCGGCTCCTGGCCGAGCGCGGTCTGCACCACGGCGCACACCCGCTCGCCGCGCTCGCGGTCGGGCAGCCCGATGACGGCGGCGGCCTCGAGCTTGGGGTGGGCGTAGAGGACGTCCTCGATCTCCTTGGCCGAGATGTTCTCGCCTTTGCGGATAATGATGTCCTTCACCCGGCCGGTCAGCGTGATGTGTCCGTTGGCGTGCACGACGCCCAGATCGCCCGTGCGGAAGCGGCCGTGCTCGTCGAAGGCGTCGACGTTCAGCGCCGGGTCGGTGTAGCCCTTGAACAGCATCGGCCCGACGACGCGGACCTCGCCCTCGTGTCCCGGTTCGGCGACGGTGCCGTCGTCGCGCACGATCGTGATCTCGCACCCCAGCACGGGGGCCCCTTCGGTGGTGGCCAACATCTCGTCGGGATCGGTGGGGGAGCCTTGGGCGATCATCGGGCACTCGGTCATGCCGTAGCCGTGGGCGACCGGGATGCCCATCTCGGCCTTGACGTCGTAGAAGACCTCGGGTGGCTTGGGTGCACCCCCGCCCGACAGGATCCGCAACGTGGGGATGATCGGCTGGCCGGGTTGCTTGCGCTGCTCGTTCAGGAACATCAGGTAGAACGCGGTGGATCCGCCAGCCATCGTCACGCCGTGCCGCGCGTAGATCTCGACCGCCTCGGTGGGCACGAACCGCTCGAGGGTCACCGCCGAGAAGCCGTTGGCGAGCAGGCAAACCATGAAATCGGGCCCGCCGATGTGAGCGTAGGGAAAGGCGATAGACGCCACGTCGCTCGTGCTGAGCGCCAGCGCGTGGGCGAGGCCGATACCGGCGGCGATCAGCGTCTGGTCGGTGTGCTGGACGCCTTTGGGGTCAGACGTCGTGCCCGACGTGTAGTAGATCCACCGGATCGGCGCGTTTGTGCGATGCGCGGTGGGCGAGGGGGGTGGGGGCAGTATCGCCGGGTCGCCTTCGGGCAACGTGTCGTAGGCGGTGACGATCGTGGGCGGGTTCGCCAGATCGGCGGTGACCCGCTCGACCATGGCGGTGTAGTCGAAGTCGTTCCAGGTTCCGGGCACGAGCACGAACTGAGCCGCGGTCTGGCGGATGCAGAAGCCGATCTCACGGTCGCGGTAGATCTGGATGATCGGGTTCTGAACCGCGCCGAGCCGTGACAGAGCGAGCGACACGACCATGGTCTCGATCCGGGTCGGCAGCACCCATGTGACGTTGGTTCCCTCGCGCACACCGAGGGCGTAGAGGCCGGCCGCCACGCGCTCGGCCCACGAGCGGAACTCGGCGAAGGTGACCCGTCGATCGTCGGCGTCGACGAGCATGAGCGCGCCGGGCGTCGCCTCGGCTCGCCGGTCGAGCAGCTCCCAGAAGCCGCGGGCGTCGAGGATCGGATCAGACGTTGAAGCCATGGCCGGCGATGATAGGCGCCATCCACTCAGCGGCACCGCTTCGTCAGGGGCCGGCGAGCGGGTTGAGCCAGGTGATCTCGGGGAAGCGGGCGAAGTCGGAGTCGGCGCTCACGATCTGGAGGCCGTGCTCGATGCCCAGCGCGGCGCGCGCCGCATCGGCGATGAGATTCGCTCTGAGGTCGAGTTCCCGGAGCAGGCGACCGAGGATGCTGCGGTGCCCGCGTCCCGGCGCCGGAATCCACACCGCGGGCGAATCGAGCCATGGCCTGCAGCGAGCATGGAACGGGCTGTCCTCGTCGGCGGCGTACAGCAAGATGTTCGCATCGACGAGCATCAACGCGCCCCGGGCCCTCACGTCACCAGATGTCGAGGGCGAGACCGGCGGAGAGAGTTGCGCCGAGCTCGCCGGCGGCGGCGCGATGGGCGTCGGTGACGTCGCCGACGGCCACCACCGGTGACGCGACGAGACGCCAGCCGAGGCCGGCGACGATGCGCTCGACGGCGAGGACGGTGCCCGAGCCGTCGTTGCCGCCCTTGACGATCAGGCCGTAGGGGCGGCCACGCGTGTGGTCGAGGCACGGGTAGTAGATCCGCTCGAAGAAGTCCTTGAGCGCCCCGCTCATGTACCCGAAGTGCTCGGGGGTGGCGAGCAGCAAGGCGTCGGCCCCGAGCACGTCGTCGGGACCGGCGTCGAACGCGCCCCGCTCGACCACCTCGACGGCGTCCCCGCCGGCTTCCGGGTCGCGAGCCCCGCCGAGAGCCGCGTCGGCAAGGGCTCGGGTTCCGCCCGACCGCGAATGGGTGACGACGAGCAGCCTCTTCACGTCGCTCAACAGATCAGCGTGAGCGAGCCGGTTCCAGGATCGTCAGCCGCGGAGCTGACCGAGACGGGGGCAATGCGGTGGGCGGGCCGGTCGACGGTGCCGTCGGGCCACATCACATCGGCGGCGTGCGATACGTCCCACGTCTCGTGCTCGGCGTGCTCGTCGCCTCGCCACACGCCCAGGCCGAGACGGTCGTTCCAGCCGCCGGAGTACCCGAGCCCGGCCATGGCGAACGTCGATGGCCGCGACACGGCAGTGAGCTGCAGGGTCTCGCCGCCATCGAGGTCGAGGTCAAAGACCGCGGTCGTGAACCGGCGGGTTCCGGAATGGAGCGTCGGCGTGAGCGTGGCGTCGATGACGTGGCGGTCACGGCCGGGGTCGTCCCACGCCCTGAGCAACCCGGTTAGATAGGTGCGCACCCCGTCACGCTCGGCGATCTGGACGTGGCCGGCCCACTTCGAGGTGGCGAAGAACAAGAACGCGAACACGAAGCTCCCGTCGGTGCGGGGTGCGACCGTCCCGTTGACCGGCTCGGCGATCCCAACGCCTTGGCGCACCCCCCAGGAGTGGTCACGCCCGCCCCACCAGCCCTCGGCACGGATCTCGCCGCTCGGCGTCGCGATGACCCCATCGACCCGGCCGATCTGATCGAACCGTTGATAGTCCTCCACCACCCGGCCCCGCGTGCGGGCGAAATGCGGATGCTCCTCCTCCGGCGGCAGCCGCGCGCTCCACACCAGATCGAGGGCGATGCCGTGGTCGCCGGACTCCACGATCAGGCGGTGCCGCTCCATCGGCACCTCGGTCTCGAGCCGCAGTGGCCCGACGGCGGTCTCGAAGCGGGGACGCAACGAGCGCGACACCCGCAGGTTGTGCTGGCGGTCGCCGTGCAACACCATCACCCCGCCGTCGAGCACGTTCATGTTCGAGTAGACCCCCATCGTCACCTGCGCGGCGGCGTGCCCGGCGGGGTCGTAGCACGCGAACCAGATGCGATCGAAGAACCGCGGGTCGCTGGTACCCACGTGGTCGAAGGTCGTCGGGAGCTGGTGCCAGAGGCTGTCGTCGAGGTGGGAGAGCAAGGTCGGTCCTAGTGCAGGTCAGGAGAAGCGGGCCACGTGGGAGTTGAGGTAGGCGCGGATTCCCGACGATGCCGCAGGGGCATCGACGGTGGGGATGAGCTCGGCGAGCCGTGCTCGCAACGCCGTGTGGTGGGCGTCGAGCGCCTCGATGTCGAGGACGTCGGTGGGTGGGCCGGGGAGTGGCTCGGGGTCGATCGTCGCGAGCAGCGCATGCAACTCGCGGGCGTCGGCGTGAAGGCGGGGAAGGAAGGTCGCCCAGCCTGTGGCTACGCCGTCGAGCAGCGATACGACGTGCCCGAGCTGCTCGGCGGCGTTGGCATCGCCTACATGAGGCGCCACGACCTCGTCGAGGATTCTCGCCGCGCCGGCGAGCTGCTCGCTGATCGTGGGCCTCACGATGCCCCGACCGGACCGGCTTCGATCTGGCGCAACAGGAATCCGGCCATCGATCGTGAGCACGGCCACGCTCGTTCTGATCGTCCATCGATGAACGAGCGCACCCCGGTGAGCAAGATCGTGGTGAGCTTGAAGTTGGCGAGCACGTTCCAGAAATGCACCGCCGCGGGGTCGGCTCGGAAGCCGGTGAGTTCCTCGTGGCGAGCGATCAGCTCGACCCGGGACCACGCCCCGGGGACCTGGTGCTCGCGTTGGCGCAACGGGTTGGTGACCCAGCCGACGTCCTCGAGCGGGTCGCCCAGGTGCGCGGTCTCCCAGTCGAGCATGACCTGCACCTGCGTTCGGCCACCGACCTGGTGCAACAGCGAGTTGCCGGGCTTCAAGTCGCCGTGCACGAGGGTGATCGCGGGCGGCTCGAGTACGTTGGCTCGAAGCCAGCACTCGATCTCGACCAGTTCGGGGTGCGGTTCGACGGCCTGGCGCTTCAGCACCCCGGCCCAGTGGTCGACGGCGGCGACGGCCGGGTCCGGGGGCACGGGGAGCAGCGCGTCGAGCCCGGCGTCACGCCAGTCGAAGCGGTGGATGGCGGCCATGATCTCGCAGTAGCGGCCGGCCAAACGCACGCGATCATCGAGCGGAAGCCGCAAGGCGCCGCTCTCGAGGACGAAGTGGTCGCACTCGCCGTCGTAGCGTTGCATAACGACCGCGGGGCGACCGAGTGTCGATCCGTCGGCGTCGAGCCAGCGTGACCGCGGTGCCGGCACGGTGGGATCGGACTCGACGGCGAGCAACACTTCGTGTTCGACACGCCGCTCGGTCTCGAGCACGCTGCCCACCGGGTCGCGGCGACAGATCAGCGACTCGCGGTGGGTAGCTCGGGCGTCGGTCCACGTCGCGTCGAACGGCCAGTTCTCACGTGACTGGCCTCCGGTGGTTCGGTGCAGCCCGGTGATCTCGATGTCGTGCGCGCCGGGCTCGCGGTCGGCGATGAGCGCGGCCAACCGGGCGGCCATGTCCACCGCCGACTCGGCGCCGGTCAACACGAGAGGACTGTTCGCAACCCGCGGGCGGCGCGCAGGTCGTCGAGCCCCTCGTTGATCTCGGCGAGCGGTCGGCGCCTGGTGACCATGCGCTCGAGGTCGATGCGGCCCTGGCGCCACCACGCGAGTATCCGCAGCACGTCGCGCTGGCTCTGGCACGAGCCGTACAGCGTGCCGAGCAGCCGCTTCTCGGTCACCACCATGAGCACGGCCGGGTCGATGACCAACGACTCGCCGGCACCCGGCGCGCCGACCATCACGGTCGTGCCGCCCATGCGGGTGGCGAACAGCCCGGCCTTGACGAGGGCCGCGCTACCGGCGGCGTCGAAGGCGTAGTCGACACCGATGCCGTCAGTGAGCTCGTAGCTCTTGGCGATCACGTCGTCGTTGGTCGGGTCGACCAGATCGGTGGCGCCGAAGTTCGCGGCCATGTCGCGGCGCTCGGCGACCGGGTCCGACACAATGATCCGTGACGCGCCGGCGATCTTGGCGCCGAGAACGACCGACATGCCGATGCCGCCGGCGCCGAGCACCAGGACCGTGGCGCCGGGCTCGACCTTGGCGGTGTTGATCACCGAGCCCACTCCGGTCTGCACCGCGCAGCCGATGACCGAGGCGATATCGAGCGGGATGTCGTCGGGAACCTTGACAGCCGCGTTCTGGTCGACGACCGCGTACTCGGCGAACCCGGCGACGCCTAGCCCGCGATACACGAGTTGGCCGCCGCGTGACAGCGGCGACGTGCCGTCGGGCCACAAGCCGGTGAGCGTGGCCTGAGGTGCGCACAGCGTCGGCTGGTTGCGGGTGCAGTAGTAACACTGCCCGCACGACGGCAAGGCGCTGATCACGACCCGGTCACCGATCGCGACCCGGGTCACGCCCGGCCCGATCTCGGCGATCACGCCCGCCGCCTCGTGGCCGAGCACGGCGGGGATCGCCGTCGTCGTAGGACTGTCGATCATGGTCAGATCGGAATGGCAGATGCCACAGTGGTGGACCCGTACCGACACCATGCCCGGCCCGGGCGCCGCGATGTCGATGTCTTGTAGGACGAGAGGCTGGGCAGGCTGGTCGAGAACGGCGGCGCGCATGGCGCCGACGTTACTAGCCTCGAACAGATGGCTTCGACTGTGGCGATCGTTGATCGGGACTACCAGCACATGACGGCTCAGCCGTTGACCGGCGCGATCGGCGCCGAGATCATCGACGTCGATCTGCGCGATGTCGATGACGACTTGTTCGCCGAGCTGCACGACGCGTTCCTGCGTTACAAGGTGCTGGTCTACCGCGATCAGCACATCACCGACGACGAGCACATCGCGTACGGCCGCCGCTGGGGTGACCTCGAGATCCATCCGTTCATCCGCAACCATCCGGCGCATCCCGAGACTGGGACCAGGGCGGTGTACGTCAACGGCTACTTCACCAAGTCGATCAACGGGCTCGAACCGGCCGAGAGTGGCCGGCTCCTCACCGAGCTGGTCGACCTCGCCAAGGTCCCGGAATACCAGTGCCGCGTGCGGTGGCAGCCCGACACGATCGTGCAGTGGGACAACCGGTGCACCCAGCACTACGCATCCCCCGACTACGCCACCCGGCGCCTCGTCCAGCGAGTGACGGTCTGCGGCGACCGCCCGTTCTAGATCCGCGCGCGGGGGACCGCGGTAACTGGGCGGGGATGGCTGTGAAAAGCATCAGTCAACGATGGTAAAAACAGTCGTTACGGGACTGAAAGTGCGCGGCACGACGGTGCTGAGTGCTGTCAGTGGGTGGCGCGGACGAGGCGGCCGGGGCGGGCGCCGGTGTCGCGGTCGTGGCGGCGGGTGACCACGCCGTTCACGATCGTGGCGACGTAGCCGTCGGCGTCTTGGAGTATCCGGCGGCCCCCGGCGGGGAGGTCGGCGACCGATCGCGGCGGGCGCAGTGCCAGACGATCGAGGTCGATCACGTTGAGGTCGGCCTTCTTGCCGACCTCGATCGTGCCCCGGTCGGTGAGCCCGACGGCGGCGGCGGTGCCGGCGGTCTGCTTGTTCACGACGAGCTCCAGAGGCAACGTGTCGCCGCGGGTGCGGTCGCGGGTCCAGTGCGTGAGCAGGTAGGTCGGCATCGAGGCGTCGCAGATCATCTTCACGTGGGCGCCACCGTCGGACAGACCGATGACGGTGTCGGGGTGGGTGATCATCTCGGCGAGATGGTCGCCCGACATGTCGGTGTAGTTGACGAACGCTCCGAGCATCAGCTCGCCGGCAGCGAGGTGGTCGTAGAAGACCTCGACGGGATCCCGGCCGGCGGCGGCGGCGATGCCCGCGATCGACCGGTCGCTGGTCGGTTCGTAGTCGGGCGGGTCGCCGAGCGGGAACACCTTGTCGAGCATGAACGCCATGTTGTCGCCGAGCGACTCGAACTGGCGGTCCGGGTCGGGCGGCAGGTTCTCCTCGGCCAGGATGGCGGCTTTCACCTCGGGCTTGCGCATCTCGGCCAGCAGCTCGTCGAGCGGCAGCGACTGCTCGAGGCGACGGAAGGTAGGCCGGCGCATCAGCCCGTGGTAGCTGGCCACGCCGAGCAGCATGCCGCCCGGCCGGGCCGCGACCTGGGGGATCAGGCGGGCACCGGCCGCGTTGGCGACGGCGACGGCGTCGAGCTGGCGGCGCCACAGGTCGGGGGCACCCATCGCCTGTACGAGCAGGAGGGAGAGGTCGATGCCGGCCGCGGCCGACACCTGGCCCATCAGCTCGACCTCGCCGAGGATCATGTCGGCGTCGGCTCCGGTCTCGCCGGTCGGTACCACCTCGAACAACCCGCCGCCGGCCTCGACTACCGCTCGGGCGAGGCCGATCAGCTCGTCGGCCGAGGCGAACGTGCCGGGCACCAGTTCACCGTCGAGGGATCTATGGTTCAGCGACCGCGAGGTGGACACGCCCACCGCGCCGGCCCGGATGGCCTGGCGGACGTGGTCGGCCATGGCCGAGATGTCGTCAGCGGTCGCGTCCTCGTTGGCGGCACCGCGATCGCCCATCACGTAGACCCGCAGCGCGGCGTGGGGGAGGAACGCCGCGACGTCGAGCGCGAAGTGCCGGCGGTCGAGCGCGTCGAGGTACTCGGGGAACGTCTCCCACTCCCACTGGATGCCCTCGTGAAGCGCGGTGCCGGGGATGTCCTCGACGCCTTCCATCAGCTCGACCAGCCACGCCTCCTGGCCCGGCCGCACGGGCGCGAACCCGACGCCGCAGTTGCCGACGACCACAGTGGTGACCCCGTGGCTGGCCGATGGGTCGAGCACCGGGTCCCAGGTGGCTTGACCGTCGTAGTGCGTGTGGATGTCGACGAAGCCCGGCGTGACCACCAGACCGGTGGCATCGATGACTTCGCGGGCGTCGCCTTTGACGATCGGGCCAACGGCGACAATCCGCCCGTCGCTCACCGCTATGTCGCCGGTGAAGCGAGGTTGGCCGGTGCCATCGACGATCGTGCCACCGGTGATCTTGAGGTCGTACATGACCGGATCGTACCCGCGCCGCTACCGAACGATCTTGGAACCCTCGCCCCAGTACTCGTCGCGCAGTGGTTTCTTGCGGAGCTTGCCGTCCTCGCCGCGCGGCAATGTGTCGCGGAACTCGAAGCGCGTCGGCACCTTGTAGCGGGCCAGGCGCTCGACGCACAGCGCCCTGAGCGCGCCCGCCAGCACGTCGGCGGTGGCCGCGTCGGACACCACCGAGGCGTCGGCCGGCTGAACCACGGCCAGGGGTACCTCGCCGAGGTCGGGGTGGGGGATGCCGAACACCGCCACGTCGAGCACTCCGGGATGCTCGACGATAACGTGCTCGATCTCCTGCGGGTACACGTTGGCGCCGCCGGAGATGATCATGAACGTGGCCCGGTCCGACAGGTACAGATAGCCGTCGTCGTCGAGGTGGCCGATGTCGCCGAGGGTTCGCCAGCTCTCGGTGGTGTGGCGCACGCCCGCGGTCTTCTCGGGGTCGCCGTGGTACTCGAAGACCGTGGCGGGATAGTCGAAGTAGATCAGCCCGTCCGCGCCGATCGCCAGCTCGGTGCCGGATTCGTCGCAGACGTGGATCACGCACCCGTAGGGTCGGCCGACCGAACCCTTGTGGGCGAGCCATTCCTCGCTCGTGATCGACGTGGAACCGATGTTCTCGGACCCCGCGTAGTACTCGAGGATGATCGGGCCCCACCAGTCGATCATCTGCTCCTTGACCCAGATGGGGCACGGTGCGGCGGCGTGGACCGCGTGCGTCATCGAGGAGAGGTCGTAGCTCGAGCGGACCTCGGGATCGAGCTTCAGCATGCGGATGAACATGGTGGGCACCCACTGTGAAGCGGTCACCCGGAACCGTTCGATCGCAACGAGGGCCTGCTCGGGGTCGAAGCGTTCGAGGCAGATCACGTGAGCGCCGAGCTCGGTGGCGACCACCGATGTGCGCAGCGGGGCTGCGTGGTGGAGCGGCGCCGGCGAGAGGTACACGCTCGTCTCGCCGAGTCCGAACTGGTATTGGGCTCCGGCGGAGATGGGGTCGCCGTCGGCCGCGGCAGAGTCGGGGAGCGGCGGCTTGATGCCCTTGGGACGCCCGGTCGTACCCGAGCTGTAGAACATGTAGTGGCCCCGGCGTTCGGGCGCGGTCGGCTCGCTCGGCGGGTCCTGCGTCAACACGTCGATGCTCGCGTAACTGCCGCTCGACGCGTCGAGGGTGAGTCGCAGCCGCACGCCGGGCGTGTCGGCGACCAGTTCTTCGGCGGTGGCGAGGGTGGAGTCCGACACGATCAACGCTTCAGCGCCGCAGTTGCTGATGAGGTAGGCGGCCTCGGCGCGGGTCGAGTGGGCGTTGACCGGCGTGACGTAGAGGCCAGCGCTGAGGGCCGCCCAGGTCACGACGTAGTACCCGATGTGGTTGTACGAGTAGATGGCGATGTGATCACCCCCGGCCAGCCCGCTCGCGCGGAACAGGTTGCCGAGCTGGGTCGACCGGGCGTAGAGCTCGCCGAAGGTGATCGAATCGCCCGACGGCCACATGGTCACCGCAGGGGCCTCGGGTCGGGCGCGGGCATGGTCGCCGAGGTACATGGCGCCGAGGATAGATGTCGCGGTAGACAGTCGGCCTGACGAGACGAACCGAGCGATGGTGACCATGGCGAACGAGCCCGATGCCTACGAAGCAGCGCGGACGGGTCGTCGGCACACCATCGAGGAGGTAACGGCCAAGCTCGAGCGCTGGTTGGCCGGGCGATTCGGCGTCGATTCGGTGACCCTCACGGGTGCGCGTTACCCGATGGGTGCCGGCACGTCGAGCGAGACGATTCTCGCTACGGCGACCTGGGCCGGCCTCGACGGTCCGCAGCAGCGAGACGTGGCGTTCCGGGTGCAGCCCGATCGCTTCCAGCTGTTCCTCGACCCCGACTTCGAGCTGCAGTACAAGGCGATCGACGCGCTGCACCGCACGGGACGGGTGCGCGTGCCCGAGCCCTGGTACTTCGAACACGACACCAGCCACATCGGGCTCACGTTCTTCGCCATGTCCCAGGTTCATGGCTCGGTCCCGGTCAGCTCCCCGCCCTACAACGAGGCCGGCTTCTTGTTCGATGCCACGCCGGCGCAGCGGCGGGTGGCCTGGGAGAGCGCCACCGAAGAGCTGTGCCGCATCGCCACCACCCCGCTCGACGAGCTCGCGTTCCTCGACGTCGGCCGAGCGGGCATGTCGGGTCTCGAGCGCCAGATCGACTATTGGAGCCGGATGCTCGACTGGGTCCTCGGTCCCCACGCGCCCGACGCCTATCTGGAGGTCCGCCACTGGCTGGTCGCGAACCTGCCCGCCGACCGTCCCGACGGTTTGGCGTGGGGCGACGCCCGGATCGGCAACATGGTGTTCGGCTCCGACTTCCGCCTGGCCGGCGTGCTCGACTGGGAACAGGTGAACAACGGAGGCATCCATCAGGACCTCGGCTGGTGGCTCTACTTCGACGACTTCTGGTCGGTCGCGCGCGGCGTGAAGCGCCTCGACGGGCTCGGCACCCGTCAGGAGACGATCGACATGTGGGAGGACCGAACCGGCCATGTCGCCGGCGACCTCACCTGGTACGAGGTCCTCTCGGGCTACAAGGTGGCGATCTTGTCGGCGCGGACCATGTCGCTCATGGGTGGCTCCGGCAACGTCGCGGCCCAGGCAAACCCTGTGCTCGACGGCGCCCGACGCATGGCGGGCCTGGCATGACTGTGCCGGGTTGGTCGCCCGCGCCGCTGTCGCTCGACACGTTGCTGTCACCGGAGTGGCTGAGTGAGGCGCTCGGCGCCGCGGTCGTGGGCTCTGAGATCGTCGAGCAGCTCGTCACGGTGGCGTCCAAGGTCCGCTTCCGGGTCGATTACGCGCCCGGTGTGGCGGCGGATCGACCCCGGGACTTGTGCGTCAAGGGCTACTTCGCCAGCGAGAGCGCGGCGTTCTCTCGGATCGGCGAGATCGAGGTGCGCTTCTACCGTGACCTCGCCCCCATGGTGCTCACCGACCTCGGCGTCGAGGTCCCCGGGTGCGTGTACACCGGCATCGACCCCGAAACCGGGCACGGGATCGTGATCATGCGCGACCTCGTCGCCGACGGGTGCCGATTCCTCACCGCACTCAGCCCCTACGGCGTCGACCGGGCGGCGGCGACGCTCGAGGCCCTGGCCCGGCTGCACCACGCCGACCCGGTCTCCGCCGCCGGCGGTACCGACTGGCTCGCGCCGAGGCTGTCGGGCTACATGGACTACGTCACACCGGAGCGGCTCGCCCAGCAGCTCGCCGACGGCCGGTCGTCGGCGTTCTCGCCTGCGGTGGCCGACGAGGTGCGCCTGCGCACCGCCTTTCGTACCCTCTCGGCGAAGGCCGCGAACCGGCCCGAGTGCGTCGTTCACGGCGACGCCCACGCCGGCAACGTGTACCTCACGCCCGACGGACGGCCGGGCCTGATCGACTGGCAGGTGCTCCAACTCGGCCCGTGGGCCCTCGACGTCGCCTACCACCTCGGCGCGGTGCTCGACGTCGCCGACCGCCAGGAGCACGAGCGGTCGCTGCTCGATCACTACCTCGGAGTGCGCCACTCGCTCGGCGACCCGGTTCCCACGCCCGACGCGGCGTGGGACGACTATCGGGATTCGCTGGTGTACGGCTTCTGGATGTGGGCGATCACCCAACGGGTCGAGCGACCGGTAATCGAGACCTTCGTCACCCGGCTCGGGTCCGCCGTCGAGTACCACGAGAGCCTCGACCGGTTGGGCGCGTGAGCGGCCAGATCACCATCGTGGCGTTGCGCCAGGCGCTCGGCGCGACCGTGACCGGGCTCGACCCCGATCGTCTCGACCCGGCGACCGTCGAGCAGCTCCACCAGGCGTGGAGCGAGAACCTGGTGCTGTTCTTCCCGGCGCTGCACCTGACCGACGACCAGCACGTGGCGCTCGGCTCGGTGTTCGGCCGGTTGGCCGCCACCACGACGACCGGCGACGACCGGCGCGACCACGAGACCGGGGGCCCGAACGGCGAGATACTGGTACTCGACGGCGGCCGCCGCGAGGACCGTGCCGACGCCTGGCACACCGACGTCACGTTCTCGCCCCAGCCACCGACCGGTTCGCTGCTGTCCATGGTGCTGTGTCCCGACAAGGGCGGCGACACCATCTGGTCCAACCAGAACGCGGCCTACGAGACGTTGTCGGCCCCGGTGCGTGATCTGATCGACGGTCTCGAGGCCGTGCACGGTCGCCCCGGGCTCACCGGTCAGACGATCCACCCGATGGTGCGCGCCCACCCGGTTACCGGCCGGCGAGCGCTGTACGTCAACCGGGGATGGACCACGTCGATCGTGGGCCTCGGCCGGGTCGAGAGCCAGGGCATCTTGGCGATGCTGTTCGACCACGCCGAGCGGGCCGAGCTGTGCGTGCGTTGGACGTGGTCGGTCGGCGATGCCGCCCTGTGGGACAACCGATGCACCATGCACTACGCCGTCAACGACTACGGCGCGGCCGATCGGGTGGTCCGCCGCGTCACAATCCACGACCCAGGAGACCGCTGACTCGTGAAAGCTGTCGTCACCACCGCCGAGGCGGGCTTCGAGCTCGTCGAGCTGGGCGACCCGGTCCCGGGGCCGGGCGAGCTCGTGCTCGATGTGCTCGCCTGCGGGATCTGCGGCTCCGACGTGAAGATGCACTCGATGATGCCCGAGGGCACGGTGCTCGGCCACGAGTTCTGCGGCCGGGTGGTCGGGGTCGGAACCGGCGTGCGCGACAGCTGGCGCGAAGGGCAGCTCGTGTCGGCGTTGCCGCTCGGAACCTGCGGCCACTGCCGGTGGTGCCTGGCCGACGACCCGCTTCACTGCGAACGGGTCGTCCTCGTCGGGGTGGGCGGAGCTGCCGGCGCGTTCGCCGAGCTCGTGCGGGTCGATGCGGGGAGCGCGATCGCGCTACCGGAGTCAGTTGGTGATCTCGGTGCGCTGGTCGAGCCGCTCGCCGTGGGATTGCACGCCGTAGCGGCCGGCAACGTCGGACCCGGTGACCGGGTGCTCGTGATCGGTGGTGGGTCGGTGGGGAGCGCCGTGAGCGTGTGGGCTCGCCGCCTCGGCGCGGCCGAGGTGGTGGTGAGCGACCCGTCGGCGGCGCGCCGCGAGGGGTCGTCCGCGTTCGGAGTCACCGGCGTTCACGACCCCTCCGAAGGTCCGGCCGTGTCGCCGGGCGGGGCCGGTTACGACGTGGTCATCGAGTGTGTGGGCGCACCCGGGTTGCTCCAGGCGGCCGCCGACGCCGCAGCCACACGCGGCCGGGTGGTGATCGCCGGGGTGTGCATCGTGCCCGATTCGCTCGTGCCGGTGTCGGCGCTCATGAAGGAGATCGAGATCCGCTTCGCCGTGTACTACCGGCGTCGCGAGTTCGAAGCCGCGGCGGCGCTGGTCGCTGACCCCGCGTTCGACGCATCGGTCTTCGTCGCCGACCGCGTGGGCCTCGACGGCGTCAACGACGCGTTCACCCGCCTCCACGCCGGAACCGCCGACAGCAAGATCCTGGTGACCCCGACCCACTGAGCACTCCCACCGACGCGCGGCGTCGGCGCGTGGGATCATCCCTCGATGAAGTTCAGTTTCTCGCTTCCCCATACCCTCGAGCTGCCGGCGATCATGCAGCCGTGGGAGATGGCGGTGACCGGCGCCGACCAGACCCGGGCGGCCAAGCGGGCCGACGAGCTCGGCTTCGACATGATCAGCGTGCCCGAGCACCTTCTCATACCTCGCGAGCACGTCGAGTTGTCGGGACCGTTCTACTTCCACGCCGTCGCGGCGCAGGGGTACCTGGCCGGCGCGACCGAGCGCATCCGTATCGGCGCCTGTCTCACGATCCTGCCGCTGCACGACCCGGTCGGGCTGGCCAAGGCGCTGTCGACGATCGACTGGCTGAGCGGGGGGCGCATCGTCGCCACGTTCGGGGTCGGTTGGCTCGAGGCCGAGTTCGTGGCTCTCGGCGTGTCGTTCGAGAAGCGGGGACGCGTCGCCGACGAGTACCTAGAAGCGATGATCGCCCTGTGGACCGAGGACTGGCCGAGCTACCAGGGCGAGTTCCTGGCGTTCCACGACGTGGCGTTCGCGCCCAAGCCGGTGCAGAAGCCTCACATGCCGATCTGGATGGGTGGTGACGCCGACCCGGCGCTGCGACGGACGGCCCGGTTCGCGTCGGGCTGGATGCCGTTCCTCACCCCGCCCGATCAGCTTCCGGCGCGCATCGACTACATCAAGTCGCAACCGACCTACGACGGGCGGCCGTTCGAGGTTCACTACAGTTTGTCGGCGCGGCTGATCGGCGAGGGGCACGTGGCCACCGGCGACGACAGCTCCAAGGTGGGTCGCAACGCCGAGCAGATCATCGACAAGATCGGCTGGCTGGCGTCGCTCGGTGTCACCATGACCAGCGCACCGCTGCCGCCGGCCCGCGACCTCGACGAGTACCTCGACCTGGCCCAATGGGTGATCGAGGACATCAAGCCGCATTGCCAGTGACGCCACCGGCCCGGCTGCCGGGTCGGATCAGCGGGTGAGGATGCGCACGCGGCTGTAGCCGCGGACGGTGCTGGTGTGCTGGCGCACGACGTTGTCGCGGTCGACATCCCAGGTCGGGAAGCGCTTGAGCGTCTCCTCCAGCGCAATGCGGCCTTCGAGGCGGGCGAGGGCGGCACCGACACAGAAGTGGATGCCGTAGCCGAACGACAGGTGGTGGTCGATCGGTCGGCGCACATCGAAGCGGTCGGGATCGGCGAACTTGCGCTCGTCGCGCGACGCGGCCCCGGTGATGATGGTGACCTTGGATTCGGCGGGGATCGTGACGTCGTGCAGGGTGACGTCGCGGGTGGTCCACCGGGCCTGGACCGGCGACGGTGCTTCGTAGCGAAGCAGTTCCTCGATCGCGTTCGGGATCACCGACGGGTCATCGACGAGGATCTGGCGCTGGCCGGGGTGCTCGGCGAGCACGACCGCGGCGTTGCCGAGCAGGCGACCGACGGTCTCGGTGCCGGCGCTGAACAGCAGGTTGGCGAAACCGGCCACCTCCGCGACGGTCAGTCGTCGCGCGACGCCGTTCTCCTCGATCTCGGCATGGCACAGCGCGGTGATCAGGTCGTCCTGCGGGTCGGCCAGGCGGCGTTCGATCAGGCCCGTCAAGTACTCGTGGAGCCGCACCTGAGCCAGGAACGAGATGTCGTTGATCATGCCGACGCCGGGCTCGATGTGGAAGATCTCGTCGATGTTGCGGCGCTGTTCCTCTCGTTCTTCGTCGGGCACGCCGAGCAGCGCCGAGATCACCCGCGACGGCAAGTGGGCGCCGAAATCCTGGTGGTAGTCGAAGCCACCGGCGTCGACATGGGGGTCGAGCAACTCGGCGCACAGGTCGCGGATGCGCTCCTCGAGCCCGCCCGTGCGGCGGGGCGTGAACGCCCGCGACACCAGCGACCGAAGCGACGTGTGGTCGGGCGGGTCCATGAAGATCATCTGGCCGGTGTGCGACAGATCATCGCCCGACATCAGCTCGATCACCGTGCCGCGGCCGGAGATGAACGTGGCCGGGTCCTTGTGGGCGGCCTCGACATCGGCGAAGCGGGTGAGGGCCCAGAAGTCGTAGCGGTCGTTGCGGTAGACCGGCGCTTCGTCGCGCATCCGCTTCCACACCGGGTATGGGTCGGTGTCGATCTCGGTGTCGAAGGGGTCCCAGTAGATCTCGGTCGCGGTGCTCATGGCGCGGCCTTCGCTGCTGCTTCGAGGGGGGCGATGTCGAGTTTGACCATGGTGAGCATCTGCGCGGTGACCCGTTGGGCGACGGCGGGGTCGGGATCGTCGGCGTTGCCGTCGAACCACAGGCACGGGGCGAGGCCGAGCGCGCTCATGCGTTGTAGTTGAGGGCCGCGATCACGCCGCCGTCGACGAGGATGTCGGTGCCGGTGATGAACGACGCCTGCGGGCTGATGAGGAACTCGACGGTCATGGCGATGTCCTCGGGCGTGCCGAGCCGCTTGGTGGCCGACAGGTCGAGCATCATCCGCATCATGTCGCCCGACTCGCCGCCTAACTCCTGTTGGCCCATCGGTGTGGAGATGATCCCAGGACTGATCGACACGACCCGGCCCCCCTTGCGCCCCCATGCGATCGAAGCGGCCTGAACCCGCACGTGGTTGGCGCGCTTGGCGATGCCGTAGGCCGAGCCCGGGTCCATCGTCGACGGGTCGAGGATCGGCAACGCCGCCAGGTCGGCGGTGGGCGTGAGGGCGAGGGCCCGAAGCACATCGGGTTCGAGCGTGGTCATGGTCCCGGCCATGCTCGCGATGCACACACACGTGGTGCCGGGGATCACGTGGCGCTCGAAAGCGTCGAGCACGTACGCCGTGCCCATGACGTCGACGGCCACGATCGGAGCAGGTGGTGCCTGGACCGGCGACAGGCCCGCGGTGTGCGCGATGGCGCGGATCGGGCCGAGCGCCGCGGCGGCGTCGGCGAGTGCGTCGACCTGTGCGCGGTCGGATACGTCGGTGGCGACGGTCGTCACGAAGTGGCCCTCGCCCCGAAGGAGCGCCGCAACCTCATCGGCCCGCGCCGTGGACACATCGGCGAGAACGACGTGGCGCCCGGTGCCGATCCGGCGAGCGATCGCGACGCCCATCCCGCCCGCGCCCGTGATGACGACCACGTCGTCCGGTGTCCTCATGTCTCCCATCGCTGGCTCCCTCTGGCGTTTTCCGCACCGTAGCGGCCGGCACCATAGGCTCGCTCCATGGCCAGCCAGATCGTGAACGCGATCGACGTCGGGGGCGTCGATCTCACGCTGCCCGAGACGTACATGAGCGGCGTCCCGCACGCTGCGTTCGATCGACTGCGGCGGGAGGCGCCGGTCTGCTGGCACGCGGAGGTCGATGGTCCCGGGTTCTACGTCGTCACCCGGCACCACGACGCGGTGACCGTGTCGCGCGACAGCGAGACGTACTCGTCGTGGGTCGGCGGGATGATGATCGCCGAT
>CAYMJU010000144.1:0-12442 GCA_964390555.1 uncultured Acidimicrobiales bacterium | reverse complement strand
CGACAACTACGGGCGCAGCCCCCAGCGACAACTATCGTGCCGGTCGTGATCTCCTGCGTGTATTGCGGTCGATCGCATGCCCGCCCCGCCGATGTGCGGCGTTGCTGGGCCGACCGGTCGCCTGCAACCAGCCCGGTCTCTGACACCGTCGATTCTCCCGCCGACCAAGCGCCGGTGGTCGCGCGCGATTCGTCGTCGCTGGGCTCGGTGGGTATGCGGCGTGGACCGTCGCCGCTCGGTCGCAACGTCGTGGTGGCGGCCGCGGCCGAACCTCCGTCGGAATGGCTCGATTGTCGACGGATCCTCATCGACGACGCGGTCCTGGCGGCTCCGGAGGATGTCGTAGCAGCGCTCGTCGATGCGGCCCATCGGGCCGAGTCATTCGTCATCGAACTCGTCGCCGATCTCGATGACGACTTCGATGACGCGCCGGGCGAGACCGACCGCCGCGAGCAGCATGTCCTCGGCGCCGGGTTCACGTTCTGGCGTGATGAGCTGCGACACCTCGTGTGGTCGAATGCGATCGACGCTCGTCGCGCCGAGGAACCGCGGTGGGGGGCGGTCACCGCCGCCATCGATCTGGGGGCCGCACCGTGCCTTCATGACGATGGGGATGTCGTCCTGCCCGACGGGCGGGCGGTGTGGCTCGACGGGGGGCCGATTCGACATCTCGACCCAGTCGACGGCGTGCCGGTGTTGCACGTGGTCCAGATCGATCACCGCCGGCTCGAGACCCCAGGGCCGAACGTGACGCCGGCTGCACTGGCCCCCGACCAGGTCGCAGCGGTGACGCACACGACCGGCTCGGCGCGGATCATCGCTCCAGCCGGTTCCGGCAAGACGCGAGTGCTCACCGAACGCGCTCGTCACCTGCTCGATGGCTGGCGGATTCCACCCGGCGCCGTGGGCCTCGTCGCCTTCAACCGGCGGGCCCAGGAGGAGATGCGGGCCCGCACCAGCGACCTCGGTGGTCTCAGTGTTCGCACGCTCAACTCGATCGCCCTGGCGATCGTCAACGGGACCGCGCCCTTCGCCTCTCAACAGCGTCACTGGCGCACGATCGACGAGCCCGATGTACGACGCATCCTGCAGCGTTTCGTCCAGACCCCGCGCAAGCTCAACGTCGATCCACTGGCGCCGTGGATCGACGCCCTCAGCGTGCTTCGCCTGGGCCTCGTCGATCCGCGCGAGGTCGAGGCACGCTACGGCGGTGACGTCGACGGGCTGGTCGAGATCTGGCCCGCGTTCCGCGACGCACTCGAGCACGAAGGCGCCGTCGACTTCGACGATCAGGTACGCCGGGCTCTCGACCTGCTGCTCACACAACCGGTGGCGCGCCGCGCCGCCCAGCGCGCGTGCCGGGTCCTGCTCGTCGACGAGTTCCAGGACCTGACTCCCGCCCACCTTCTCCTCGTGCGCCTGCTGACGTCTGGCGGTGGCGCAGTGTTCGGCGTCGGTGACGACGACCAGACCATCTATGGCTACAACGGCGCCGACCCGGCCTGGTTGATCGAGTTCGGCACGTGGTTCCCGGGCTCCGGCGATCACCCGCTCGAGATCAACTACCGCTGCCCGGCCGGTGTGGTCGAGATCGCCGATCGGCTGTTGCGGCACAATCGGCATCGCGTCGCCAAGATCATCCGACCAGCCCCGGTCGCGGGACCGGCACCGACCGACGCGGCCTCGTCGGGCTGGTCGATGGCATCGGGTCCCGACCCCGTCGCACTGACGGTCGACGCGGTGACGGCCGCGATCGCCGGGGGCGCACGTCCTGATTCGATCGCCGTGCTCGCGCGCGTCAACGCGACGATCGCTCCCGTCCAGATCGCCTTGTCGATGTCGGGTATCCCGATCACGGGCGGTGTCGGGTCCGAGTTCGCGGACCGCATCGCGGTGCGGGCCGCGCTCGCTTGGCTGCGCCTGGCGACCGGGAAAACGCTCGCGGGGGACGATCTCGGCGAAGCGCTCCGGCGCCCTTCGCGCGCCTTGCATCCGCGGATCCGCGAATGGGTCGTCGAGCAGAGAAGCGTCAAGGCACTGCACAAACTCGCCGAACGCATCACCAACGAGAAGGACAGTGGCCGCGTCGCCCAATTCGCATCGGACATCGCCCATCTTCAGGCCCGGGTGAGCTCGGGTTCCGATACGGCACCGCTCGTGTCGGTGCTGGTCGACGACATCGGTTTGGGGGGTGCAGTGGCGTCGCTCGACATCAACCGCCGGGGGATGAATCGAGCGTCCCAAGGAGACGACCTGCTCGCGCTGCGCCAGATTGCCCAGCTCCACCCCGACCCATCGACGTTCGAGAGGTGGCTGCGCGACGCTCTCGTGGCGCGCCGCGATCCGGGAGGGGTCACCGTTTCCACGGTCCATCGGGTGAAGGGTCAGGAGTGGCCCCACGTCGTCGTCCATCTCGCGCAGGCCGACCAGTTCCCGCATCGGCTCGCCAGCGATGTCGAAGAGGAGCGACGCCTGTTCCATGTGGCGATCACGCGGGCGTCGCGACACGTCACGATCGTCACCGGTGCGCAGCCCAGTCCATTCTGTGCCGAGCTCACGACCGAGCCCGAGCCGTTTCAGCGCGAGACGCCGGCCATCCCGGCGCGGACACCGACCCGTTCCATGTTGTCCCCCCGTCCGACCTCGGACCACCCGCTGCTCGTACGCGACCGGGTGATGGCGGTCGTCGGGCTGGTCCTCGTGGATCAGGGCCTGGAGTGGACCGTAACGGCACTCGAGTCGGCCGCAGCGGTAACCGAACGCGGTCGCGCGGTACGCAGGTTCGCGATCGGCGACAACGTCGAAACCGCCGGCCGTCAGCGCGGCCTGTTGCAGCCTCGGTCCGACGACGTGTCGGACGCGTCGGTGCGCATGTTCGACGTGCTGCGCAGCTACCGCGACCGCATGCGCAACGGAAAGCCGGCGTACACGGTGTTCGACGACAAGACGCTGGCGGCGATCGCCTCGGCCCTGCCCGTCGACCTCGCCCTACTGGCGGCCGTCAAGGGGGTGGGTCCGGCCAAGCTCGAGCAGTACGGCGACGACATACTCGAGCTCACCGCAGTGGCGATCAGCGCCGAGGCATAGTCGTCACCACCCGCGTACCCGCCGTAGCCGACTTGGGCCTCGATTACCGTTGAAGTCAGCGACCTCCAGCGAGACCCGAGCGACAAGTACGCGATATGTCGTGAGAGACGCCAATGCGCCAGCCCCGTCCGCTGCACGGCAACCGGTAGCGTCGCTGTGATGGGGCCGGCGCGGAGGGTGATCGTGGTGAGCGGGGGGCCGGTCGGGGGGCATTCACCGATCGAGATCCTTCCGGGCGATCGGGTGATAGCGGCCGATTCGGGACTCGACGTGGCGATGGAGTGGGGTTGGCCGGTCGACGTGCTCGTCGGCGACCTCGATTCGGTGTCGGCGCACGCCCTCGCTCTCGCCGAGCTCGACGGGTCGGTCGTGGTCGAGCGGCACCCGGTCGACAAGGACGAGGTCGACCTCGAGCTGGCGCTGGCCCGAGCCGTCGCCGACGGCGCGACCGAGCTGGTGATCATCGCCACCGCCACCGGCCGGCTCGATCACGCGATCGCGACCTTCGCGGTCCTGGCCGCCGATCGGTGGGCGCCGCTGCCGGTCGTCGCGCATGTCGATGGCGCGGTCGTGACCCTGGTCCGGGGCGGCGACCGTCGCGACCTCGACGGCCGAGCCGGCGACCTGGTGTCGCTCGTGGCCTTCAACGGCCCGGCCGCCGGAGTGACGACTGCCGGCCTCGCCTACCCGCTGCACGGTGAGACCCTCGGCGCCGGGTCGGCCCGCGGCGTGAGCAACGTCTTCGTCGGCGATCGGGCCTCGGTCGCCGTGACCGCCGGCGTGCTGCTGGTGATTCAGCCGGCGTAGGCGGTCAGCCGGGCGCCCCGGCGCTCGACGGTGACCGGCAGCCCGAACACGTCGCTCACCGTGTCGCTGGTGATCGTGGCGTCGAGCGGCCCGGCCGAGTGGACCCGGCCTTGCGACAACAACATGGCGTGGGTGAAGCCGGGCGGGACGTCTTCGAGGTGGTGGGTGACGAGCACGACCGGCGGCGTGGTCGGGTCGGCGGCGAGCGCGGCGAGGGTGGCGACCAGCTCCTCGCGGCCGGCCAGGTCGAGACCGGCCATCGGCTCGTCGAGCAGCAGCACCGACGGCTCGTTCACCAGGGCCCGGGCGATCAGGACCCGCTGGCGCTCGCCCGACGACAAGGTGCCGAACGTCTGGCGGGCCAGCGCCCCGACACCGACCCGATCGAGGGCGGCGGCGGTGGCGGCCCGGTCGGCGTCGTCGTAGGTGTGCCACCAGGGCTCGAGCGCGGCGCGCCGGGCGGTCATCACCACGTCGTGGGCGGGCAGCGCGGGTCGGATCTGGTCGGCGAGGGCGGCGGCGGCCAGGCCGATGCGGCGGCGCAGCACCCGCACGTCGGTGCGACCCCACTGCTCGCCGAGCACCGACACCGTGCCCCGCGAGGGATGCAGGTAGAGGCTGGCGACTTGGACGAGCGTCGACTTTCCGGACCCGTTGGGCCCGATGACCACCCAACGCTCGCCCCGGTGGACCTGCCAGTCGACGCCGTCGAGGATCGTGCGACCACGCTGGCCCGCCGTTCCGGGGATGTCACGACCGGCGCCTGCGCCGGGGATGTCACAGCCGACGCCGGCCAGCTCGAGCACCGGCGTCACGACGGCGCCTCGGTCGCAGGGGAGGCGTGGGCCATCCACGCCGCGTACATGTCGGCGAAACGTCCTCCCGTCGCCAACAGCTCGTCCCGGGCACCGATCTCGACGATCTCGCCGCCGTCGACGACGGCGACCCGGTCGGCGCGAAGGGCGGTGGCCAGGCGGTGGGCGATGATCACGGCCGTGCGCCCTTCGAGCACCCGGTCGAGCGCCGCCTCGACCTGGCGCTCGGAGCTGAGGTCGAGATTCGAAGTGGCCTCGTCGAGTAGGAGCACGCGCGGCCGGGCGAGGAACGCACGGGCCAGCGCCAGCAATTGTCGCTCACCGGCGGACAGCGATACCCCGCGCTCGTGCACGAGCCCGTCGAGCCCGCCGAGTCGCTCGACCACGTCGCTCAGCCCGACCGCGGCGACGGCGTCGAGCAACGTCTCGTCGCTGGCGTCGGGCGCACCGAAGCTCAGGTTGTCGCGGATCGTGCCGTGGAACAGGAACGGCTCCTGGGGCACCACCCCGAGCTGGTGGCGCAACGAGTCGAGCGTGGCGTCGCGGAGGTCGTGACCGTCGATGAGCACCCGCCCGAACTGCGGGTCGTGGAAGCGGGCGATCAACCGGGCGATCGTCGACTTGCCGCCGCCGGTCGGCCCGACGACGGCCAGCACCTCGCCGGGTCGCACGTGCAGGTCGACCTCGTGCAGCACCGGCGAGTCGGGGTCGTAGCCGAACGTGACGTTCTCGAGAACGATGTCACCGTGGAGCTCGGGCAACGCCACGGCGTCGGGTTTCTCGACGACCGACGGCACGGTGGCGAGCAGCGTCCGCAGTTTGCCGATCGCCGCTTGGCCTTGCTGATAGGTGGCGTAGAGCTGCACCAGCGTCTGGATAGGGGCGAAGAACGCCGACAGGTACAGGACGAACGCCGCCAGCTCGCCGAGCCGGAGGCTTCCGTCGAGCACCATCGATCCGCCGATGGCGAGCAGCAGGGCTTGGCCGAACACGCCGATGGCCTCGGAGGCCGGGGCGTACAGCGACGTGGCTCGCCCGGTGAACAGGTTGGCCTCGCGGTGGTCGCCGACGATGTTGTCGTGGCGGATCACGTTGTGGCGGCGGCGGTTGTGCGCGGTGATGACGCGGATGCCGGCCAAGCTCTCCTGGAGATCGGCGAGGACGTCGGCGATCCGGTCCCGGACCCGGTTGTAGCCGATGTCGGACTTGCCGCGGAACCACAGGGTCAAGGCCAGCGTGGCCGGCAACACGGCGACGAGGGTGATGGCCGCGAGCACAGGGTTGTACGCGAACAGGACGGCGGTGATGACGACGAGAGTGAGGGCCTGGACGGCGACGTTGACGATGCCCTCCTGGAACAAGGTGGTGAGGGCCTCGATGTCGCTCGTCATCCGCGACATCAACACCCCGGCCTTCTCCTCGGTGAAGAAGTCGAGCGATTGGCGCTGGAGGTGCGAGAACACCCGCACCCGCAGCTCGTACATGAGCCGCTCGCCGAGCCGGCCGGTGTACGCGATGCGCACGCCGGCGCTGACCGCGGTCACCATCACGCTCGCGCCATAGATGATCGACACCGTGACGAGCACGCCGACGTCCTCGTCGATCACGCCGTGGTCGATGCCGAGCTGGGTGAGCATGGGCCCGGCCTGCATCGACAGGGTCTCGACGAGCACCAGGACGAACGCGCCGAGCATGGCCCACTTGTGCGGGCGAAGGAAGGTCCGCAGCGTGAACGGCCGGCGGTCGTAGCGGGTGTGGCTGAACGCCACCCGGGGCGGCGGGTGTACGGGTTCGGCAGCGAGGACCTCGTCGACGCGGGCGGCGAGATTGCCCGGCACGCCGGCGTGGGGAAGCCCGGCGGCCTGGTTGGCCTGGAGCGAGCTCGTGCCGCCGAAGGACCCGGCCGGGCCCCACATCGCCATCAGCGGCTCCCGTCCGGGTGGGACCCGTCGGGATCCGCACCGTGGGCGAGCACGGCGCCATAGCGGGGCTCGTGGGCGAGCAGGTCCTCGTGGCGCCCGGCGGCGACGATGCGACCGCCGTCGAGCAGGGCGACCCGGTCGGCCAGGGCGATCGTCGACAGCCGGTGGGCGATCAGCAGCGTGGTTCGCCCGGCCAAACGCTCGCGAAGCGCGTGGTGGATGCGCTCCTCGACGACGACGTCGATGGCGCTGGTGGCGTCGTCGAGCACCAGCAGGCGCGGGTTGTCGAGCAACACCCGGGCTATCGCGACCCGTTGGCGTTGGCCGCCCGACAGGGTGTAGCCGCGCTCGCCGACGACGGTGTCGAAGCCGTCGGGCAGCTCCTCGATGAAGTCGACGGCCTGGGCGGCGTCGGCGGCCGACACCACCTCGGCTCGTGTGGCGTCGGGCCGGCCGAAGGCGATGTTGTCGTGCAGGCTCACCGAGAAGAGGAACGGCTCGTCGGGGATCACGCCCACGTGGTGGCGGAGGCTGGCGACGGTGAGGTCGCGGACGTCATGGCCGTCGAAGAGCACTTGGCCTTCGGTCACGTCGTAGAAGCGGGCGATCAGCCGGGCGATGGTCGACTTGCCCGACCCGGTGCGGCCGACGATGGCGAGGGTCTCGCCCGGTTCGATGACCAGGTCGAGGCCGTCGAGGACCAGCGGCGCCGGGTCGCCCGATGCCGTCGGCGTGGGGTATCGGAACGACACGCCACGGAGCTCGACCCGGCCGGAGCCGTCGGCTGGAGGGATCAGGTCGACGGCGCCGGGTCGGTCGACGATCTCGGGCGCCTCGTCGAGGACCTGGAATATGCGCCCGGCCGCAGCCGCCGACCGTTCCCACTGGAGGATCATGAACCCGACCATCCGGAACGGGGCCTGGATCAAGATGACGTAGGCGTTGAACGCCACCAGCGTGCCGATGGTGACCTGGTTGTCGATGGCCAGCCAACCGCCGTACAGCAACACGACGGCCATCGACAGCCTCGGCAAGGCTTCGATCAGCGGGTTGAAACGGGCCCGGCTCTTGACGGCCTCGATCTGGGACCATCGCAGTCGTTGCGCGGCGGCGGCCAGGTGGTTGATCTGGCGTTCCTCGGCGGCGAAGGACCGCACGACCCGAACGCCCTGGATGTTCTCGTCGACGATCGTCGCCACCTCGGCCTGGCGGGCTTGGCCCACCCAGGTGAGCGGGAACACCTGGTCTCGCATGCGCTGGCCGAGGAGGTACACGCCGGGCATGGCGGCGATCGCCACGGCGGTGAGCAGCAGGTGGATGCTGAGCATGAAGGCGAAGGCGACCACGAACATCAGCGCCGACGTGATCAGGAGCGGCCCGAACGACAACAGCAGCTGAAGCGAACGGATGTCGGAGTTGGCCCGCGAGATCACCTGCCCGGACTGCGTGCGGTCGTAGTAGGCGAACGACAAGCGGGTGAGGTGGCGGTACATGAGCGACCGCAGGTCGGTCTCGACCGCGTAGGCGACCTTGAACAGCCAGTAGCGGTACACGAAGCCGAGCACGATCCGGAGCAGGCCGAGGACGACGAGGATGACGACGTACGGCTCGAGTGAGTCGACCTCGTCGGTGAGCGCCCGGTCGATGGCCAGCCGGACCACCGCGGGCACCGCGACCTGGACGCCCATACCGATCACGCCCGCGGTCAGCGAGATCGCCAGCGGTCGACGGTGGGCTCGAACGAGCGGCAACAGGCGCCGGGTCCACGCCAGCTCGGGATCGGGGTCGACGCCGGCCAAGGGAGGCGCGTAGCGGGCGGTCACCGCGATCGGCTCGAACACCGACGTCTCGTGTGCGGTCGCGGCCATCGGTGCAGTATCGGTGGCGCACGGCCGCCATCGCACATCGGCCCCGTGTAGCCGCGGTCGCACATCGGCTCCGGCGAGCCCCGGTAGCCTCGGACCCATCGGGACCATTCTCGGACTGCTCGCCGTGGCCGCGCTGGTGGCGTCCAACGCCTTCTTCGTGGCCGCCGAGTTCTCGCTCGTCGCCGCCGACAGGAGCCGGATAGGCGCCGAAGCGACGCAGGGCATGCCGGCGGCGGGTCGGGTGCAGCGCCTCGTGGAACGGTTGTCGTTCAACCTGTCGGGGGCCCAGCTCGGTATCACGCTGGTCTCGCTGCTGCTCGGCTTCGTGGCCGAACCCACCGTCGGTCGGCTGATCGAGGGCCCGATCGAGTCGCTGGTGGGGTCCGGCTCGGCGCACGGCGTGTCGGTCGCTGTCGCCCTGACCATCGCCACGCTGGTGCACATGGTGCTCGGCGAGCTGGTGCCGAAGAACATCGCCATCGACCGCCCCGAGTTGGTGGCCAAGATGCTGTCGCGGCCCATGGGCACGTGGGGCTTGGTCGCAGGACCGCTGGTCGGGTGGATGAACGGGGTGGCGAACTCGCTCGTCGTGCGGCTCGGAGTCGAGCCCCGGGAGGAGCTCGACCACTCCCGCTCGATCGAGGAGTTGGGTCAGCTGATCGAGACCGCGGGCGAGCACGGGACGCTCGACCAACGCGAGGTAGAGCTGTTGACCCGGTCGATCCGGTTCGGGGACAAGACAGCGGCCGACGCCCTCACCCCCCGGGTCGAGGTCGAGGCCCTCGACGCCGGGGCCATGGTCAGCGACCTGGTGGCGCTGTCGGTCGCCACCGGTTTCTCCCGCTTCCCGGTGTACGACGACGATCTCGACGACGTGCTCGGCGTGGTCGCCGTCTCGGCGGCGATCGCGGTCAGCCGCGACGTCCGATCGACTACACCGGTCCGGTCGGTGATGACCGACGTGCTCGCCATCCCCGAATCCCGTGAGCTGGCCGAGCTGTTCGGCGACCTGCGCCGGACCAATCGGCATCTGGCCGTCGTCATCGACGAGCACGGTGGGACCGCGGGGATCATCACGCTCGAAGACGTGATCGAGGAGATCGTCGGCGAGATCAGCGACGAGCACGACGCGCCGCTCGGTGCCGCCGAGCTCACCCGGGCCGAGGGCCGGGGCGCGTGGCTGCTGCCCGGGAACCTTCACATCGACGAGGTCGAGGACGCGTGCGGTCTCGACCTCCCCGAGGGCGACTACGAGACCCTGGCGGGCTTCGTACTGGCGCAGCTCGGCCGCATCCCCGAGCCCGGCGCTCTGCTCGACCACGACGGTTGGCGCATCGAGGTCGTCGCCATGGACCGGCTACGAATCGCCACGCTGCGGGTCCGGCAGCCGCGCCCGTGAGCCCTCGATCATGAGTCCTCGATCATGAGTCCTCGATCATGAGTACCGTCGCCGCTCTCGGCTGGACGGTCCTGTTGCTCGCGGCCAACGCTTGGTTCGTGGCCTCCGAGTTCGCCTTGGTCGCCAGCCGGCTCTCCAAGCTCGAGTTGCTGGCCGAGGCGGGCAGCCGACGCGCTCGGATCGCGCTCGAGGCCAAGGTCGACGGGGTGACCCACCTGGCCGGCGCCCTGCTCGGGATCACCATGGCGTCGCTCTCCCTCGGCTTCGTCGCCGAGGCGGCGATCGCCGACCTGTTGTCGCAATGGTTGCACGACCTGATCGAGAGCGAAGCACTCCGTCATGGCATCGCGCTGGTGATAGCGCTCGCCGTAGTCGTGTTCGCCCACATCGTTCTCGGCGAGATGGTGCCGAAGAACCTGGCCCTGGTGAGCCCCGAACGGGCGCTGGTGCTGATGACCCCGGTGAACGCGGTCGTGTTCGGCGCCATGAAGCCGCTGATCTTGTTCGTCAATTGGCTCGGGCGGTCCGTCACCCGGCTGTTCGGTTTCACGCCGACGGGTGCCGCGGCGTCGGTGTACACCTCTCAAGAGCTGGCCTCGATGCTCGAGGAGTCCCACCACGAGGGCCACCTCGACGAGTACGAGCGGGCCTTGCTCACCGGCGCCTTCGACTTCGGAGCCCAGTCCGTCGGATCGGTGATGGTGCCCCGGCAGCGGGTGGTGTGGGTGCCCCGGCGGGCCACGATCGACCTGCTCGAGGGCGTGGTCGCCAGCTCGGGTCACTCCCGCATCCCGGTGGTCGGCGCGGGCGGCATCGACGACATCATCGGATTCGTCCACGCCAAGGACCTCCTGCGACTGCCCGACGACGCCCGGAGCGACCCGGTGCCCCTCGAGCTGGTCCGGCGCATGCTCGTCGTTCGGGCCGACGAGACGCTCGAGCAGGTGTTGCTCGCCATGAAGCGGTTGCGCATCCATCTGGCCGTCGTGCAGGACCAATCGACTCGCACCCTCGGGATCGCGACCCTCGAGGACGTCCTCCAGGTGCTCGTCCGCGAGCTGTCCGAGGCCACCGATTCAGCCGCCGGTTGACCGGGCCTGGTTCGGCCGGGCGCAGACCTCGTCACCGAGAATCCCGTCACCGAAATGCAACAATGGGTGTGAGCCACTACCCTTTCAAGCGGTGCGGAGAGCCCTCGGTGTCGTGGTGTTCGTGGTCGTGGCTGCCGCCACGATCCCCGCTGTCGCGCAAGACATCGACTCGGCCCGCGAGCAGGTGGCCGAGACCGAAGCCCTCATCGCCGACGCCCGGGCGCGCGCGGATGAGGCCACGGGCCGATTCTGGGAGGCCGAAATCGAGCTCGACGTCATCGCCGCGGACATCGACCAGCTCGGGTTGCGCGTCGATACCGCCCAAGCCGAGCTCGACCTGCTGGCCGACGAGATGCGGGCCTTCGCGGTCGAGCGCTACACCGGCGAGTCCGTGACCCCCGAGCTCTTCGACCAGGAGGATCTGAACCGCTACTCGGTGATGTCCTACCTGGCCCGGGACCTACAGATCGACAACGTCGACGTGATCGACACCTTCCGGTTGGTCCAAGCCAACCTCGACGCCGCGACCAGCGAGCTCGAGGATCGCATGCGCGACCAGGAGCAGTTCATCGACGAGCTGGCGCAGGCCCGGTCCGACATCGACGCCGAGCTGGCGTTCATGAGCGCGCAGCTCGAGCAACAAGAACAGGTGCTCGCGCAGCTCGAAGAAGAGGAACGCCGACGCATCGAAGCCGAGATCGCCGAGCGCCGCCGGCGCGAGCAGGCCGAGCGGGCTCGCGTCGCCGCGGAACGGTCCGCCGCCGAGGCGGCGCGCCGTGCCGCAACCACGACCACGACTACCCCTCCCGGAACCACGATCCCGGGTCAGACGACCACCACGCCCCGGGACGTGCCCACCGGTCCCATCGCCACGGGTAACTGGGTCTGCCCGGTGCAGGGCGCGGTGAGCTTCACCGACACCTACGGTCAGGCCCGTGGGGGTGGGCGGCGCCACCAGGGCGTCGACATGATGGCCGCCACCGGTACGCCCGTGGTCGCCCCCGTCGCCGGGACGGTGACCCACCGCGACAACTCGATCGGCGGCCGGTCGTTCCACATCGAGGGCAGCGACGGCAACTACTACTACGGCACCCACCTCGACAGCTACGGCAACTCGGGCTCGGTGCAAGCCGGCGTGATCATCGGCTACGTGGGTTCCAGCGGCAACGCGACCACGCCGCACCTGCATTTCGAGATCCACCAGGGAGGCCGGGGCAACTCGGTGAACCCCACCCCCACCGTCGCCCAGTTCTGCTGACCGCACCCGTTCGGGAGCCAGCAGCTCGCCCCACGTCGAGCGGCGCGGCCCGATCGTCGGCTCGGGGTTGACGGCTCGGGGTTGTGCGAGGCTTGGGGGGTGGATGGTTTGCCTTCGGGGACGGTGACGTTTCTGTTTACCGATATCGAGGGGTCGACGCGTCGGTGGCAGGACGATCCGGAGGCGATGCGGGCG
>CAYMJU010000143.1:0-13904 GCA_964390555.1 uncultured Acidimicrobiales bacterium | reverse complement strand
CCAGGCCGGCTTCAAGAAGGACGCGGCTGGCAAGCGCATGGACGTGACGCTGTTCGGCGCGTCGAGCAACTCGAACTGGGCGGACCCGGTCGAGGCTATCGCAGGGATGTGGAAGTCGATTGGCGTCTTCACAACGGTTGTGAAGTCGGACTACTCGATCTTCCGGCCGACGGTCGTCGACAGGTCGAACACGTACATGTTCGTGCAGTCCTGCCGCCACAACCGCGGCCAACCGTACGACTGGCCCCGAGGCCACCAGGTGACGAGCCTGACCCGCGGCGACTGCCTGCATCGCCTGCACGACAGGCGTGAGCAGGCCGTAACGACCCATGTCGCCGCCCGTCCAGCGCGGCTCGATGCCGAGCAATCGCGCCGCGTCGTCGGGATCGGTATCGCCCATGCTCGACACACCGTCGATGTCAGAGAGCGCGAGACCGGCGTCGGCGATCGCCTCCCGGCTCGACTCGACGGTCAGCTCGTCCGCGGGGATGCCGGTCTTGCGGCCCATGCGCGACAGCCCGATCCCGGAGATGACGGCGGCATCCTCGAAGCGTGCGTTCACGCGAGCGACCCTAGTTGGCGCAAAGACCCCAACACCGCCTACGACGTCACCCGTAGGCGGTTCCTCGACATCCCGCCGCCGTTCCCCACGACGTCGTCCCACGGGCCGGCGCAGTGTTCGTCGTCGAGTTCCACAGCGAATAGCCTCGATCCGTGCCCGCAACTGCCCCCCGCATCACGCCCGACCTGACCGACGACAACCGCGACTTCTGGACCAGCGGTGCCGACGGGGAGCTGCGCATACCGTACTGCGAGAGCTGCGCTCGCTGGATCTTCCCGATCGAGGCCGTCTGCCCGACGTGCAGCACCGCCACCGTTCCGCGGGCCGTGAGCGGGCGGGGCACGGTCTACACGTACACGGTCAACCATCAGCCGTTCCATCCCGATGTCGCGCCGCCGTACGCCCTCGCCATCGTCGAGCTCGACGACCAGGCAGATCTGCGGTTCATGACCAACCTGGTGAACTGCGACCTCGATGCCATCGAGATCGGCATGGCCGTTCACCTGGTGATCGAGCAGCATGGCGAGGTGTTCGTGCCGCTGTTCGAGCCGGCGTCGGGCTGACGGGGACCGAAGCCCCTGCTTCGCCGAGCCCACCTGAGCAAGCGTGGGTGTGTGAACCTCCGGTCGGCCCTCGTCACGTCAGTGCTCCTCGTCACCGCGATCGGATGCGGCGACGACGAGCCGTCGACTCCCGATCCCGGACCTACCGCGCCGGCGACAACGACCACCACGACCGCTGCGCCGCCGGTCACGACGGAGACGGCGCCGACCACGACGGCCGCGGCCACCGAGCTGGCCGAGGTGACCGTCTACTGGGCCTGGGCCATCCCGACCACGCCCGGCGGCAGCCCCGAGCGGATCGCGGGAGCAGCCCGGTCGGTCGACTCCGGCGACCCGATGGTCCAGGCGCTTCGAATAGTGCTGGGCGGCGGTCCCGACGAGATCGAGCAGTCGATCGGGATGACCACCCAGGCGCCCATCGGCACCGTCCTGCTCGGTCTCGAGGTGGGCAACGGCCACGCGACGGTCGACTTGAGCCGCCAGTTCGAGACATCGGGCGGGACGCTCGGCGAGACGCTGCGCATCGCCCAGGTCGTGTTCACGCTCACCCAATTCGACGGCGTCGACCGGGTGTTCTTCCGGATCGAAGGTGAGGATCGCAGCGAGCTCGGGAGCCACGGGCTGGACGTCTCGAACGGCCTCACCCGCACCGACATGGAGAACGTGCGGCCCGCGATCCTGATCGAGTCGGTCGGACCCGGCGCGCCGACGCCAGCGAGCTTCGTAGTCCGCGGCGAGGCGAACACGTTCGAGGCGACCCTGAACTACCGGGTGACCGACGAGCGCGCCGCTGTTCTCGATCAGGGCTTCACCACCGCCACCTCAGGCACGGGCACCTGGGGCCCATTCGAGTTCTCGGTGGATCTCCCCGAGGGGACCGATGGTGCGGTCGACCTCACCGTCTACGAGCTGTCGGCCGCCGACGGCAGCGAGATCAACGTGGTGACCTACCCCCTCATGATCGAGTGATCAGGGTCACCGGGTCACCGGACCGGCGAGACCAGGATCCGCGACACCAACTCGGGCAAGACGACTCGCCAGTCACCGACGATGCCGACATCGGACCAGCGGAAGATCTCCGCCTCGGGATCGACGTTCACGCCGACCACCGTTCCGGCCGAACGGATGCCTGCCGTGTGGTTGAACTTCCCGGAGATCCCGATCGAGATGTAGAGCTTGGGTGAGATGGCGTGTCCCGTGATGCCGACCTGGCGGGCCCGCGGCATCCAGCCCTTGTCGGTGACCTTGCGCGTGGCGCAGAGCGTCGCGCCGAGCTGCTCGGCGAGGGACTCGATCAGCGGGTAATCGGCCGGGTCCACGCCCATCCCGACACCGATGACCATGCTGGCTGCAGCGAGCTCGTCGCTGTCATCGTCGCGCTGGCGGCCGAGCACGCGAACCCGGCCCTGGCTCATCGCGGTCACCGTCTCCAGAGCCGGCGCGCTCGTTGCCCGAGCCGCGAAGGAGGGAAGGACCCCGGCCCGCACGGTCACGAGCTGGACCGGCGACGTGCACCCGACCGCGGCCACCAGGGCGCCGCCGAACGCCGGCTTCCATGCGACGAGGCGATCGCCGTCGACCTCGAGCTCGACCGCATCGCCGGTGAGCCCGGCGCCGAGGCGGGCCGCGACCCGCGATGCGACCTCACGGCCCCACGCCGAGCTCGGTCCGAGCACCGCCCACACGTCGCGACCGGAGATCCACGCCGCCGACGCGGCGGCCACGTCTTCCTCGACGCCTGCACCCTCGATCGTCACGACCCGATCCGCACCCCACGACCCCAGCTCGCGCGGATCACCGGGCGCCGGACCGACGGCACACACCGACGCGCCGACCGCCGACGCCACGCTCGCGGCGGCCCCGAGAAGATCGCGGGTTGCTCGCGACCGGTCGGGTTCGACCAGCACGACGACGTCGCGTCGTCCGCCCGTGATCGGCAGCGGCGGCGTGGCGGGCGGCGACTCGTACTCCAGCACCCCACGCTCGTCCAGCATCGCCACCGCTTCAGGCACGCTCTGGGCGATCCGACGGGCGCGTGTCACCTCGATGGCACGGGTCCGCCCGACCCAGGTTGGCGAACCGGCCTGGCCCCACGGCCCCGCACCCAGGTCGGCGGCCGTCACGGTGTCGATCAACGCCGCCTCCACGCTGGCCCACGCCGACGGGTCCTTGATCTTGCAGGGATCGATGAGTCGCTCGGCACACGAGACCACCGCCGGGAGGTCGACCTCGACCTCGACCCACTCGTCGTCGTGCTCGAGCCGGGCCCAAAGCGCACCGCCACGGAGATCGACCTCGCGGACGCCGGTAACGAACGGCAGGTCGAGAAGCTCGGCGAGCTCCGGCGGCACCTGGCCGGTGTCGGCGTCGATGGAGTTGCGGCCGCAGAGGATCAGGTCGAAGGGGCCGACCCGGGCCAGCGCCGCCGCCAGCGCCCGAGCCGTGGCAAGCGTGTCGGATCCGGCGAAGGCGACATCGGTGACGTGGATGCCGCGCACCGCGCCGCACAAGATCGCCTCGCGGAGAACGGTGTCAGCCGACGGCGGGCCGAGGGTGATCGCCGTGCACGTGCCGCCGGTGACCCGAGCAAGCGCGACACCCTGGGCGACAGCGCGCCGGCAGTAGTCGTTCATGTGCAGCTCGAGGCCGTCGCGCTGGAGGCGGCCGTCGGGGCCGAGCGTCATGTTCTCGAACTTGGGGATCTGCTTGACGAGGGCGGCGATACGAAGCGGTTTCAGCTCGGGCACGAGCTTCAACGTAGCGACGCGACGTTCAATCCGGATCGAACGCGCTCGGCAACCAACCGGCGAGCGCCAGGTCGTCGCGGATGGCGAGGGCGTAGCGCCACTGACCGAGCGGCTCGAGGTGCACGCCCGGCGGCGGCGACCGCACCTCGCCCTCACCGTCGACGCACCCCGGCTCCCACTCGGCGCACGGCGCAGTCTGAACGAACACCCCGTCGGGGCTGATGGCCGGCCAGGTCGAGAAGGCGCGCACCGTCCCCGAGATGTCGGCGTCCGCCGCGGCGCGGAACACGTCGCCGGTTCCCGACACCGCGTTGGTGCGCGACACCGGCTGGTCGACGAGCAGCAGCCGCGCGCCCATCTGTCGGGCCAAGTCGATCGTGCGCGCGGTGTGGACGCGGTACCGGTCGTAGTAGGCGTCGCCGGTGACGGGCTGCCCGGCGTCGTCGAACATGCACGGCGACAAGGCGTTGCCGCCGTGGTCGATGATCAACACATCGGGCGGGTCGGCGACCATCGCCTCGAGATCGGGGAAGAAGTCGCACAGCGCGCTCCCGGCCTGGGTCAAACCCAGATAGTCGACCTCGTCGCCGAAGACCCGGTCGAGGTAGGGCGACACCTGGGCACCGATCGAGTCGCCCACGTAGACGACGCGCTCGATCTCACCGGGAGCGAGCGTGACCGGGGCAAGAGCGACCGTCGTCGGCGTCGGCACCGACTCCTCGGGACGGACCGGCTCGGCCTGTTCGACGCTCGAAGGCACGGGTGTCGAGACATCCGGTCCGGCGGCCGGTGGGCTCGGCACGGTGGGGATGGAAATGCCTTCGAGTCGCTCCAGTCCGATCGCTGGAGCGCGGGTCGCCCAGGCCGCCAAGATGGCCACGACCACAAGCGCGGCCGGTACGGCGATGGCCACCCGCCGCGGGGTCGGCCACGATCCGAAGCGGATCGGCCGTTCGATCAGCCGGTACGACGCGATCGACACCGACAGCGCCAAGACGACGCGGAACAGGTCCAGGCTCGCCCCATTCCAACCGGTGCGCTCGGGTGTGAACCACACGATGATCGGCCAGTGGTACAGGTACAGCCCATAGGAGATCAGGCCCGCCGACCGCCACGGTTCGAGCGACAACGCCTGGGCGAGCGCCCCGCGGTTCGAGGCGACCGCAGCGATCACCAATGCGACAAGGGCGGCGTGGATGGTGAAGCCGCCCCGGTACAGCCACTCCGAGGCGCCGTCGACCCGCCACCACATCCACCCGAGCACCGGGACCGCGGCGAGAGCGGCACGACCGACTCCGGTCGGCACCGGTCGATCGAGCCCGCGGCGCAACAGCAGCCACGCGAGTGCGGCCCCGATGAGGATCGCCTGGGCGCGGCTGTGGGTCCCCATGTACACCGAGTTCGGGTCGCCGCCCTGGTACTGGGCGACCATGGCCACACCCGACGCTGCCGCGAGGACCGTCGCCAGCGGGCCGATGAAGCGGGTCGACCGCCCCGACAGCCGACACGCGGCCACCACGACGAACGGCCACAAAAGGTAGAACTGCTCCTCGATCGCCAGCGACCACATGTGGTCGAACGGCGAAGGCGCGGCGTCGAGGTCCCAGTAGCTATCGGCCCCGGCGATGGCGTGCCAGTTGGCCACATAGAACAGGGCGGCCATGGCCTCGCCCCGCAACCCGTCGAGCTGGCCCGGTACCGCCCACCCGCGCGCCCAGACGCAGACGGCGAGCACGAACACGAGCAGCGCCGGGACCAGGCGTCGGGCCCGCCGGACGTAGAACCGGGCGAGGTCGATCCGACCAACCCGATCGTGCTCGCCTAGCACCAGGCCGGTGATGAGGAACCCGGACAGCACGAAGAAGGCATCGACGCCCAGGTAGCCGCCGGGGAACCGACCGAGGTGGAAGGCGACGACGGCGATGACCGAAAGACCGCGGATGCCGTCGAGGGCCGGCATGTAGCCCAGCCCCGCGCGCGTGCCGGGCGGGCGGGCATGGGCAGAGGGGAGCGCGGTCGCGACTGCCATTCCCTGACTGTACGTGCGCCGCCGGGAGCGGGACCGGGCAGTTGGTCCCGGCGTGGTCAGCCCTCGTGGAAGGCTGGGCGAGGGTCGTCCAGTTGCGCGGCGCGAACCTCGCCGGGATCGAGCGCGAGGTCGGGGCACCCGGGGTCGTCGAGGCACACGAAGTCGGATTCGGGAAGCGCTTGCCCATGGCACGACACGCACGTGGCGAACCCGCTCGTGACATCGGCCCCGCCGCGGGTCACGATCTCGGTGCCGGTCGCACTGACGTCGAGCACGAAGAACTCCCAGTCACCGGTGAGCGGATCGAACCCGGCGCCCCGCTTGACCATCGCCTCAGTCGGGAACAGCTGGATGATCGTGCCGACCGGGTAGGGGCCGTCGCGCTCACCGCGGGCGACCGACACGGTCTCGTCGAGGCGCCCGGCACGGTTGTCGACGAACAGCCCTTCCACCTCGGTCATGTCGGCCAGGCGCACGAAGTCGTCGGCCTCGAGCACGACGTCGTCCGGGAGTGAGACCGGCGACAGCGTTGTGGGGGGCACGACTTCAACGACGGCGGACTCGATCACCGGGCGCGGCGCCGAGCCCTCCCCCGACCCGCATCCGATGAGCGCGCCGAACCAGACCCCGGCCAGCACCGCCGGGCGCCTCATGATCCGCCGGGACGCAGCGGGGCCGCGACCACCTGTCGGATAACGTCGAGCCATGACCGATCGTACGGTCACCGAGATCGCCGCCGCCGTTCGGGCACTGGGCGTGACCGCCGGAGACCTGATCATGGTTCACGCCTCGCTCCGCGCGATCGGCCCGGTCGGGGGAGGAGCGGCCGGAGTGATCGCGGCGATCGACCGGGCGGTCGGACCGGAGGGCACGTGGATGATGGTCCTGGGCGCCGACGAGACGAGACCGTTCGACGCACAGGTCACACCGGCGCAACCCGATGTCGGCGCTCTCGCCGAAGTGTTCAGGGTCTCGTCGGGAACGGTTGTGAGCGACCATCCCGAGGGACGGTTCGGCGCCCGGGGCCGTCGAGCCGACCACCTGGTGGCCGACGTACCGTGGCACGACTACTACGGCCCGGGATCACCGCTCGACCGATTGGTGGCGGCCGGGGGGAAGGTCCTCCGGCTCGGAGCCGACCTCGACACGGTCACGGTGATCCACTTCGCCGAGTACGTGGCCGACGTGCCCGACAAGCGGCGGGTCACACGCCACCCGACGATCCTCACATCGCACGGCCCGACGCGGGCCGCGGTGTCGTGCCTCGACGACGAGCACGGCATCGTCGACCACCCCGCCGAGGACTACTTCTCGATGATCCTGCGTGCATACCTGGCGACCGGTTGTGCCGCGACCGGCCCGGTCGGAGGCGCGACGGGCGAACTGCTCGACGCCGCCGACCTCGTTGCCTTCGCCGCCGCCTGGATGAGCGCCAACCTCGACCACCCCGCGGACTGAACTGGGTGGGGCGTCAGGGCCGTCAGGCCCTGACGCCCCACCCAGTTCGCTCGAGCGCGCTAACTCTGGAAGTAGCCAGCCACGTCGAAGACCAGGTGGGTGCCGGACTGGGTGAAGCTGGTGAAGCTCCCTTGGCCGAGCGCCACGATCCCCAGGTTCGCGATGGTCTGCTGCGGGCGTGACGCATTGAGGTTCGACGCCACCGGGCGGCCCTGGCCGGCGGGCCACAACGTGACGAACCCCGGCGCGGTGGCGGCGGTGATGGTGGCGTTGAGAACGACCGCTGCCGCGCGGGACTGCGGATCGACGATGGTGCCGTGGACCGCGGTCGCGATGGTCGCCCCCGCCCCCAACGCCGGCCCGGCCGACCGGGTATCGAGCAGGCGAGTAGGACTCAGGGGGACGAACAGGCCGCTCGCCGATGAGTCCGCTGTGCCGTCGGTGAACCAGCCGATCACGTCGGCGACCAGGTCGACCGACGGCTGCGTGAACAGCGAGATCCGGCCGCCGTTGCCGACGGGCACGATGACCAGGTTCGGACGGGTTTCGAGGAAGTCGAGGTTGAGGTTCGATGCCACCGGGCGGCCGCTACCAGCGGGCCAGGCGGTCACGAACCCGCGGCTCGACGCGATGACACCGGTGAGGTTGAGCACCACCGCCGACACGCCCGATGCCGGGACGGGGCCAGCACCGAGCACGGTCAGGTCGATCTGCCCGTTCGCCGGAAGCCGGGCCGCCGGAGCGCCGACGCCCACACGGGTGTCGAGCAGCCGGGTGGGGTTGGCGGCGGCCACGAAACGGCCGTCGCGTGCGGCAGGAGAGGCCACGAAGTACCCGGCCACGTCGGCCACCAGGTGAGTACCCGCCTGGGTGAACAGCGACACCCGGCCGTTGGCGCCGACATCGACCACGACGAGGTTGGGCGCGGTCTGCCCGGCGAACTCGAGGTTGAGGTTCGATGCGTTGGGCCGCGCCGTCCCCGCCGGGAACACCGTCACGAAACCCGCACCCCGGGCTTCGGTCGCGGTGACGTTTAGGACGACCGCCTCGATGTCGGTGGCGGGGATCGGACCCGCGCCGCTGATCTGCAGGTCGATCTGCCCGCCCGAGCCGAGCTGAGCCGCGGGGGCGCCGAGGCCGATGCGCGTGTCGAGCAAACGGGTGGGCGTCACCGGTACGAACCGGCTCGGGTTGCCGACGACGGGCGGCGGTGTCGTGGTGTAGCCGAGCCGACCGACCCGCCCCGACTCGCCGTAGTACACGCCACCGTCAGGACCGACGATCAGCGCCGTGCCCGAATTGAGCCCCGTCGCCACCTGGGTCACCACTCCCGTAGCCGTATCGAGGGACCGGATCCAGCCCCCGCACAAGTCCGAGAAGAAGTAGTCCCCGACGTAGGACACCGGGAGCTCGACCGTTGTCGGGTTGTAGAACCCGCCGCCGATGATCGAGCACCCGTCGGCGCGTCCGTAGGCGTGAACGACGCCGGGCGAGCCCGGTCCTTCGGTGGCCGGCCAGCCGTAGTTGAAGCCGCGGGCTCCTTCGTTGATCTCCTCGAACTGCGACGAGCCGACATCGTTGATGAAGAGCCGCCCGGTGCCGGGCTGGAACGCCATCGTGAACGGGTTGCGCAGCCCCGACGCCCACACCATGTCGGCGTAGTCGACCGGACCGGACACGTTCGGGTTGTCGAGGGGCACCTCGCCGTCGGGCGTGAGGCGCAGGATCTTGCCGAACGGCGAGCTCGGATCCTGGGCCCGGGCCGGCACGGCGTTCTCTCCGACGGCGACGTAGAGCATGGCGTCGGCCCCGAAGTGGATGGCGCCACCGTTGTGATTGCCGGCGACGAGCGCGGGCAGGTCGAGGACCGGCGTCTCGCCACTGGCGGTGTTGCCGTCGAGGGTGAACCACGACACCCGGCCATGTGGGCTGGCGCTGGTGGTGTAGTGGACGTACATCCGGTGACTGGTCGCGAAGTCCGGCGGGAACGCCAGGCCGAGCAATCCCCGCTCGCTCGACGTGTTGACACTCAACGTGAGCACGGGATCGGGGCGCAACACCCCGTTCTCGACCACGCGCACGGTCCCGTTCTTCAACGCGATGAACAACCGACCGTCGGGCGCGAACGCCAGGGCCGTCGGCGTGCCGGAGAACTGGGCGACCGTACGGTCCAAGAACCCGGGCAGCGCGGGGGTGGCCGCCCCGGCTGAGGGTGCCGGTCCGATGACGCCGACCAGCGAAGCAGCGAGCGCGACAAGGACGAGACGAACGAGGGGCTTCACGAGCGAGAACCTCCGATGGTGGAGGGGCGCGCCCAGACGGCCGCACCCCAACCCGCATCGTTAGTATCGGCCAGATCCGGCCCGAAACCTGAGCGCGTCAGGTGCGAAGGTCGCCGATGTCGCCGAGAAGCGCGGCGAGGCCGAGGCCGACGACGCCGAGCCAGGCGGCGCGAACGACCAGCCCCACCAGCACGGCACGGCGCAGGTACTCGATGGCGCCCGAGCGTCGCAACGCCTGCCACATCACCGTTCCGGCGGCGACCACGATCATCGGGAACGCCGCGACCAGGGGGACGGTCGCGATGCAGACGAGGGGCACGAGCCATGCCCGCCGGCCCTTGGCAGTCCACGACTCGGGTCGGCGCACCGATTCGACGCACGGGCCGATCAACAGTCCGAACACGAAGGGCAGCGCGACGAACAGAGCGACGGCGAACCAGGTCGGCTTCAGGAACGTGAAGTCGACGCCGCCGGGTTCGACGAGCATGGACCCTACGACCACGCCCGCGGCGGCGGCCACCGTGAGACGGCGGAACCATGTCGGGCCGAGGAGCCACGGCGCGACCGCCTGGTACGCGACCGCTCCGATGATGCCGATGGCTCCCCCGATCAGGACCAGGTTGTAGCTCCCGGAAAGGGTGAACCGCCCGATCTCGAAGCCGTCGTCGCTCTCGATGCCGCGCACGCGGTCGGGCGACGTGAGCCGCAGGGCGAGCATGGCGAGCCGGCTACCGACACCTACGACAAGGATCCCGACCGGGATGCCACCGACGACCACGACGCGGAGAGTCTCTAGTACATCGGCGTAGAACGGGCGCTCGTTGACCGAAACATCCATGCAACACTGTCGCGCGAACGCGCCCTTCCGGTTCGCGGCGCGATCTTTTGCCACACTGGAACGATGGAACCCGTTCCCGAGGACTGGTCGTCGGCGCTCGCGGTGGTCGCGCACCCCGACGACATGGAGTACGGCGCGGCGAGCGCCGTGGCCCGCTGGACCCGGCAGGGCAAAGACGTCCGCTACCTGCTCGTGACCCGTGGCGAGGCGGGCATCGAGTCGACGCCCCCGGCGATCGCCGGTCCCGCACGCGAGCAGGAGCAGCGCGACAGCTGCGCGGCCGTCGGGGTGTCGGTCGTCGAGTTCCTCGACCATGCCGACGGCCTGGTCGTCGCCGATCTGGCCCTGCGACTCGATCTGGCCGCGGCGATACGTCGCCATCGACCCGATGTGGTGGTGTCGATCAACCATCGCGACGACTGGGGCGGGCCAGGGTGGAACCACTCCGACCACCGCGCTGTCGGCGTGGCCTTGCTCGACTCCGTGCGCGCCGCCGCCAACCCGTGGCTCTTCCCCGACGCGGGCCCGGCATGGGGCGGTGTCCGGTTCTGCCTGTTCAGCGGCTCACCAACCGAGACGCACTACGTCGACGTGGCCGACACCCTCGACGACGGCATCGGTTCGCTCGAATGCCACCGCACCTATCTCGCGGGGCTGGGCGGCGACATGGCCGATGCTGGCGCGTTTCTCCGTGCCAACGCCGAACGAGCCGGGGCGCGGGTCGGCTGCCGGTACGCCACGACCTTCGAACTGGTGCCGTGACCTGGCCTCCTAAGGGCACGCGATGCGTGCTGGTCCTGTTGGCGCTGACGACGGTCGGCGCCGGGGTCGCCCGAGACCATCGACCCGTGGCGGCGGCGGTCGCGGCCGACTCGACACCGAGCCTGCCGGTGTCGCGTCTGGTTCCGCTCGACCCGGTCCGGCTGCTCGACACGCGCGAGGGTCGTCCGGCCGGTGCCGGTTTCATCGGCGCCGGGCAGTCCCTCCGGCTCGTCGTCGCCGGCGTCAGCGGCATCGGGGTCGACGCCACGGCCGTTGTGGTCAACCTGACCGCCACCGAGTCGGCCGGCGCCGGCTTCGTGACCGCGTGGCCCGCCGGGTCCCCGAGACCCGAGGTGTCCAACCTCAACCTCACTGCGGCCGGCCAGACGCGACCCAACCTGGCCATCATCCCGGTCGGTACCGGCGGCGCGATCGAGCTGTTCTCCAGCGTCGGTACCCACCTCGTCGCCGACGTCGCGGGCTGGTTCGCCCCCGCCGGCAACCAGCCTGGCGGGCGGTTCACCGCCGTCGACCCGACCCGGCTCCTCGACACCCGGATCGGCCTGCTCCCGCCGCCTCCAGTCCCCGCCGGGACCACCTTCGATGTCGCCGTCACCGGTCTGTCCGGCATCCCGCCGACCGGCGTGAGCGCGGTGGCCGTCAACGTCACCGCCGTCGATGCGATCCGCCCCGGTTTCGTAACCGTGTGGCCGTCGGGGACCACTCGTCCCCTCGCCTCCACCCTCAACACCTCGGGTCCCGGCGAGACGGTGCCCAACGCGGCGATCGTGCGTGTCGGCGCCAACGGCCGAATCAGCCTGTTCACCCAGCACGCCTCCCACTTCGTGATCGACGTGACCGGATGGTTCGGAACCGAAGGGACCGGGGAGGCCGGCCTGTTCGTCCCCCTTTCTCCGATCCGGATCGGCGACACCCGTCGCGAGCTCGGGATCCGAGGCCTGCCGGCCGGTCGCCGCGTCGACCTGGCCGTCGGCGCCCAGGGGAGCCTCCCGGCGGGCCGCGTCGGCGCGGTGGCCGTCAACCTCACGGCGACCGAGGCCTACGGCGACGGGTTCGTGACCCATCACCCGGGCGCGACGACCCGACCGACGGCCTCGACGCTCAACCCGAGCCGCGGCGACACTCGGGCCGGGCTGGCCGTGGCCCGCTTGGGGCACGGCGATGGCCTTAGCCTGTTCTCCTCCGCCGGCACCGAACTCGTCGTAGACCTGTTCGGCTACTTCGTCGGCACCCCTCGGCCCCCCGAACCGGGCGTGGCGCTGGTACCACCAGCGCCGGATCTGGGATCGCTCCCAGCGCGACTCGACGCGGTCCTCGCCGACCCCGATCTTCGCGGCATGCTGGTGTCGGCGACGGTGTGGGTCGACGGGGTCGGCGAGATCTACGCCCGGTCTCCCGACGCCGAGCTGATCCCCGCGTCGAACCAGAAGCTGCTCACCGCGGCCGGGGCGCTCACGCTGCTCGCGCCAACCCACACGCTGAACACCCGGTTCCTGATCGATCCGACCGGCAACGCGTACCTGCGAGCCGGCGGCGATCCGACGTTGCGCCGGGGTCACATCGACGAGATGGCCCGCCAGCTAGCGGCGGCCGGCATCACGAGCGTCGCCGACCTGGTCATCGACACCACCCGTCACGAACGACGATCGTCGCTGCCGGGCTGGGAGCATCTCGAACGCAACCAGTACGGGCCGCTGTCGGCGCTGATGATCGACGACAACCGGTACCGGACCGACGCCGCCTTCCACGCCGACCCCGACCCGTTCAACGGCACCGTCGTCCGGGCGGCGTTGGCCGCGGCCGGAGTGACCGTCACCGGTTCGGTTCGGGTGGGCCCGACACCGCCCGCCGCGACACTGAGTGTCGATCGCCCTTCGCCAACCGTGGCCGAGCTTGTCGACACCATGCTCGAGTCGAGCGACAACGAGATCGCCGAGGCCCTGCTGCGCGAGATAGACGCCGCCAACGGAGGTGCTGGGTCCTCGGCGGGTGGTGCCGCCCGCGCCGCCGCGGCCATCGCGACGCTGGGTGTCGACGCGGGCGACAACGCCGACGGGTCCGGCCTGAGCTATCAGGACCGACACTCGTCGCGCCAGCTCGTGCAACTCCTCGTGGCGCTGCGAGCTGGCGCGATCGGCGACGAGATCGCCGCCGGTCTCCCGATCGCGGCGCGCACCGGGACGCTGGCGAGCCGGCTTCGAACGCCGACCACGTACGGGAACGTGAGGGCCAAGACCGGAACGCTCGACGTGAGCCGAGCCCTATCGGGCTACCTCGAGTTGAGCGACGGCACCGACGTCGTGTTCTCGATCATGGTCAACGCCACGACCACCAGCGCGGCGCGCCCGGTCATCGACGAATGGGTCGAAACCATCGCCAGCTCGTGAGGACGGGAGCTTCCCAACGCTGGCGCGAAGGTGATTGCCCGCGCGGAAGGTGCGAGGGTGATTGCCCGCGCGGTAGGTGCCAGGGTGATTGCCCGCGCCGAAGGTGAGAGGGAGTGACCCGCGCCGAAGGCGCAGAAGTGATTGGCTGTCGGGGTGGACGACGCGGCCGCGATCGTCGCCCGAGCCGAGCGCCTGCTCGCCGACTCGCTGAGCTCGACCACGCGCCGCGAGCGTCGGCGGCAGGCGCGTCTGGCC
>CAYMJU010000142.1:0-3769 GCA_964390555.1 uncultured Acidimicrobiales bacterium | reverse complement strand
GACCCGCGGACTGCTCTCGGTCGCATCGCTTCGCGACGTGGTCGCGCCGTTGAGCCGCGAGATCGGGGCGCGCGCCGCGGCGCTGTTCGGCGTGCGCGAACCCGTGGAGGTCCGGTTGCGGCGAATCCACGCCGAGATCGACGCCACGACGTTCCGGGTCCGGCAGGTCACCTGGAGCGGCCTCGGCCTTCTGGCCGGCGCCTTCGTCGCCGCGGCGCTCAGCCCTCCCCTCGCGTTCGGTTTGTTCTTCGTGCTCGGCGCGCCGATCCTCGCCTTTCTTGCCGTCGAGCAACGCTTGGCGCACGAGAGCGACCGGTGGCGGCGTCGGCTGTTCCTCGAGTTGCCGGTCATCGCCGAGCAGCTCGGCATGTTGTTGTCGGCGGGCTACTCGCTCGGCGCGGCGGTGTCCCGACTCGCCGAGCGAGGGTCGGGGGCGAGTGGCGCCGACCTGCACCGGGTCGTGCGCCGCACCCGCCAGGGACTGGGCGACGTCGAGGCGCTCCGCGAGTGGTCGGCGCTGGCCGAGGTCGATGCCCTCACCCGGCTCGTCGGGGTGCTGTCGCTCAACCGCGAGGCCGGCAACCTCGGCCGGCTCATCGCCGAGGAGGCCCGGTCGGTGCGCCGCGACGTCCAGCGCGAGCTGATCGAAGCGATCGAGCGCCGCAACCAGCAGGTGTGGATCCCGGTCACCGTCGCCGCGCTCGTCCCCGGCGTGCTGTTGATGAGCGTCCCGTTCATCGACGCGTTGTCCCTGTTCTCGGGCTCACCGTGACGCCCGGACCCCACCTCACCCCAACCGATCACCAGAGGAGAATGACATGCACACCATCGGCCAACGACTAGGAGCGGCATATCTGTGCGTCCTGGCGGCGCTCGACGCCGACCCCCGAGCCCGGCGCCTGACCGGCGACCGCGGTGAAGGGGTCATCTCGGCCGCCATCGCCGTGTTGATCGTCGCCTTCCTCGGCGCGCTCATGTGGGTCGCTTTCCGCAGCATCTGGGAAGACGCGGAGCAGCAGACCCGTGACCAGGTCGGAACTATCGGCGGGTGACGCGGCAGCGGTCGAGGCCGCCAGAGGTGACGCCGGTGCCGGGCTGTTCGGGCTGGTCGGCGCCATCACGGTGTTCCTCGGACTGCTGCTCGTCGCCACCCACCTGCTGTTTCACCTCTACGCCCGCAGCGTCGTGACCAGCACCGCCGAGGCCGCGGTGCGCCACGCCACGCGCTACAGCGACGGCGCCTCGTGCGCGGCCATGGCTGGCGAAGCCGAGTCGCGGGCCCTCGCCGACCTGGGTCGTGCCGCGAGCTACGCCGAAGCGTCCGCCGAGTGCTCGGGCGGCGTGCTGCGGCTTCATCTCGTCGTCCGTCCCCCCTCCGCCCTGCCCCGCTTCGCGAGCGGCCTGGGCTTCGACACCATCGACCGCACGGTCGAGATCCGCATCGAGGAGCTGCAACCGTGAACAATGCGACCCGCCGGTGCCGCGGCGACGCCGGCCAGGTAGCCGGCATCGAGGTGTTGCCATTCGGGCTGCTCGTCCTGCTCGTCGGCGTCTTGCTGATCGCCAACGCCTGGGCGGTCGTCGATGCCCGCATGGCCGTCGCCCTGGCGTCTCGGGAGGGCGCGAGGGCCGCCGCCGAGACGGTCACCGGCCCCGGCGACTCCCAAGGCGCCGCCACCGCCGCGGTCCACGAGACGCTGGCTGGCGTGAATCGCGACGACGGTTCCCTGCGGTCCGTGACGGTTTCCTATCCCGACGGCTACCGGCGCTGCGGCCAGGTCCGCGTCGAGGTCGTCTACGAGGTGCCGGCGATCTCGCTGCCGTTCATCGGCGGGTACGGCGACGGGATCGACGTGACCGTCACCGCGTCGGAGCTCATCGACGGCTACCGATCCGGCGATCTCGAGGCGACACCATGTTGAAGGCCCTGCGGTCGAGAGGGTCGAGATCCGGCGAGCGCGGCACGGTGTTGTTGCTGTTCCCCGCCGCGATCTTGATCGTCTTGTTGCTCGGCTCGATCGCGGTCGACTTCAGCCTGATCCACCTGCGCCACCAAGAGGTCGAGGATCTCGCGGCGTCGGCCGCCAACGACGCCGCCCACGCCCTGTCGAACGAGGCCCTCTACGACGGCGGCACCATCGCCTTGACCGCGCAACGCGCCGCCGAGGCCGTCGTCCGCACCGTCGCGATCCGGGGCTTCGACGGCGTGGTCATCGATCGGGTCGACGTGACCGCCGACGCGGTGACGGTCTCGCTCCACCTCGACGTCGAGTACCTTCTAGCCCCCGTTGTGCCCGGCGCCGGCACCGGCCAGCGCGTCACCGGAACCGCCACCGCCCGCCTCCTCACCGACACCACTCCCTGACTAGTATGACCAGTATGACCATCTACACCGTTGCCGAGGCGAAGGCCCGGTTCGCAGAACTGCTGCGCGAGGTCGAACACGGCGGGCACGTCACGATCACCCGTCACGGAAAGCCGGTCGCGCACGTCACTGAAGCTCACCGGCGCCGGTTCGACTCCAACATCGCCGGGTCGGCCGCGGACGGGTGGTGGGAACCAGATACCGAAGACACGGACCTGCTCGACGCTGCGGCCGACGCCGGTTGAACGGCTACCTGCTCGACACCCACATCGGCGTATGGCTAGCGGCGAGTGAGCACGGGCGGGTCGCCGCGCCCGTCTTCGACGTGCTCACAGACCCCGAGATCGCCGTCTACTGGTCCGCCGCGTCGAGCTGGGAAGTAGCGACGAAAGCGGCCCGCGGACACCACGATTTCACCTACGACGCGGACGATGTGCTCAACGGCCTGACCGATCACAACGTGATCCCGGTGGACCTCGATCACGCGGTGATGATCCGTGCCGCCCGGCTGGCGTGGAAACACCGAGACCCCTTCGACCGGATTCTGGTGGCACAGTCCCGGGCACTCGGGCTACGTCTCGTCACCGCCGATCGGATCGTCCTGGCATGGAACGCAGCCGCCACGGTCGACGCCCGGCCGGGATCTGACTGACACCGCCGTTCGGCCGAGGATCACCCTGCGGGTACCCTCACCGCAGGAGGACATCGGCTCACCGTTGGCGATGTCGGGCGATTGACTCTCGTCGAGCTCGAAACCATCATGACCCGGCTCGCCACCCAGCCGCATGGCCCACACCCAATCTGCCACTAGTGCGAGCCCCCATAATCTCGCCGCGTACGAGGTCCGACCATGCAACCGTTCCCACTCGATCCCACCGGACTCACACCGGCCTGGCTCACCGGCGCGCTCGCTGCCCGCCATCCCGGCGTGCTCGTTGAGTCGGTAGAGCTGCTCCACGAACGGGGCAGCACCAACCACCACGTGCAGCTCGGGCTCACCTACGCCGAGCGCGCCGGGCTCCCTGACACCATGTTCGCCAAGATGGCGTCACTCGATCCGGCGCACCGAATCGCGATCGGCGCGACAGGCATGGGCGCACGCGAGGCTCGGTTCTACGCCGAGGTCGCGCCGTCAGTCGAGCTGAGGACGCCGACGAGCTACTTCGCCGGATCGAGCACCGGCGGCGGGTTCCTCCTCCTGCTCGAAGATCTCGCCGCTCGGGGCTGCTCGATGTCCGACGGCACGTGGGGCATCCCAGCCGATCTCGCCGCGGTCGCGATGACCGACCTCGCCCGGCTTCACGTGCGTTTCGAGGACGCGGACCGCCTTGCTTCCGTGAGTCCCTGGGTCACGGCGTCGCAGACCATGTCGTCGGAGTTCACGGTGCCCATGCTGCGGGCGGT
>CAYMJU010000141.1:0-5909 GCA_964390555.1 uncultured Acidimicrobiales bacterium | reverse complement strand
ATCTTGCCGACGTCGTGCAGTAGGGCCGCGGCGAGGATCGGACGGGGAGCCGCACCGTCGAGTAACCGGTCGACCTCTCGAGCCACCCCGACGGCGTGGCGACGGTCCGGGTTCGACATGCGGTCGAACAGAGCCCGCTCGGTGTCGAGTAGTTGGGACCCGGCCCAGGCGCGGTCCTCGACCGACGGACCTCCAGGGCGGAGCGATCCGATGAACCGCTTCGCGAGGTGCCAGGCGCCGCCCATCAGCCGAGCCGAGCGCGCGGATGGGCGGCGCGGTACACCTCGAACAGCCGCTCGGTCGACACGAGCGTGTACAGCTGGGTGGTGCTGATCGACGCGTGACCGAGCAGTTCCTGCACCGTACGAATGTCGGCGCCATGGTCGAGCATGTGAGTGGCGCACGAATGGCGCAGAACGTGAGGCGAGACCCGATTGCCCAGGCCGACCTGGTCGGCGTACCCCTTGAGGACGAGCCACGCGCCCTGCCTGGTGAGTCGGCCACCGCGGGCGTTGAGGAACGCCGCCTCCTGGTCGCCCCGCCGGCGCCACCGTTCGGGCTCGAAGCGGCCGCGGCCGTCGGGCGCCAGCCACGCCCGGAGCGCCTCGTCGGCCAGCCGGCCTATGGGTACCAAGCGCTCCTTGGACCCCTTTCCAAAGGCCCGGATGAGTGCCGCGTCGAGATCCAGGTCTGCCAGCGACAGCCCGACCAACTCGGACACGCGCATGCCCGTTCCGTAGAGAAGCTCGAGGACCGCCCGGTCGCGGCGAGCCTTCGGCCCGGAGCCCTGGACAGCGTCGATCAGGCGCTCGACGTCGGTCTCGGGCAGCGCCTTCGGCACGCCACGGGGAACCCGGGGTACCTCGACGTCGGCGGTGCAGTCGGCCGTCACGACATCGTCGGCCACGAGGAAGCGGTACAACCCACGAATGGCCGACAATGCCCGCACGAGCGACGTGGTGGCGAGGCCGACGTCGCGCAGGTCGTGGAGGTACTCGGTCACGTCGCCTTCGGTCGCTTCGGCCGTGGGTCGACCGCGGTCGGCCAAGTACCGTGCCCATTCCGAGAGGTCGCGTCGGTAGGCCCGGATCGTCGCCGGCGCCCGACCCCGCTCGATCGCCAGCCACTCGAGGAACGATTCGATCTGCGGGTCTCGATCCCCGAAGAGGATGCCGGTTGCTGGCTGCGCTCTGGTCATGGTTGTCGCTGGGGGCTGCGCCCCCAGACCCCATCGGCATCCGGGTCGCTTCGCTCCCTCGGCGCCACTCGGTCGCTTCGCTCCCTCATGGTTCTGGCTGGCGGCCGATCCCCCGCGGCCCGAGGCGATCGAGCGCCATGGTGATGCCCAAGATCGTCTTCACGTCGGTGATAGCGCCATCGTCGATCATGCGCCGAGCCTCGGCCAGCGGAACTCGCACGACCTCCATGAACTGCTCCTCGACGCCGTGGCGCTCGACCGGCGCATCGTCGAACTCGGTGGCGAGATAGAGGTGGACCTGCTCGTCGCAGAAGCCCGGCGCCGCGTGATAGCGGCACAACAGCACCAGTTCCCGGGGGGACAACCCGGCCTCCTCGACCAGTTCCCGTGCGGCGGTCACCATTGGATCCTCGCCATCGATGTCTCGTAGCCCCGCCGGGATCTCGAGCATCGTGAGCTGCGGACCGCAGCGGTACTGCCGAACCAGGACGACCTCGTCGCCATCGACCGCGACCACCGCGACCGCGCCTGGGTGGTGGACCACGTCGCGGGTGATGTGTCGACCGTCGGGCGCCTCGAAGGTCGCTATCGCCGTGGTGATCACATGTCCGGTATGAACGACCGTCTCGTCGATGAAGCGGAACTCGGGCGAGGCGGTCACCCGTTCAGGCCGCCGACGAGGCCGGGTTGCGAGCGGTGCCGTCGCTGCGAGCGGTGCCGTCGCTGGGCACGACCGGCGCAGTGTCGGGATCGAGCAGGTGCGGGTTTCGACCCTCGGCGCGGTCGATCATGGCGCCGACGAGCGCCCGGAACAACGGGGCCGGTTCGAGAGGGCGGCTCTTGAACTCGGGATGGGCCTGGGTCCCGACCCAGAACGGGTGCCCCGGCAGCTCGATGAACTCGACGAGCAGACCGTCAGGTGAGATGCCCGAGCACCTGAGTCCCGAGGCCTCGAGACGATCCCGGTAGGCCGGGTTGAACTCGTAGCGGTGCCGGTGCCGCTCGTCCACCTCGATCGCGCCATACGCCTGATGCACCTGACTCCCCTCGGTCAGGATCGCCGGGTAGGACCCCAGCCGCATCGTTCCGCCCTTGTCGGTCACCTCCAGCTGGCTGTCCATGATGTGGATCACCGGGTGGGGTGAGTCCGGATCGAACTCTGTGGAGTTGGCGGCCTCGAGCCCGAGAACGTGGCGGGCGTACTCGATCGTCATCACCTGCATGCCGAGGCAGAGGCCCAGGCACGGGATGGCGTTGCGCCGGGCATAGCCGGCCGAGGCGATCTTTCCCTCGATCCCCCGCTCGCCGAACCCGCCGGGGATCACGATGCCGTCGAGCTCGCGCAAACGTGACTCGAACATCGAGCGGCCGACGTCTTCGGCCTGGATCCAGTCGATCTCGACTTCGACATCGTGATGGATGCCACCGTGCTTGAGTGACTCGACGACCGACAGGTAGGCATCTACCAGGCTGACGTACTTGCCGATCAAGCCCACCCGCACCGTGCGGCGCGTTTGGCCGATCCGGCTGACGAGCTGGCGCCACGAGGCCAGGTCGGGCTCGGCATCGCCGAGGCCGAGGATCTCGCACACCACCGCGTCGAGCCCCTCGTCGTGGAGCACGAGCGGGATCGAGTACAGGCTGTCGGCGTCGGCCGCTTCGACCACCGCCTCTATCGGCACATCACAGAGGTTCGAGATCTTTCGCTTGAGCGCCTCGCTGATCGACCCTTCGCTCCGGCACACGATGGCATCGGGCTGGATGCCCCGGGCTCGCAACTCGGTGACCGAGTGTTGGGTGGGCTTGGTCTTCTGCTCGCCCGACGGACCGATGAACGGCACGAGGGTGACGTGGACGTAGCACACGTTCGAACGACCAACGTCGAGCCGGATCTGGCGGATGGCCTCGAGGAACGGAAGGATCTCGATGTCGCCGACCGTGCCGCCGACCTCGGTGATGACCACGTCGATGTCGGACCCCGTGAGCGAAGTGATCCGGCGCTTGATCTCGTCGGTGATGTGCGGGATCACCTGGACGGTCTTGCCGAGGTACTCGCCGCGCCGTTCGGCGGCGATCACGGCCGAATAGATCGACCCGGTCGTGGCGTTGGACTCGCGGGTGAGGTTCTCGCCCGTGAACCGCTCGTAGTGACCGAGATCGAGGTCGGCCTCGCCGCCGTCGTCGGTCACGAACACCTCGCCGTGCTCGAACGGGTTCATGGTCCCGGGGTCGACGTTGAGGTACGGATCGAGTTTCTGCATCGTGACCCGGAGTCCACGAGCCTTGAGCAGTCGACCGAGCGAGGAAGCGGTCAGGCCCTTACCCAGCCCGCTCACGACCCCTCCGGTGACGAAGATGTGCTTGGTCACGGGAGGTCAGGTTACCGCGGCGCGCCGCAGTGTCGGGTGACCCGCGCCCCTTCGTCCCGCGATGACGGTCGCTACTACCGCGACTATCAGCGCGACCGCGGCGGCGGGCACCAACGCGTCGCCGCCACCGGTGGTCGCCGTGGCAATCGCGAGGGCGGCGCCGACGGCCGCACTTCCGCTCCATCCCACGACACCGCGACCCTGCCGGCCGATCCTCGTGACCGCCGACGCGGCTACTGCCGTCGCGGCGCCCATCGTCACCGCCAGCCCGGTGAGGTCCGGGCTTCGGGTCGTCAGGATCGCCGCGAACACGGCCGCGACCACACCGAGGGCAAGACCGGCTCCGGGGCGGATCGTCTCGCTGCTGTGAATCCCGTGCGTCGAGGCGCACAGGAGGATGGCGAAGGCCACCCGGTCGACGGTCACCCCGTCGAGATCGACGACCGTCGCGACGGCGAACCCCATCGCCAGGGCCACTCCGGCCACAGCGTAACGCCATCCCCGACTCCTCGAAAAAGCGACGTCGAGCACGACGAACACCATCGCGCTCGCCACGACGGCGACGAGCGTGTCCCGGCGAGGTTCGCGAGTGGTGCCGTTCAGCTCGAGTCGGTCCACCGTACGGTCGCTCACCCAGGCCGCAGCTTCGAGCGCGAGCTGCGCCGCGGCGATGACCCAGCCGATCAGCAGCGGCCGGCGCCTCGCCGATGACGGGCTCAGGAATCGGGACCCGAACCACCCGATGACGGCGAGGATGGTCGCGGCGAGGAGGAACGCCGGAACGCCGACCGCGGCGAACTTGCTCACCGGGGGGCTGGCGCTCGCTCGGGCGCGACCGTGCGTCGGTTGTGAGGTCGGGACCTCTCGAGCAACTCCTCGGCGTGGCGGCGGGCGGTCTCGCTGTCGCGCGTTCCTGACAGCATCCGCGACAGCTCGGCGGCTCGGCCGTCGGCGTCGAGTACCGCGATCGTCGTCGCCGTTGTCACGCCGTCGTCGTGTTTGGTCAGCGCCACGTGGTGATCGGCGTGGGCCGCGACCTGAGCCAGGTGGGTCACGACCAGCACCTGCCGTCCTACCGCCAACTCGGCCAGGGCGGCGCCCACTGCCACTGCGGCCTCGCCACCAACACCGGCGTCGACCTCGTCGAGCACCGCAGTGGGCGGACCGTCGCTCGACACCAGCCTGATCGCAAGCATGGTGCGAGCCAGCTCGCCGCCCGACGCGGCGCGAGCTACGGGCATCAGCTCGGCCCCGGAGTTGGCGGCCAGGAGGAGGACCACCTCGTCCCCGGCCCGGCCGTCGACACGGCACCCGACCCGCGAGGACGGCATGGCGAGCCGGTGGAGCCACGCCTCGACACCGTCCGCCAACCCGCCCGAGGCGTGGCGGCGTGCCGCGAGCAGGTCGGCCTCGGCGGCCGCGAGAACGTGACGAGCCGCGTCGAGTTCGTCTTGAAGGGCGCGCGCCCGCTCCTCGTGACCGAGCAGCTCTTCGAGGCGGGTCGCGGCGACCTGGTGGAAGGCCCGCACGTCGGCGATCGCCGTGCCGTACTTGCGGAGCAGATCACGAATGAGCTGGCGTCGGGACCGTACCCACGCCAGCCGCTCGGGGTCGTCGACCAGGACTTCGCCGGCAACCCGGACATCGCTCGACGCGTCAGCGAGGTCGGCCTGCACCGAGGCCAGACGCGAAGCGAGCTCGGCGAAAGGCGAGCGCGCCCCGAGCGCAGCGAGAGCTCGGCCGACCGCGTCGACCGCGCCCCCGTCGTCGGTCAGGGCCGCGACCGCCACATACGCCGCCTCGCGATGCGCCTGGGCGCCGGCCAAGGCGTCCTCGTCGACCTCGAGGATGTCGTCCTCGCCGTCGTCGATCAGGGCCGCGGCGTCGAGCTCGTCGCATTGGAAGCGCAGGAGGTCGATCTCGCGGGCCCGAGCCCGATCGTCTCCGCCCAAGGCGTCGAGCCCGGCCGTGATGCGGTTGACCGTTCCCGCGGCATCGTCACGGGGGGCCGTGTCGATGCGGCCGAAGTTGTCGAGCAGGTGTCGTTGCGTCGCCGGGGCCAACAGTCCCTGGTGCCCGTGCTGGCCGTGGATCTCGACCAGGTCGGCGGTCGCTTCAGCGACCTCGCCCACGGTGGCCAGCCGGCCGTTGAGGTACGCCCGCGACCGGCCCTCACGAGCGACCACCCGCCGCACGACGAGCTCGTCGCCATCAGCCGGGATGAATCGCCCCTCGACCACCGCTTCGGTCGCCCCCGGCCGCACGAGCGCCGGATCGGCCCGCGAACCAACGAGCAGCTCGAGGGCTTCGACCACCATCGTCTTGCCGGCGCCGGTCTCGCC
>CAYMJU010000140.1:0-8742 GCA_964390555.1 uncultured Acidimicrobiales bacterium | reverse complement strand
TGCGAATCGACTGGTCGCCCGATCGCGCAGATGGCATCGAGGGCGCCAACCGGCACGAAGCTTGCGAATAACGCGAGTTCACCTACCCAGGAGGTAGGCGAACTCGCGTTATTCGGCGGTGCCGGGACCGGGGGGTTTCGAGTGGCGGGTCGAGTCCATGACGGAACAACACCAAGATGTGCCACCCAGGCGGTCGGCTGACGCCTTGAGCGAGTTCGACACCTGGCGTCGGTCCGTTGAGACTGCGGGGATGCGAGGTGCCGGTTGAGCACGCCGGCGGTATCAGAGGTTCGGGAGCCGACCGGCGGGAGTGCCCTGGAGCGGCGGGCCCTGCTCGTGGGCGTCGTGGCGTCGTCGATGGCCAACAGCGCCGTGTTCGCGCTACTTGCCAAGCTGCAGGACGACCACCAGCTGCCCGACTGGGGTGTGGGAGCGATCGCGGCGTCGACATTCGCGTCGAGTTTCGTCGCCCAGGTCGGCCTCGCTCGGCTGGCCGACCGTGGCCACACCCGCCGTTTGCTCCGAACCGGCCTCGTCCTCTCGGCGCTCGGCATGGTCGGGTTCGCGATGTCGAGTGGCTTGGCCGGGTTCGTGGTGTCGCGCCTCACGCTCGGACTCGGCATCGGGGTGTTCGTGCCCGCCTCGCGGCGGGTGGTCGTTAGCCGCAACCCCGACCGAGCGGGTGAGATGCTCGGGCGACTGGGGTCGGCTGAGGTGGCCGGGTTCGTCGGCGGCGCGCCCTTCGGAACGCTGCTCAACGAGTTCTTCGGGTTGCGGGCGCCGTTCGTGGTGCTCGCCGTCGTGTTGGTGGTCGCCATGCCGGTCATCGCCCGAGTCGGCGAGCCACCGATGTCGATGGATCCTCCTGGCGCTCCGCTCAGGCTTCTTGTCGCCATTCCCGGCGTTCGCGTCTCGCTCATCATCGGCGCGACGGTGATGCTGTCGGCCGGTGTGTTCGAGGCGACGTGGTCGCGCTACCTGACCGACCTGGGGGCGAGTGACCTGACGATCGGGCTGTTGCTGATGGCGTTCGCGTTTCCGTTCATGGCGTTGTCCGGTATCGGCGGGCGCATAGCCGACCGGTTCGGGCCCGCGCGATCGGCGCTCGTCGGATTGGCGATCATCAGCCCGTTGTCGGGAATCTTCGGGCTGGTGGAGGAGCTTCCGGCGCTTTCGATCGCGGTCATCACGTACTCCGTCGTGAGCTCGATGGTCGTACCCGGGAGCCAAGCCACCATGGCCCTGGCGGCGCCGGCGAGCCTGCTGGCCACCGGGCAGGGCCTGTACGGCGCAGTGGGTGCGGTCGTGGCCGGGACGGCGGCGTTCGGTTCGCCCCCGCTGTACCGGGCCGCGGGCCCCGACGTGCTGTGGCTAGCGGTCGCCGGCATGTCGATGGCCTCGACAGGGGTGGCCGCATGGCTCAACGGCGGCCTCAGTCACTCGCGGTCCGCGACCACGCGCGGACGCGGGTAGCGCGCGGCGTGTTATCGCGTTACGCACCGCGGCGGCACTCGACGGTTTCTAGTCGGTGCCGACCTTGGTGATGTCGTTGGTGCCGAGGAAGGTGTTCGCGCCCTGAGCCAGGCTGTGGGTGTGGTCGGCGTCGCCGTACTCGCGCGGTGTGGTGTCGACATCGGCGGCCTGAGCTCGCAGCGCTCGGACCGTGCACTCCGAACGGGCGCGATGCTCGAACGGGTCGAACTGGTACCAGCGGGCGGCGTTGGCCCAGCTGACCTTCTCGATCTCGTCGTCGCTCAGACCGGCGGCCTGGATCGACTTCCAGAGCACCTCGGGGGCGGTGGGCCACGTCGAGTCGGAGTGGGGGTAGTCGCACTCCCACGTGATCATGTCGATCCCGATCACGTCGCGGTTGCGCAGCCCCGTGACGTCGTCGATGAAACATCCCTGGACGTGCTCGCGGAACACCTGGCTCGGCAGCTGGTCGCCGAAGTCCTCGCCGGTCCACGCCCGGTGGTGGTCGTAGACGAAATCGGCCTTCTCGAGGAAGTACGGGATCCAGCCGATCCCGCCTTCGGCGAGGGCCATCTTGAGGCCGGGGAACGACCGGAAGATCTTCGACCACAACAACTCGCTGGCGAAGATGGCGGTCTGGAACGGCATGACGTGAGGGATCACCGAGAACGGCGTGCGCGGCATGAAGTTCGGGAAACCGCCGAAATGGAACACCATGACCGACCCGGTCTCCTCGGCCGCTTTCCACGCCGGGTCCCACTCGTCGCCGTGGTAGTCGGGCGCGCCGAACCGGTAGCCGTCGGGGTGACACGACACGGCGTGGCAACCGAGGTCGGCCAGGCGCCGGATCTCGCCGGCCATCCAGTCGGCGCCGAGCATGAACCCCGAGAGGGCGATCGGGATGAACCGGCCCGGGTAGGCACCGCACCAGTCGTGAATGTGCCAGTCGTTGTAGGTGCGGGTCATGGCGGCCACGAACTCGTGGTCGGTGTTCTGCATGAAGAACTGCCCGCCGATACCCGGCCACGACCCGAAGTTGAGCGACGCCAACACGCCGTTGGCGTTCATGTCGCGGACGCGCTCGTGCACGTCGTAGCAGCCGGGACGGACCTGGTCGAAGCTCGACGGATCGCTGCCCCAGTTGGCCGGCGGCCGGCCCTGGACCGCGTTGAGACCGAAGGTGGCGATCTCCTGGCCCTCGATCAGCCAGGCATCGGTGCCGTCGGCTCGCCGGATGACCTTCGGCGCCCGGTCCTTGAACTTGGCCGGCAGGTTCTCGCGGAAGAAGTCCCCGAGCGACGGCGGCTCGACGACGTGGTCATCGACGCTGATCAGTACGAGGTCGTCCATCTGCATGGCGACTCCCTTCGGTCAAGCTGTGCCTTCATTGTTACTCGCCAATCAGCGTGACGTGAGCACGGCCAGGCCGTCGCCGCGGCAACGGTCGAGACCAGCCTTGCGGCCGGAGAGGAAAAGTGCGAGATCCTGCGCCGGGCCCGTCACCTCGGGTCCGGCGCCGTGAGTCCAGCCGGTGTCAGACGCCCGGTAGGTCACCCCGGAGATGTCGTTCTTGTAGAACTTCCGGGCTTTCGGGCCCGAGGCGGAGTCGAGCACCACCGCGATCCTCTCAGCGGGGATGTCCCGCTCGATCCCGAGCGGCCGGCGGATGTCGAGGCCGTGCACGACGATGTCGCTGAGAGGGGCGTCGTAGCCAGCCCCGGGGGGCTTGAACTTGTGATCGGCGTTGCGGCGAAGGATTTCGACGAGGTCGCTGGTCGAGAGCGTGGCGGCGTCGGCTTTCGCGACCTGGTCCGCGACCTTGTCGAAGTCACCCCGCGCCTTGACCATCCGCCACATGATCTTCGGGAGCGAATACCGGAACGGCATGCACAGGTGGGCGGCGACATGGTGCACCGTCCAACCGGCGCTCAACGACGGCGTAGCCCATTGCTCGTCGGTCAGCGACTCCAACATGTCGGCCACGGCCACACGTTCGGCGGCGATCTCGGTCAGCAGATCCATGTCGCGCAGCGTATGACAACGCCTGCGCATGTCGCGTGCGCTCGCTGGCGCGGGGCGAGATGGAACGCACGCGACCTCGCGAGGAACCGAGGTGGCTCGGCGCGCCGTGGTTCAGCGGCTACGCGTCGTGATGGCGGTCCACGACGCCAGGTCCCGGTCGTCGGCGGGACGGCCGACCCGGGTGACGACATCGACGTCGGGTGACTCGGCCCGCAATGCCGCGGCGGTACACAGCTCGCGCGGCCGGTGGGCGAACGGGTCGAACTGGTAGTGCCGCATGGCGTTGCGGTGGGTGATCTTGTCGATCTGCTCGTCGGTCATCCCGTCGAGGGTCTTGACGAGCTCCTCGGGAGCGTCGGGCCAGGTGCTGTCGGAGTGCGGGTAGTCGGACTCCCAGCACACGTTGTCGATGTTGTAATGCGAGATCAGCTCGGGGCCCACGGTCTCCTTGATGAAGCAGCACAGGATGTGGTCGCGGAAGATCTGGGTCGGCCCGCCGGTCTTGGAGAAGTCGTGCTTGGTCCAACCGCTGTGGCGGTCACGGACGTGCTCGGCGCGCCACAAGAAGTAGGGGATCCAGCCGATGTCGCCCTCGGTTAGGGAGAATTTGAGGTTGGGGAACCGCTCCCAGAACGTGGCCCACACCAGGTCGACGAGCGTGTAGACGGTCGCCGCGGACGACGTGGTCATGGCCACCCCGGCCGGAGCGTCGCTCGACGTTGCGGACTGGCGCGACGACGACCCGAGGTGGCAGCACAGCACGGTACCGGTGTCGCTGCACGCCGCGAACAGCGGGTCCCAGTAACCCGAGTGGATCGAGGGCATGCCGAGCGCTTCGGGGTTCTCGGAGTAGGTGACGGCGTGGCACCCCTTGCCGGCCAGCCGGTACACCTCGGCGGCGGCGCGCTCGACGTCGAACAGCGGCAGCACCCCGCAGGGGATGAACCGACCGGGGTGGGCGCCGCACCACTCGTCGACGTGCCAGTCGTTGTACGCCTTGATCATGATCTCGTTGACATCGCGGTCGGGGCCCTGGTTCAGGACCTGGCCGGAGAAACCCGTGAAGTTCGGGAAGTTGAGACCGGCGAGTTGCCCGCCGGCGTTCATGTCGCGGACCCGTTCGTCGACGTCGTAGCAACCCGGCCGCATCTCGTCGTACCGGCTGGCATCGACGTTGTACCACTCGGGTGGCTTGCCGGCGACGGCGTTGAGACCCAGGTTGCGCCCCTTCACGTTGCCGTACCACCACTGCTGGATGCCCTTGTCGTCGGTGAGAACCCGCGGCATCTGGTCGCGGTACTTGGCCGGCACGTGAGCGTCGAACATGTGAGACGGTTCGGCGATGTGGTCATCGACGCTGATGAGGATGAGGTCGTCGGCCTTCATGCAAGCTCCTCGCTGGGGTCGCCTCGGCCACCCTACGGCGGCGCCGCTATAGCGTCCAGGCGTCGCTCCGGGACCCGGCCGTGGCGGTGCCGCGTGGTGGACACCGCCTGCTCCCGGATCCATCGGCGCATCTCGATCTCGGCGTCGGCGACCGGCGGTGTCGAGTCGACCTCGAGCCCCTGCTGGTGCCACCCGTCGAGCAGCTCGTCGGGCGCCATGCCGACAACGCGGACTCGCTCAACACCGGCAAGATCCGCGCCGGAAGCATCGACCGCCGCGATGCCGATCGCTCGGGCCGCGGCTCGAGCGAAGGCCAGCGCCACCGGGTCGGCGTCGTCCCCCGCGTGCACCGCCATCCGGCGCAGAGGTTCATAGCGCAACACGTTGCTCTCGCTCGCCAGGCCGGACGGATCGCGCTCGGCGATCAACATGTCTCGCCCGACTCGCTCGAGGTCGGCCTCGTCGTCGGGAGCGCCGTCACCGTCGAGCGACCACGATCCGAGCGACTCGACATACCACGGCCCACCCGCCTTGGGCCCGCATCCGGTCGACGATCGCTTCCATCCGCCGAAGGGTTGGCGCTGCACGATGGCCCCGGTGATCGGCCGGTTGACGTAGGCGTTGCCGACCTCGACCCGGTCGATCCAGTGCTCGACCTCGCGCTCGTCGAGCGACTGGATGCCGCCGGTCAGCCCGTACGCGGTGCCGTTCTGGAGCTCGATGGCGTGGTCGAGGTCGTCGGCGCGCATGACGCCGAGTACCGGGCCGAAGCACTCGGTGCGGTGGAACCAGGAGCCGGGACGCACGCCCGCTCGAACGCCCGGCGTCCAGAGGTGGCGTGACACGTCGAGCCGGCGCGGTTCGACGAGCCATCGCTCGCCGGGGTCGAGCGTGGTGAGGGCGCGCAGGAGCTTTTCCGACGGCTCAACGACGAGCGGTCCCATCATCGTGGCCGGATCGGCCGCGGCGCCGACCCGGATGCTGCGCACGGCGTCGGCGAGTCGGGTGAGGAACGACGAGTCGTCATGGACCGGCGCCTCGAGGATGGCGAGGCTCGCGGCCGAGCACTTCTGCCCGGCATGCCCGAACGCCGAGCGAACCAGGTCTCGGATGGCCGCGTCCTCGTCCGCGGCCGCGGTCACCACGATGGCGTTCTTGCCGCTCGTCTCGGCCGCGAGCCGGATCGACGGCCGCCACGATCGGAAGAGCTGGGCCGTCTCGTAGGACCCGGTGAGCACCACGACGTCGACGCCGTCGTGGGTCACCAGGTGACGGCCGAAGTCGTCGTCGTCGGTCGCCACGAGTTGTACGAGATCCTCGGGCACACCCGCTCGGTGGAACTGCCGCACGAGCTCGGCGGCGACCGGCCGGGCCTCGGGCGCCGGCTTGAGGATCGCCGCGTTGCCGGCCGCGAGCGCCGCGAGCACTCCGCCGGCGGGGATGGCGTAGGGAAAGTTCCATGGTGACGCCACGAGGACCACCCCGGCCGGGGTGAATCGCCGGCCTCGAGCGACGCGGGCGTCGATGGCGTGCGTGCACCATCGGTAGTAGCGGGCGAAATCCACCGCCTCGGAGACCTCGGCGTCGCCCTCGACGATCGTCTTGGCCGCGGTGTGGGCCATGACCGCGATCGTCGAGCCCCGGCCCGACTCGAGCTCGGTGGCGACGGCGCTCAGAAGCTGGCGCCGGGTCGAGGTGGGCTCCGACGCCCACCGCGTCGCGGCACGCCGGGCGGCGCCGACGGCGACGTCGATCGTTGCCTTGTCGGCGACGATCGGCGGTTCTGGCGGTGCGGCGTGACCGAGATGCCGTGAGATCCAGGCCCGATTTGCGGCCCGGGTCCAGTCGGTGTCGGCGCAGTTCGAGAACCCGTCGAGGTCGACGACCGAGGGCGGCGCGGTCCGATCCTGGCGCCGCCGGCTGGTCGTGGCGAGCCGGGAGCCGGCGTCGAGGCTGGCTTCGAAGCGGTCGCGCTGACGGTGCCACTCCGCCGATCCCGGCCGGAGCGTGAACAGGGCGCGCAGGAAGTTGTCGGGCGACGTGTTCTCGTCGAGGCGGCGGGTGAGATAGGCGATGCTCGCCACCCGGTCGGCGTCGCGCACGACCGGCGCGTAGAGCAGTACGCCTGCGCCCGTCGCCCGGATCGATCGGGCCTGGGCGGGTGCCATGCCTTCGAGCATCTCGATGTCGACCCGGCTCGGGTCGAGGGTCTGCATCGCCCAGGCCAGGTCGAACAGGTTGTGGCTGGCCACCCCGACGCGCACGGCGGGCGACCAGCGCGGGTCGAGGGCTCGGCCCACGAGCGCCTTGAAGCTGGCATCGACGTCGGCCTTGGTGGGGTACGGGGCTTGTTCCCAGCCGTGGACCTCGGCTTCGACCCGCTCCATCGCCAGATTGGCCCCCTTGACCACGCGGATCTTGATTCGTCCGCCGCCCCGCTCGTGCCGGCGCTTCGCCCACTCACCCAGCCGGTCGCACTCGGCGTGGGAGTCAGGCAGGTACGCCTGGAGCACCACTCCGGCATCGATCTCGCCGAACTCGTCTTCGTCGAGCACGCGAGTGAACGCCGCGAGCGTGAGCGGCAGGTCGCGGAACTCCTCCATGTCGAGGTTCAAGAATGTCGGCGGCCGGCTCTGCCGAGCCGCCCGGTAGAGCTGGCGCAGCCGCTCGCATACCCGTTCGACCGAGTGGTCGATGGCCAACACGTCGAGGTTGGCGACGACCGCCGAGATCTTGAGCGACACATAGTCGACGTCGGGTCGGGCGATGAGGGCCAGCAGCGCGTCGGTTCTGCGAGTGGCCTCGGCATCGCTGAGGATCGCTTCGCCGAGCAGGTTCACGTTGAGGCCGAATCCCTCGGCGGCGCGACGCGCCAGGTGGCGGCGCAGGCCGGGGTCGTCCGCGGGGATCACTACGCCGCGTGACTCGGCGCGTAGGCGGGCGTGCACGAGCGGCATGACGACGCCCGGGATCCCGGCCGCCGCGGCGCTACCGGCCCGTAGGAGCATCCGGTCGAGCAGGCCGAGGGACCTTGGCACCCCGAGCTGGCCGACGATCGCCTGTAGCCGGTCTCCGGCTCGCCGGGCGCTCGTGAACCGCAGCACCTCGTCGGTGAGGGCGAACGTCAGCTCACGCAGCCGGGGATCGCTCGTGACCGCGGCCAGACGCGCCTGCCGCCGACGCTCGCGGCGCGTGGTCGAGCTCAGCGAGTCGGCGAGCAGGCGCTCGGCTCGGGCGACGATCGCGGCAGCGTCGTCCACCCCAACAGCCAATCACCTTCGCGCCTTCGGCGCGGGTCACTCCCTCGCACCTTCGGCGCGGGCAATCACCCTCGCACCTTCGGCGCGGGTCACTCCCTCGCACCTACCGCGCGGGCAATCACCCTCGCACCTTCGGCGCGGGCAATCACCCTCGCACCTTCGGCGCGGGCAATCACCTTCGCTCCAGCGTTGGGAAGCTCCCGTGCTCACGAGCTGGCGATGGTCTCGACCCACTCGTCGATGACCGGGCGCGCCGCGCTGGTGGTCGTGGCGTTGACCACGATCGAGAACACGACATCGGTACCGTCGCTCAACTCGAGGTAGCCCGATAGGGCTCGGCTCACGTCGAGCGTTCCGGTCTTGGCCCTCACGTTCCCGTACGTGGTCGGCGTTCGAAGCCGGCTCGCCAGCGTCCCGGTGCGCGCCGCGATCGGTAGACCGGCGTCGATCTCGTCGCCGATCGCACCAGCTCGCAGCGCCAGGAGGAGTTGCACGAGCTGGCGCGACGAGTGTCGGTCCTGATAGCTCAGGCCGGACCCGTCGGCGTTGTCGCCCGCGTCGACACCCAGCGTCGCGATGGCCGCGGCGGCGCGGGCGGCAC
>CAYMJU010000139.1:0-2938 GCA_964390555.1 uncultured Acidimicrobiales bacterium | reverse complement strand
AAAGTTGAAGAGCTGCTGGGCCTCTTGGGCCGAGGCAGGGAAGGCAAGCAGAACGCCGATTGAAACAATGCACCCTTTCGCGAGCCATTGGGGCATGGCATTTCTCCGACTGATTCGACGAGAAGTATACAAGCCGGTTCATGCGTCAAGTTGATACCCTCAAGACCAACATTAACTGCGAGTATGTGTGGCTATATGCAAACAATGCAGGTGCCATAGTGCGTTGCACAAAGAAAGGAGCCGATGACAGATGATCATCGGCTCAACGGTTCAATACTCCTCGGCCAGCATGATGGTGAGGACGCGATCGGTCGTCGCCGCATCCTCCGGTGTCTCGGCACCAGCCAGATAGTTGGAGCCCCTCTGATAGGCGTCGATCTTCCAGAAGATCATCTCGCCACACACCGCGAGCGAGCCGAAATCATGCTCGTGGTATGGATCGTTGTCCTTGTTGAAGGCGTCGAAATCGGCGACCGCCTGCAGCACCTCTTGGACTCGATCGGGGCCAAGGGCATGGACGCCGCGGGTGATCAGAATTCGACCGTGCTGTAGTGCGCTACTGGACGTGCATTGCTTCCGGAGGGCATCGTTCAGCTCGGCAATCCTAAGGCTGCGCTTACTCAAGGCATTCATGTCCTTCTCCTGTCGACTGCCGGCGCATGCGGATGCCTGCGCCGGGGCATCGACGGGAGAGCGGGGACAGACGACGAAAGAGATGGCCCCATCCGGTGGACGGGGCCAGTACAAGGTCTCAGACCTTGGCCGCAGGACGTCGCCGCGACGGGCTGCGGTCGAGCTTCAACCCCGCTTGCAGGCCATAAAGTGCGCTGCCGCGCAGGATCTGGTGACGCTCGATGTCGCGCGTGTGGCGGTCCGCGAGCTCGGAGGCAAGCTGACGGGCGACCGACAGCATGGCCGTGTCGATGCTCTCGAACGGTCCGCGCCATTTGGGCTTCTCGTCGTAGTAGGGCGAGTAGCTCTGGGCCACGAACCAGCCACCTGTACGCCGCTCGCCCGTGAAGGCCGTCAGAGCGTAGGTGAGCTTATCGGGTGTAGCCTTCGTGCCCGTCCGGGCTTCGGACGCCACTTTTGCGGTCGTCTTGCGGTCATGTGAAAGAGCTGAGCTTGGCATCATCATCTCCTGTTGCCGAACCGGGGCTCGCACCACGCGAGCTCCGGGCGGGCAGCGGGATCAGGCGGGAGATGTGGGGTGGGACCGGCGAAGAGATTCGATCGCTGCAGGACCGCGGGTCGGTTGAAACGGGGAACGTGGATAGGCTCCATGAAGATCAGTTTACCATGGAACTTCAATGTGCTGAGGGCAGCAGGGCAGAGTTTGCAAACATCGGATTCTCGACAGAACCGGCGCAAGCCGCGGTGGAGGCGGACGAACGCAGTACCTCAGTCAGCGGACGTTGGCCGGGGCGAGCGCTGAGTTGGGCCTGGTGGGCCTGCCGTCCGCGATCTCTGGTTTGGTCGGATACCGCCCCTTCACCGCTCGACGTCATGGGCCAAGGGCCGACATCGGCTGTTCGCTCGCGTTCGGCTGTGGTTCTTCGGCTTTCGGTTAGTATAGCTGAAGTTAGGGTGGCACGAGGAGGGCGGGCTGGCCGGGACGCTTCTGGCATGTCGTGCAGTGGCAGATATAGCCGTTCTGCAAGAACACCTCGGCTTCATAGCGGATGCGACTGCAGAGGCAGCCGCCGGTCACATGCGAGGTTTCGGCCTCCAACGGTTTCCCCCAAATGCCCTTGAGCGGCGGCTCGCCCACGAGTGAATGCCCCTATTTCTTTGCGACGATCAAATAGCCGCGGGTCTTGTTGTCGTTGTCGCTGTCGGTGGTGTTCATGGCCCCGAACAGGTCTGCCGTTTTCACCCAGACGGGCGGATACTTGTAGCGCGCCACGTCGAGGATCAGGAAACGGTCAGTTTCAGCGTCATAGGCGGCTAGCGGCGAGATGTGGCCGCCTTTTTCCTGGCCTATGGCTTTGCGTAGGTAGTTGATGATGACAAAGTGACCGGGCGTTGCGAGCGCAACCCGCGCCTCGGTGCGGAACTTGTCGATGTTGCTGTCGGCGGCATGGTTGAGTTTGACGATCACCGGGTAGGTGCCTACGAGCCCTGCCAACTGGTCAATAGTGATGCCCTGCTTCTTGATCGTCTCCAGCGGAATGATTTTCTCGGTTTCAGGCGTCAGGACATTGTCCTGCGTGAATGTGCGGTAGGGGTCGAAGGCTGGAACGGCCGGAGCCGGCAGTTCCATCGCGTTCAACACCATCACCGTGCTGGCGACACCACAGAAAGCTTGGTTCTGCTGGGTGACGAAACTGTTGACCAGAGGGAAGTAGGCTTCCCGCGCATCCGCATCAATGAGCAGGGCTTCGCCCTGGTCGGATGATGCCGCGACCAGTGTTTCGGGCAACGGCAGCGTCTGTGCGAAACTGGCTGACGGACCGAGAAGCGAAATGACCGCAAGTATCGTGGCTATGCGGGAGAGTGAATTCATGACCGTGAGCCCTTTTCTCTAGTACCTTCACGAACACATTTGCTCGTGGGTCTTACCCGACACGCAAGCCTGGGATGGACCGAGCTGAACGAAAGAGCTTCAGCCATCCTGGAAGGCCGGTTTCCTGACCGACGGCAGCTTATCCCTCAGTTTCGAGCTGGATCAAGGCGGGGCAGCCACGCACCTTGCGGGCCAGGAGCGTCGGTTCGCGATGAAGCGATCTGAGCCTTGAACAACGACCGCTGATCGGTAGGATAGGAGAAAATCGGCGACGCGCTGGCAGGTCGAGGTTGACCCAAAGTCGCCATTCGCCGGAGAATAGTCGGTTTAGTCAGCCCGCAGTGGCTCAGCGAAAAGCCGTCCGTAGTGGGTTACCGGTTGCCGCACGCCGGCGGCGCGCAGGGCATTCCAGAATGTAACTTGGTTGGCGGT
>CAYMJU010000138.1:0-4262 GCA_964390555.1 uncultured Acidimicrobiales bacterium | reverse complement strand
GCCGAGCGCCCTGACCGCCGCGTCGTTCGTGTCGGGAGGGGCGTAGCCTTGCGCCGATCCGATGTGCTGGGCGACGTCGATGCACCCCTCGATCGTGGTGACGAGCAGGTACTTGACGCCGTCGAGCCAGAGCGAGCCGCGGTCGTCCTCGGCCAGCCCCGCCGCGGCCTCTAGCCGCGCCACTCGATCACCGATACCCCGCAGCAGGCGGACGACGCGGCCCTCATCGACCACGGGCCGCGGCCTCCAGGTAGGTGCGGTGTGCGGTCTCGAAGCGAGGGCGCTCGTCGAGCCAGATCTTGCGGGTGTCGGCCACCCATCGCACCCGTGCCGCCGGGTCGTCCTCGAACAGGACCCGGCCGTCGAGGGCTATGCGTCCCGCCAACTCGAGCGACATGACGGGCTTCAACACGACGAGGTCGACACCGGCCGGTAGATCGATGTCCCACGAGTTCGGAGGGTCGACGGGCCACCACGCCGCGACATCGAGGTCGGAGTCCGAGCGAGCGTCGCCGCGCGCTCGGCTACCGAAGACCAGTGCGAACACGGCCCCGGCGCCGCGCAGCTCGCTCACGACGGCATCGGAACGGTCGGCGTCTGGCTCCACGCACCGATTGTACGAGTCGAGCGGCACGGGGCTGGCGATCTCCGCCGGCCGGACCGTTGGCAGCCCGACGTGCTCTGATGTGGCGATGAACGAAACGAATCGGGTTGAGCTCGACGGCGTGACGGTGCGTTACACCGACGAGGGCGCCGGGCCGACCGTCGTGTTCGTGCACGGCGTGTACGTGTCCGGTGAGGTCCTCAGGCTCCTCGCCACGGGACCCGGGCGGCGGTACTTCCTTAAGTCGGTCTGCGCCACTCGGCCCGACGAAGCGACCACGCGCTCCCTGTTCGGCCGATTCCTCGACAGCCGCGCGGCGCGGAGCGACGCGGTACGGACGTCGGGCACGCTCGAATCGTCGATCACGCTCGAGGCGGTCCCGGCCCTGAAGGCGTTCGAGAAGCCGGTACTGCTCGCGTGGGGCGACCGGGACGCCAAGCTCTTCCCGCTCGACCACGCCGAGCGGCTGGCCGGCGACTTTCCGAACGCCCGACTCGAGATCGTCGCCGGTGCCTCCACGTTCGTGATGGTCGACCGCCCCGCCGAACTGGCCGCTCTCATCGAGAACTTCGTGAACCCACCCGATTAGCAAGAGCGCCCCTTGTAACCGAACACGTGTTTGGTTACGTTTGGGGGATGGGCCCCGCGTCGACGATTCTCCACGCCGACCTCGATGCGTTCTACGCCTCGGTCGAGCAGCTGCTGGACCCGTCGTTGCGGGGCCGACCGATCGCGGTGGGCGGTGGCGTCGTTCTCGCGGCGTCCTATGAGGCCAAGCGGTTCGGCGTCCAGGGCGGCATGTCCGGCCATCAGGCCCGCAGGCTCTGCCCGGGGCTCACCTTCGTTTCCGGCCACCTTCGCGAGTACCAGCGGCTGAGCGAAGCGGTGATGGCCATCCTCCACGACTTCACGCCGATCGTCGAACAGGTCTCGATCGACGAGGCGTTCCTCGACGTGGTCGGCGCGGTCAACCTGTTCGGATCCCCGCCGTCGATCGCCGAGCAGATCCGCGCCCGGGTTCGCGCCGAGACAGGGCTGCCGATCTCCATCGGCGTCGCGTCGACCAAGCATCTCGCCAAGGTCGCGTCGCAGGTGGCGAAGCCCGACGGGATGGTCGTCGTGCCGCCCGATCACGAACAAGAGTTCCTCGAACCACTGCCGGTCGGGTTGATCTGGGGGGTCGGGCCCGTGATGCGCCAGCGGCTGGCCGACCGAGGCATCGACACGATCGGCCAGCTCGCGGCCGTCGATTCCACGCTGCTGGAATCGGTCCTCGGGCGCGCCCTCGGCGCCAAGGTCGGGTTCCTCGCCGCCAACGATGATCGGCGGGCGGTGGAGCAGCGGCGGCGTAGCTCCTCGGTCGGGGCGCAGTCGGGATTCGGGCGCCGGTCCGCCGACCCGGCGTTCATGCGAGAGGTCCTCGCACATCTGTCCGATCGTGTGGCCTCGCGGCTTCGGCGCAGCGGCCGAGCCGGGCGCACGGTCACCGTGCGCATCCGCTTCGCCGACATGGGCTCGATCACCCGTTCCCGGACCCTCGGCCAGCCCGTGTCATCGACGCTGACCGTCACCGACATCGCCGAAGCTCTGGTGCTCGGAGCGGTGACCGGCACCGACCGGCAGATATCGCTGCTCGCCGTTTCGGTCTCCAACCTCGATGAGCAACGGTGCCTCCAGCTGGAGCTCCCGCTCGGTCGCGATTGCGACGCGACCGATGGTGAGCGGCCCGGCTCCCCCACCGGGGCGGCGCGCCTCGCCGTCGACCACTCGATCGACCGAGTACGCGAGCGGTTCGGCACCGCAGCCGTGGGGTACGCCACCGCCGTCCTCGGCCGGTCACACTCCGTCGCCGACGAGTTCCGCGAGCTCGCCGAACACCACGACCCCAGCCGCCCGTAGACGTGAAACCGTGAACGGTTACGCCCCACGCGAGGGCGTAACCGTTCACAGAAGCACAACCTCAGATGGCGGTCAGGGGGCCGAGATCGCTTGGAGGATGTCCAGGCGACCGGCGCGGCGGGCCGGGAGCCAGGCGGCGCCGAGCCCGGCCGCCGCCGCCACCGCGACGAGCACGCCGACCTGGGTCCACGGCACGTCGATGACCGACATCACGTCGTCGGGCATCGCGGTCACAGTCGCCCAGCCGAACAGCACACCGGTCGCCACCCCGAGGGTCGCACCGAAGGCGGCGATGATTGCGGCCTCGAGGCGCACCATGCGCCGTAGCTGGCGGCGGGTCATGCCGACGGCCCGCACGAGACCAAGCTCGCGAGTCCGCTCGAAGACCGACAACCCGAGCGTGTTGGCGATGCCGATCAGCGCCACGATCACCGCGAGGGCCACCAGCACGTTCACGACGGCCAGGAGTTGGTCGATCATCCCCTCGATCCGATCGGCGTACTCGCCGGCGGTCTCGACCGCGATCGTCGGATAGCGCTCGGCGATCGCGCCAACAACGGCAGCCGCGGCCGCGGGATCGGCTTCGGGCGCGGCGTCGAACACGATCCACGACGGGCTCGCTTCGGCGCCGTGTCGTTCGAACGCCGAGACGTCGAACACCACGTCCTCGCCCAGGATCGCCTTCTCGGAGTACGCACCGACGACGATCGCCGTCGTGGTCTCGCCCGAGGAGAACTCGACCGGGAACGAGTCACCGATAGCGACGCCGTCGCCGATCACGTCGTCGGTGACCAGCACCTCGTCGCTCCCGATGGCCGGGTAACGCCCTTGGACGAGACCCAGGTCCACCAGCGCGCCGAACGAGGCCGTGTCGACCGCGCCGATCTCGACGACCGCACCACCGAACACCGATCCGCCGAGTCGGGCCTCGTCGTAGCGCACCTCGGCGTGCTGACCGAACACCGGCGACGATTCGATCTCGTCGATGACACCGCCGGGTAGCTCCGTCTCGGACGGCTCGATCGCCACGTAGTCAGCGCTGACCGTACCTTCGAGCGTTGCCCGCAGGTCGGTCTTGAGCGACTGCCCGACGACCAGAGCCATGCTCACCAACGCCAGACCGATCATCAACGCCGCGGCCGTCGTTGCCGTACGGGTCGGGTTCCGGCCGGCGTTGCTCTTGGCCAGGCGACCGCTGATCCCGCACAGGCGACCCGTCGGCCAGCCGAGTAGCGCGGTGACCGGCCGGGCCACCACCGGGCTGACCATGGCCAGGCCCACGAAGACGAGGGCAGCACCCAACCCGAGCAACGCGAGCGTCGCGGCGACGCCACCGGTGCCGGCCAGTCCCGCCGACCCGGCAACGGCGCCGAGCGCAAGGGCGACCGCGCCAGCGAACAACCGCCGGCGGGCAATCGGCGCGTCGGCGCCGACACCATCTCGGAGGGCGGCCATCACCGGGACCTTGGCCGCCCGGCGAGCCGGACCGACCGCGGCGACGAGCGTGACCACGAGTGCCACACCAAAGGCGACCAGAACGGTGCGAACCGACACGAGCAGGGGCGCGTCAGGAAGATCCGCACCGATCGCGCCGAACACGGCTCGGAGGAGGAGCGATGTCCCTACGCCTGCCGCGAGACCGATCGCCGCGGCGACCAGGCCGACGAACAGCGCCTCGCCGATCACCGACCGGCGCAGCTGGCGGGGATCGGCTCCGATCGCCCGCAACAAGGCGAGCTCGCGGCTGCGCTGACCGAGC
>CAYMJU010000137.1:0-3455 GCA_964390555.1 uncultured Acidimicrobiales bacterium | reverse complement strand
CGACAAGCCCGACCTGGCGTTCGTCATCCACTACCAGTCACCGGGCTCGCCGATCGCGTACTACCAGCAGGTCGGCCGGGCCGGCCGCGCGCTCCCGGAGTCGCTCGGGGTCTTGATGAATGGCGCCGAGGACGCCGACATCCAGGACTTCTTCATCCGATCAGCGTTCCCCCCAGCCGATCTCGCCGAACGTGTTGTCGGGTTCCTCCAAGATCGAGCCGAGGCCGTGTCGAGAGCCGACCTTCTCGACGCCGTGAACGTGAGGAGGAGCGAGCTGGAAGCGTTGCTCAAGACGCTCGAGGTCGAAGGCGCCGTCGAGCGTGACGGCAACCGGTGGCTGAGAACGTTGCGCCCGTGGTCGTTCGATCGCGATCGGGTCGAGTCGGTCACGGCGCTGCGCCGAACCGAGCAATCGCAGATGATCGGCTACATCCGAACCGCCGAGTGCCGCATGCAACTCCTGCGCAGCTACCTAGACGATGTCGGCGCCGAGCCGTGCGGGATCTGCGACAACTGCCATGGCGACACGTTGCTCATCGATCTCGATCCCGCCATCGTCCGCGACGCCGTGGAGTACCTCCGCTCGGCCGAACGCGTCATCGAACCCCGCAAGCAGTTCCCCGACGGGGGCCGCATCGCCGGCGACCGGCTCCTGCAGCCGGGTCGCGCCCTGGCCGCCTGGGCCGACGACGGATGGGGGAGCCTCGTCAAGTCGGGCAAGCAGGTCGACGGCCGGTTCGACGATCAGCTGGTCGTCGCCGCGGCGAAGCTGATCGAGCAGCGGTGGCGGCCGGTTCCGGCCCCGGCTTGGGTGACGTTCGTTCCATCTCTCCGACACCCCGAGTTGGTGCCGGACTTCGCTCGTCGCTTGGCGGCAACGCTCGGTCTCGGCTACGAGGATGCGGTGGTGCAGGTGCGTGACACGGACCCTCAGAACACGATGCGGAACAGCCCCCAGCAGTACCGCAACGTTCGTAGCGTCTTCGATGTCCGCGGCCCGATCCCATCGGGCCCGGTGCTGCTCGTCGATGACATCGTGGACTCGAGGTGGACGATGACCGCGATCGGCTGGAAGCTTCTGAACGCTGGAGCGGGACCGGTCTTCCCGTTCGCCCTGGCCGACGCCGCTGGGGGGTTGGCCGCATGAGACACGTCGAAGACTCGCTCGCCACGATCCTCCTCGTCAGCCGGCTGTCGAGCGATGGGTTGCTGCCTCTCAAGGCCGCGGAGTTCTGGAAGCTCTGCGACCACATCGGCAAGCCGAGTGCACTGCTCGGCCAAGCCGCGGACGATCTGACCAAACGGCACGGGCTCGCCTCGGAACTCTCGGACCGGATCGTTGCGCTTCTAGATCGGGCGACGGCCGTGGCCTTCGAACTCGAGCGGCTCGATCAGTCAGGTCTCTCGGTGCTGAGTCCCTTCGACGACCACTACCCACAGCGATTCATCGCGCGCCTCGGGACCAAAGCACCGCCAGTGCTGTATGCGGCCGGCGCGGTGGAGTTGCTCGACCACCCTGGTCTGGGTGTCGTTGGCAGCCGCGAGGTGTCCCCAGATGGTGGTGAGATCGCGAAAGCCGCCGCGGCACATGCGGCACGACTGGGTCTGGCACTGGTTTCGGGCGGAGCCCGAGGGGTCGACCAACTCGCCATGAACGCGGCGTTCCAGGCCGGCGGAACAGTCATCGGCATTCTGGCGGATTCGCTCGTTCGCACCCTCAAGAGCCCCGACGTGCGCCGAGCCATTCACGGCGGTACGACTGTGATGTGTACGCCGTACAGCCCCGACGCCCCGTTCAGCACAGGAAACGCGATGGGGCGCAACAAGCTCGTGTACGCCCAGTCTGTCGTCACCGTTGTCGTCGCGAGCGAGGCCGACAAGGGTGGAACCTGGTCGGGTGCCGTCGAGGCGCTCAGGGGCCGGTTCGGCCGGGTCGTCGTGTGGCGCGGGCCGGGAGAAGGACCCGGCAACCAGCCTTTACAGGACAAGGGCGCAAGCCCGATCACCTCCATGGATGCGCTCGACGAGTTGCTCGCCAGACCGGAGCCCGAACAGCCGATCGGACAGTCCCTTGCCGTTCAGGCATCTGCCGTTCAGACATCGTTGTTCCCCCACGTTGAGCGGTCGCCGAATTCGACCTAGATCCGGAGCCACCGGTCGACGCCGACGTCCGCTCGGCCCCAGTGATCGAAACTGACCAAGCCGCGCCGACTCCCGGATTGACAGGATTGGCGACGGGTATGGACGTCGCCGACCGACCGGCCGACTGTCAGAGGCACCCGTGCCGAACCGCGGGTGTTGATGCGGTCCACGAGAAGCGGGGTTCCCCGGACAGGTTGGTCACCCACAAGGCGTCCGGCCGGCCCGCTCTCCTGGTGCCCTCGGCGAGGTGGACCGATGCCGCCGGCGTCTGATCCGCCGCCGGCTCCGACAAACCAGCGAATCGCCCGCATTGAACACCGTCACCGAGCCGGGGGCGACACCGAGCCGGGGGCGACACCGATGCGGTCCTGTGGCCCCGCTGTTGAGCAGGGCCGCATCGACGGCGAAGCGAGTGCCGGTCGCCGCGTCCGCGCTCGACACCGTGTCGACACCGGCGGATCTGGCTCTCGTCATGCGCCAGGCCGATGGCCACGACGGCACCGACACCGAAGATGAGAAGGCCGAGATGTCGCACCCACCACACACCCCGGAGACGGTCCGGATCGGTCGGGACTTCGGGCGAACGAGAACGTCGATTTCTCCGCGGGCGGCGGATCTGGAACCACACGGCACGGCATGATCACGGACGCGAAGGCAACGGCATCGATCAGGCTTGGTTGGTCGAGGTGGTTGAACCGGAGCACCGCCAAGTCGTCGAGACCCACGACGCTCGTCGCCGCCTGGAGTGGCAACGGCGGGGGCGGACTGGTCGAGTCGGGCAAGCGGGTCGCCTTCGCCGTGAACGATGAGACGCCCGGGCAACGCCAGCGGCACCTGGGTTGGCACGGACGAGCCCTAACTGTCCGCTGAAGCCCGCAGGAACGAGAACCCCGAAGATCGGCTCGGCCAGGTCGACGTCGAGCGCAGCGGCCAATCCGCGAAGCCCGCAGGTGAAGAAACAACCGGTGGCGCTGCACGCCTGTCGCGCGCTCTGGCGTCTGTCGCTTGGAGGCCGCCGCTCCGCCGGGCGCGCAGGCCCCGCGGCGGGGTGGCGGTCCAGCACGGCCGGTAGTAGAGCGCGGGGGTCGCTTCTTGCGGCCTGCCGCGGTCACGGCACGCCGGTGGGTGTTGGTCGGGGTTGTCGTTGCCGCTGGTTGCGTTGTGGGGTGTTGTGTCGTTGGAGGCACCGTTCGGCCCGGTCGATGATGTCGGGTGGGAGGGTCCAGGTGCCGCGGTGTAGCTGGGTGTGGTGGTATCGGCACAACAAGATCAGGTTGTCGATGTGGGTCGGTCCTCGTCGTGGTCCCCACCAG
>CAYMJU010000136.1:0-6334 GCA_964390555.1 uncultured Acidimicrobiales bacterium | reverse complement strand
GGCGTGGGCGACAGCGGGTAGTCGACGGCCGCCGGCTCGTGCGACACGGTGCCATCGGCGCGGGCGGCGAGCGCGGCCGCGCCCGTCACGTCGAGCATCACTTCGCCGAAGCGACGGTGCCAGTTGGACCAGTAGAGCTTGCCGATCGACATCTCGGGACCGGGCACGCCATCGCTGTTTATGGCCGTCAGCATGCGAATGTTGCTGTAGCGCATGATCTCGAGGGTCGACCAGGCGTGGGCGAGCTGCTGGCGAACGACGGGGTCGGTCGAGCGGCCGTTGCTCCGGGCCGCGTCGATCAGCTCGTCCAGCTCGTGGGCGAACATCAGCTGCTGGCCGAGTGTCGACGCGCCCCGCTCGAACCCGAGCGTGCCCATGGCGACCGGCCATCCCTGGCCGACCTCGCCGACCACGTTGGCGGCGTCGGTGCGGGCATCGCTGAAGAACACCTCGTTGAATTCGGTACCGCCGGTGACCTGGACGATCGGCCGGATGTCGACGCCCGGCTGGTCCATGGGTACGAGCAGGTACGACAGGCCGGCGTGACGGCTCGACCCCGGGTCGGTGCGGCACACCACGAACGCCCACTGCGAGTGCTGGGCGAGCGACGTCCACACCTTTTGCCCGTTGACGACCCACTGGTCGCCGTCGAGCGCGGCCCGGGTCGCCACGCCGGCCAGGTCGGAACCCGCGTTGGGCTCGCTGTAGCCCTGGCACCAGAACTCCTCGCCGCGAAGGATCGGCGGCACGAAACGGGCGATCTGTTCGGGCTTCCCATAGGCCAGAAGGGTCGGGCCGAGCAGCGTGACCCCGATGTTCGACATGCGGCCGGGCGCCCGGGCCTCGACGTAGGTGGAGAAAAACGTCACCTGCTCGAACAGGGTCGCGGGCCGGCCGCCGACCTCGGCTGGGTAGCCGAGACCGAGCCATCCCCCCGACGCCAGCTCGCGCTCCCACGCGATCTGGAGCTCGGCGGGGATGTCGTCGCGGCCATACCCGCCCTTGCCGCGGAGCCCGCCGAAGTCGCCGACGAGGTGCTCCTCGAGCCACGTGCGCACCTCGTCGCGGAGCATCTCCTCGCTCACCGACAACCGAAAATCCACGGCGCGAAGGCTACGTCTCGCGCCACGCGACAGTTAAACCTGGGCGGGTTCCAAGGTCGGTAGCGTGCTCGGCGTGCTTCCCGAGGTGATCGAACGTGCCGCCCAGCAGTTCGACGACCGGGCCGCGTACCAGATGCCCGAAGGGTGGACGGTCAGCTACCGCCAGCTCGACCGGTTGTCCGACGAGACAGCGGTCGGTTTGGCCGGCATAGGTGTCGGCCCCGGGACCGTCGTCGCCCTGGCTCTGCCATCGACGGTCGACTACACGGTCGCCTACCTCGCGGTCGCCAAAGCCGGAGGGGTTACCGCCGGAATCAACCCGCGCCTGACCGCACCCGAGCGGTCCCGTGTCGCGGCGGCGGCCGCCCCCGATCTGGTCATCACCTGCGCCGACCTGGCCGCGGGACTGCCCAGCGACCTGCGGGTCATCGAGACGACCATCGCTGACCATGCCGGCGCCATCTTCGCCGACCTCCGCTCGGGCCACGCGGCCGCCGCGCCCACGGACCTGCCCGCAGACCCCGAGCGGCCGGTCGAGATCTGTTTCACCTCGGGCTCGACGGGCGAGCCCAAAGGGGCGTGGTTCTGCAACCGCCAGCTCGAAGCCGTGGCCCGGCTCGACACCGGCGGGGCGTGGGGCGGTGGCGGTCACGGCCTTTCGGCCACCCAGTTCGCCCACATCGGGTACATGACCAAGGTCCAGTGGATCCTGGCCGGCGGTGGCACCACCCACCTGTTGCCCCGGTGGCGTGCCGCTGACGTCAACGCGCTGATCCACACCTACCGCATGCCCACCGTCACCGCCATCCCGCCGCAGTTGGCGCTGATGCTGCGGGACCCCGACTTCGACAGCTTTGACTTCTCGTGCGTGACCGGGATCGTTGCGGGCGCCGCCGCCTCGCCGCCGGCGCTGGTGGCCGAAGCCCGAGCCCGCTACGGCGCGCCGTACATCATCCGCTACTCGTCGACGGAGTCCGGTGGCGTGGGCCTCGGCACTGCGCCCGACGCCGACGACGAGGAAGCGCTGTACACGATCGGGCGACCCCGCGCCGGCGTCGAGGTCAAGATCGCCGATTCCGACGGCGTGGTGGGGCCCGGTGGCGAGGTCGGCGAACTGTGGCTGCGGTCGCCGGCGATCATGAGCGGCTACTGGAACCTGCCCGACGAGACGGCCCGCGCCCTCGTCGGCGGATGGTTGCGGACGGGGGATCTGGCCCGCATCGACGACCGGGGTCTGGTGCGGCTGGCCGGCCGGGTCAAGGAGATGTACATCCGCGGCGGGTACAACGTGTACCCGCTCGAGGTCGAATCGGTGCTCGGAACGCACCCCCTCGTCGCCCAGATCGCCGTCGTGCCTCGCACCGACCCGGTCATGGGCGAGATCGGGGTGGCCATGGTGGTACCGCTCGACACGGCCCGGCCCCCCTCGCTCGACGATCTACGGTCCCACGGCTCGGATCGCCTGGCCCACTACAAGCTGCCCGAAGCGATCCGGATCATCGACGCGCTGCCGCTCAACGCCACGAGCAAGGTCGACCGCCGGGCACTCGCGGCTCTCGACGCCGCCCGAGGCTGAGCCTCGCCGACAGGCGCGGCGACCCAGCAATACCGCTGTGGGCGCCGACTCACAATCCGCGCCACGAGGTGACTGTTTCAGCTTCCGATCGGTTTCGCCCGCCTGCTATCGCAGGCGAGAAGCGCCACTGTCACATTGCAGCTCGCCTATCGGCTCGCCCTCTCAGCGGCGACGGTTCGAGCGGCGGGCCCGCTCGGCATCGCGATCGGTCTGCTCGTCGAGCTCGGCCGCCATCAGCCGGTATCGGCCGAGCCGGCGGGGGTCGAGCCGACCGGCCTCGACACCCGAACGCACAGCGCATCCCGGCTCGTCACCGTGGACGCAGTCGTGAAAGCGACATCGCTCGGCCAGGTCCTCGATGTCGGCGAACACGATCGCCAACGCGTCGCCGCCGCCGACGAGGCCCACGGCGCGGATGCCGGGCGTGTCCACGACCAGGGCGCCGCTCGGGAGCAGCAAGAGATCCCGGGTGATGGTGGTGTGACGGCCCTTGGCATCGTGTTGGCGCACCTCGGCGGTGGCCTGCGCAGCGTGTCCCAGCATGGCGTTGACGAGCGTCGACTTGCCGGCGCCGGACTCACCGAGCAGCGCCGTGGTCGTGCCCGGGCGGAGCCAGCCGGCGAGCTCACCCATGCCGATCCCGCGCTCGGCGCTGATCGCCGCGACGGGGACCCCGGGTGCGACGGCACGAACGGTTGCCTCGATCTCGCCGTCGCCGCTGGCCACGTCGAGCTTGCTGAGCACCACCACGGGCTGGGCGCCGCTCGCCCACACGATGACGAGGCAGCGTTCGATGCGGCCCGGCGGAAGGGGGCGATCCATGCCGTGCACGATGAAGACCGTGTCGACGTTCGCGACGAGCACCTGGGTGATGCCCTGCTCTCCGGGATCACGCCGCGCGAGCGTTTTGCCGCGCGGCAGCACCTCGGCGATCACCAGTGCGAGATCGCCGCGGCGTTCGACGCGGACCCAGTCACCGGTTGCCGGTGCGAACTGACCCTGCGCTCGGGTCGAGTCCGACAGGGCCCGCACCCACCCTCGCTCGGTGATGACATCGCACTCGCCCCGCTCCACCCGTGTCACCCGCCCGAGCCCGGGGACCGACTCGAGGTTCGCCGCGCCAGCACCCCACTGGGTCAGATCGACCGTACGTGTTGTCGGATTGTTGAGGGGGTCGTCGCCCGATTCCAAGGTGGTATCGCCCTACCATCGATCCCACTGGGCAGGGATCCACCCGCTCGTGGGTTACGAACGAGGTACGGCCCATGCTAGGGCCGGCCCGACGCCAGGCTGGAGCGATCATGACGACGACCGAGAGCCGCAGTACCGCCGAACCCGATCTGCTCGACACGCGAGCCGACCGCGGGCGACAAACCGGCGGCCTCGGCGCCGTCGCCGGGCTGGCCGCGGCCGGCGTGGCCCTCGCCCTCGGCGAAGTGTTCAGCGACATGAGCGAGAAGGTCCCGTCGCTGGTGTTGTCGGCCGGCGAGTGGTTCATCGACGTGGTGCCGGGGGACTTGGCGAAAGACGCCATCGAGATCTTCGGGGAGAACGACAAGATCGCCCTGACCATCGGCGTGATCGTGATCACCATGGGTATCGCCGCCGCGACCGGGCGAGCCGCCCTGGGGCGCCGGCGCATCGGCGACGCGGTGTTCGTCGCCTTCACCCTCGTCGGCGGTTGGCTGGTCGCCCGCGACCCGTTGTCGGCCGATGGCCTCAGCTGGGCCGCGGCGATCGCCGCCGGGGTCGCGGGGTGGCTGACGCTGCGCTTCTTGTTGGCCCGAGCGGAGGGTCGACTCCTCGTGCCCGCTCGTCGCGCTGGCGCAACCGGTCGCCCTGCGCGGTCGGCGATCGAGAGCCCCGTCGATCCACGGGCTACCCGCCGGGCGTTCTTCGGTTACGCCGGAGCCGCGGGCGCCTTCGCCGCGACGGCCGTCGGCGCCGGGCGAGCGCTCCGCGGCGAGTCGGCCGCCCAGCGCATCCGGACCGAAGTCGCGGCGAACGGGGCGGTGACGTCGTCCCCGGAGTCCGAGCTGGCCTCGACGCTCACGTCGCTCGATGACCTCGACTCGATCGAGGGCCTCGCCAGCTACGTCACGAGCAGCGAAGGCAACAACTTCTACAAGATCGACACCTCGCTCATCAGCCCCCAGGTCGATCCTCGGAGCTGGCGGCTCGACATCACCGGCATGGTCGACACGCCGTACACGCTGGCCTACGACGACATCTTGGGCATGGATCTGATCGAACGGGTCGTGACACTCTCGTGCGTCTCCAACGAGATCGGCGGTGACCTGGTCGGCAACGCGGTGTGGACGGGCGTGCCCCTGGCCGACATCCTCGACCGGGCCGGCGTGCAGCCGGGGGCCGAACAGGTGATGGGGCGTTCGGTCGACGACTTCACCGCCGGCTTCCCCGTCGAGGCCGCGTACGACGGCCGCTCGGCGCTGCTGGTTGTCGGCATGAACGGCGAGCCGCTCCCCATCCGTCACGGGTTCCCGGTCCGCCTCGTCATCGCCGGCCTGTACGGCTACGTGTCGGCGGTCAAGTGGCTCCGCGAGATCAAGCTCACCACCTTTGACGAGGAAGGGTTCTGGATCCCGCGGGGCTGGTCACAGATGGCGCCGATGAAGACGACCTCGCGCATCGACGTACCCCGGCGCGGCGACGACCTCGTGGCCGGCCCGGTCGCGGTAGCCGGCGTGGCGTGGGCTCCGAACCGCGGCATCGCCGAAGTCCAGGTTCGCATCGACGGCGGCGAGTGGCGCCCGGCGCGACTCGCCGGGTCGGTGTCGGAGGAGACCTGGGTCCAATGGGTGTACGAGTGGGACGCCACGTCCGGCGACCACGAGCTCCAGGTCCGCACCATCGACGGCGACGGGAACGTCCAGCCCGAGGGCCCGCGAGCTCCCGCGCCCAACGGTGCCGAAGGCTGGCACCGCCGCACCGTTGCGGTGGCCTGACAGTGGCGCGCGTTCCAAGGCCACGTTCGGCGCGAGGGTGTCAGCCGGCGAAGCGGTCTGCGAACGCCAGGGCCAGGGCCAACGACGCGTGGGAGTCCTCGGTGGTCGTCAGCGCGTCAGCCGGATTCACGAGATCCGGATACTGGCCTGAGATATCGGGGGTGGGCGAGCGCATTCCGACGACCTGGAACGTCACCACGCTAGGACCGAAGTGCACGTTGGTCTGGCCGTACAGGCGCTCCACCTCGGCCGACGCGCCGAGGCCGGAGATCGGGTAGGCCCCATCGTCGATGAGGACGAAGCTGGCGTCGTCGCTCAGCCGGATGCTGATCGAGCCGATGTCGTCGACCGGAGCGTCGTTGGGGCTCACCCAGTCGCAGCTGTTGAGCGAGCCACCGCTGAAGAAGGGATCACCCTCCTCGATGGGGAAGTCGACGAACGGCTGCAGTTCCTCGGGGGTGAACATCTCGCACACGTCGACATCGGCTGCCGGTACGACCACCCCACCGCCATCGCCGCCGGTGTCACCCGAACCGGTGTCACCCGAACCGGTGTCACCCGAACCCGTGTCACCCGAACCCGTGTCACCCGAACCGGTGTCACCCGAACCGGTGTCACCCGAACCCGTGTCACCCGAACCCGTGTCACCCGAACCCGTGTCACCCGAACCCGTGTCACCCGAACCCGTG
>CAYMJU010000135.1:0-29648 GCA_964390555.1 uncultured Acidimicrobiales bacterium | reverse complement strand
TGTCGGTCAGATCGATGAAGCGAACCCGGGTGCGTTCGACAGCCGACGCCGAAACGGCCGGACCGGTCATGGGGAGACCGACGACGGCGACCCCGGTGAGCACGACGTGGTCGCGCCCCGAGAGCTGCCGCAGCATTCGCGCCGCGTCGGCGGTATCAACCGGCTTGCCCAGGATCGCGCCGTCGAGTGCGACCACGGTGTCGGCCGCCAGCACCAACTCGCCCGGTCGACCAACGGCCCGGGCCTTGGCGAGCGCCAGACGGCGGACGAGCCGGGCTGGTGCCTCACCCAGTCGGGGCGATTCGTCGACCTCGGCCGGGCGAACCGCCGAATCGACGCCGATTCGTCGCAAGAGCTCCACGCGCCGCGGCGACGCCGATGCGAGCACGAGCCGGGTCGTCACAGCCGGCGAGGGTATCGTCGGCGGCGACCCACCGGAGGTTCGCCATGTCCGTCGAGGACGTCCTCGCCATTCAGAAGCTGCTCGCCGACTACAACCACCTGATCGACTCGGGTCAAGCCGACGCGTGGGCCGATCTGTTCGTCGCCGACGGCGCGTTCGACCCGGGACTCATGCCGCCGATCAACGGCCGGGCAGCACTGGTCGAGTTCGCGGCCGCCCTGCCGGCGATGATCCCGGGCGCCCGTCACGTGGTCAGCAACGTGTCGATCGACGTCGATGGCGACCGTGCCAGCGCCAAGTCGTACCTGCACATGTGGATGAAAGACGGCGATGGCAAGTTCGGGGTGATGACCGCCGGCATCTACTCCGACGAGCTCGTGAGAATCGGCGGTTCGTGGAAGCTCAGCCGGCGGACGATGGCGGCGGACTGACGTCGCCGGCGTCGGCCAGTTCGACCTCCTCGCGGCTCACGCCGAGCAGGAACAAGATGGCGTCGAGGTAGGGCACCGTGACCGACGTGTCGGCGGCGTTGCGAAGCGCCGGCTTGGCGCAGAAGGCCACGCCCAAGCCGGCGGCGGCGATCATGTCGAGGTCGTTGGCGCCGTCGCCGATCGCCACCGTCTGCTCGACCGACACGCATTCTTCGGCGGCGACCTGGCGCAGGATCTCGGCTTTGCGGCGACGGTCGACAATCGTGCCCGTGACCTCACCGGTCAGATGCCCGTCGACGATCTCGAGGGTGTTGGCATAGGCGTGGTCGACGCCGAGCTCGGCAACGAGCCGGTCGGTGAACACGGTGAAACCGCCGCTCACGAGCGCGGTCTTGAACCCGAGCCGACGCAGCGTGCGCACGAAAGTGCGGGCTCCCGGTGTCAGCCGGAGACGGGCGGCGGCCTCGTCAAGGCGGTCGGCCCGGAGCCCGGCGAGCAGGCGTACCCGCTCGCGCAGTGCCTGTTCGAAGTCGAGCTCGCCGTGCATGGCCTGGGCGGTTATCGACGCGACTTCGGGCCCGACGCCGGCGAGGCCGGCGAGCACGTCGATCATCTCGTCCTGGATGAGGGTGGAGTCGACGTCCATGACGACGAGGCGCTTGGCCCGCCGGCCCAGGCCTTCCTTCTGGATGGCGACGTCCATCGTCGGGTGGGCGGCGGCGGCGGCGAGGAGGTTCTCGCGCATCTTGGCCGGGTCGCCGCCACTGATCGACAGCTCGTAGCTCCACACCGGGTAGCGCGAGAGCCGCACCACTCGGTCGATGTTGCCGCCACCGTCGGTGATCGAGCGGGTCGCCGCTTCGAGCTCGCGCGGCGTGAGCGTAGGGCCGATCACCGTGACGACGTGACCGGGCTGGCGAGGCGTGTGGTTCGGCGACGCGGCCTCGAACGCCACATGCAGGTCGTGTTCCCAGCCGAACAGCAGCAGCTCCTTCTGGAGCTGGCGGCCGCCCGGGACAGTCACCGCGAGGCCGAGCGTGATGCGACCGCGGATGACGGTCTGTTCGATGTCGTGGACTTCGGTGTCGGCTTGGGCGAGGACGCCGAGCACGCCCGCAGTGATGCCCGTGCGGTCGGGTCCCGAGACCTGGATGAGGATCGTCTCGCGGGGCTCGGCGGCGAGGTCCACGCCTCGACGGTACCGCGTCAGTCGCGCGAGGTGGTGCCTCCGTCGACGACCAGATAGGTGCCGGTCATGAACGACGCCTGGTCCGAGAGCAGGAACCGCACCGGCTTGGCGATGTCGTCTGGTTGTCCGAGCCGACCGAGCATCGACGAGCCCTCCATCTCGGCTCGCGCCGCATCGTTGGTGAGCGCGCCGGCGAGCATCGGCGTCTCGATGTAGCCCGGGCACACGGCGTTCACCCGAACGCCTCGGGGACCGAGCGCGTCGGCGAGCGAGCGCGTGAGGCCGAGCAGCCCCGACTTCGACGCGCAATACGACGGGATCGCACCGTGACCGACGAGCCCCTCGATCGACGCGATCCCGACGATGGCCGAGCCGGGGTTGGCTACGAGATCGGACAGGATTGCCTGGACGATCCAGGCTTCGGCCGACAGGTTGACGTCGATGACGAAGTCCCACGTGGTCTCGTCGAGCGCCTCGATCGGGCCGGGACGCACCGCGCCCGCGGCGTGGACCAGACCGCCGATCGAGCCGAGCGCCGCCCGGCTCGCGTCGACCGCGCCGGCCAGTCGCGATCGGTCCGTGACGTCGATGCCGAATCCGATCGTCGCGACACCGTGGGTCGCCGCCAACTCGGCGGCTGTCGACTCGGCGGCGCTTGTCTGGAGGTCCCAGATCGCGACCGGTCGGCCGCTCTGCGCCAGCGCTGTCGCGGAGGCCTTCCCAATGCCCGAGGCGCCGCCGGTCACGATGACGCCGGTCGATGGAGTGAATTCGATGGTTCCCATGGACCTATCTTCGTCGATCCGTCCGCGAACGGTGCCGAAGCAGTACCCTGTCCCTCAGCGGATCTTCACATCGAGTGTCCGCGGTCGTGTTGCGAAGCGGTCGAGCTGAGTCTCACCGCACGAGTTGTGTTGTCCCGGGTTGACGTTCTGGGTCTGCAGGTCACGCATTGGCGGCCACCCGAACCGAAACGAATTTCACCCATGAACACTGTCATATCCACTTCTGCTGTCGCGCCGCGAACATTGCCGGCCGACACGGCCGGACGCACATTGCCGGCCGACGGGTCCGAGCCGCTCGGATTCGCCGCCCTCGGCGTGGCCGCGCCGCTCGTCGAGGTCCTCGCCGCGCTCGGCGCGATCGAGCCCTTCCCGATCCAGACGGCCACGTTGCCCGATTCGCTCGCCGGCCGAGATGTCCTCGGTCGCGGCAAGACCGGCAGCGGCAAGACCATTGCCTTCGCCGTCCCGCTCGTCACCGCGCTGGCCCGCCCGTCGGGTCGCCGCCAGCCCCACAGCCCCCGGGCGCTGGTGCTGGTGCCGACCCGCGAGCTGGCCACTCAGGTGGCCCGTGTCGTCGAGCCCCTCGCGGCCGCAGTCGGCCTCCGCACGACCACGATCTTCGGTGGCGTCGGCCAGCGGCCCCAGGTGAACGCCTTGCGTACCGGGGTCGACATCGTCGTCGCCTGTCCCGGTCGGCTCGAAGACCTCATCGGGCAAGGCTTCTGCCGCCTGGACCAGGTCGAGGTCACGGTGCTCGACGAGGCCGACCACATGGCCGACCTCGGGTTCCTGCCCGGCGTGAAGCGCCTGATGGATCGCACCCCAACCGACGGTCAACGGATGCTCTTCTCGGCCACGCTCGACAACGGTGTCGACGTGCTGGTCAAGCGCTACCTCACTCATCCGGTGACCCATTCGGTCGACCCGCCGGCGATGGCACCGTCGTCGATGGCGCACTACGTCTTCACGGTCGCGCCGGGCGACAAGTTCGGCGTCGTTCGCGACATCGCCGCCGCCTATGAGCGCACGCTGATGTTCACCCGAACCAAGCACGGCGCCAAGAAGCTGGCCAAGCAGCTCAACGCGGCGGGCATCAACGCCGGCGAGCTTCACGGCAACCTGGCCCAAGGCGCGCGTGAGCGCAACTTGGCGGGCTTCGCGGCGGGTGAGATGCGGGTCCTCGTGGCCACCGACATCGCCGCCCGCGGCATCCACGTCGACGACATCGGCCTCGTGGTGCACGTCGATCTGCCCGCCGAGCACAAGGCCTACCTGCACCGTTCGGGTCGTACGGCCCGGGCCGGCAACGATGGCGTGGTCGTGACCATCGCCACCACCGACCAGGGCAAGGACATGCGGGCGCTCGTGAAGGCGGCCGGCATCCGGCCCACAACTCTCGACGTGGCGCCCGGGTCCGCCGTCATCGGCGACCTGCCGGTGCCCGAAGGCGAGCCCCGTGTGACGCCTCGCCCGGTTCGCGCGGCTCGACCCGAGAGCAGCCCCGACCATCGGCGCGAAGGCCGGCGCGACGGGCGACCCCAGGCGCGCGACGGTCGCCCGGGTGCTCCGGCCAGCCGGAACCGCCGCCGCGGGCGCCCCGCACGCTGATGGACTTCGGCCGGCGGATCGAGCCACCGGTCCCGCTCGTGACCGAGCGGTACCGGCTCGAACCGCTCGGTCCGGAGCACAACGACCGAGACCACGCGGCGTGGACGAACAGCATCGATCACGTCGCGGCCACCCCAGGCTTCCGGTCCGAGGACTGGGCGGGTGATGTCTGGCCGCGGCCGATGTCGCTCGCCGAGAACCTCGCCGACCTCGAGCAGCATGCTCACGAGTTCGCCGACGGCAGCGCCTTCGCCTACTCGGTCGTGTCACCAGCGCCGCCGTTCGACGTGATCGGCTGCGTGTACATCGATCCCGACGAAACCCGGACTGTGGGCGCCGATCCGGTCGGTTCGGTCGCGATGGTCCGCTGCTGGCTCATAGCCGCTCACGCCGATCTCGAAGCGGTCCTCGTGGCCGAGGTCGACCGCTGGCTGGCCGAGGCGTGGCCCTTCACCTCGGTGCGCTGGCCCGGCCGATGTCTCGGGGTCACCGAGGCCTGACCGGCTACCGTCGCGCCATGGCCGACGCGACCCGAATCCATCACCGCACGTGCACGTTGTGCGAGGTCGCCTGCGGGCTCGAGGTGCACCACACCGACGATCGGGTCACGCTGATCCGCCCGAATCGTGACGACGTGTGGAGCAAGGGCCACATCTGCCCGAAGGGCACGGTCCTCGGCCACCTTCACCACGACCCCGATCGGCTCCGGGTCCCGATGATCCGCGAGGGCGATCGGTGGCGCGAGGTCGACTGGGACACCGCGTTCCGGCGTTGCGAGGAGCTTCTGCACGCCGTCCGCTCCGAGCACGGCATCGGTGCCATGACCGCCTATGTCGGCAACCCCACAGCGCACAACATGTCGCTCGCCCGCTACACCGGTCTGTTCACCATGCTGGCGGGGTTACAGCAGGGGATCTACTCAGCTGGCACCGTCGACCAGTGGCCGAGGAACGTGGTGAGCACCCTGCTGTACGGGCAGAACTGGACCTTCCCCGGAGCCGACATCTTCCGGACCGACCTGTTCGTGATGATGGGCGGCAACCCACAAGCCTCACAGGGCAGCCTGATCGGGGTGCCCGACGTGCTCGGCGAGATGGATGCCCTGCGCGAGCGCGGCGGGCGCTGCATAGTGGTCGACCCGCGCCGCACCGGCACCTGCGATCACGCCGACGAGTGGATCCCGATCTACCCCGGCACCGATGCCCACCTGCTGCTCGGGGTGGTGAACGTGTTGTTCGCCGACGGCCTGGTCGATCTCGGTGGCGTCGTCGACCTGATCGTCGGCGTCGACGAACTGCGCCGGGCCGTCGAGCCGTACACGCCCGACGCCGTCGCCGGCACTTGTCGCGTGCCGGCCGCACGCATCCGCCAACTCGCCCACGAGATCGCCGGCGCTCGCCGGGCGGTCGTGCACGGCCGCATCGGCCTGTGCAACCAGGAGTTCGGCACCGTCGCCACGTGGCTGGTCGACGCCGTCAACATCCTCACCGCGAACTTCGACACGCCGGGCGGGGCCATGTTCGGCAAACCGGTGGGTTGGTCGATGGCGATGATCCCGCGCCCTGGCGCCGAGGACCAGTTCGGGCGCTGGCACAGTCGGGTTCGGGGCGCTCCCGAGGTTCTCGGCCAGGTGCCGGTGTCATGCCTGGCCGAGGAGATCGCCACGCCCGGTCCCGGTCAGATCAAGGCGCTGGTGACGATCGCCGGCAATCCGGTGATCTCGAGCCCCGACGCCGGCAAGCTCGACGCCGCCCTTCCGCTGCTCGACGCCATGATCAGCATCGACAGTTGGCTGAACGAGACCACCCGCCACGCCCACGTGATCCTGCCCGGACTGTCCGCCCTGGAGCAGCCTGTCGTGAGCGACCTGATCGCGTCGTGGCAGATGCGCAGCGTCGCCAAGTGCTCGCCGGCTCTGTTCCCGCCGCCGCCCGACCGGCCCCGCGAGTGGGAGACCCTGCTGCGCGTCGGGGCCATGGTCGGCGGCATGTGCAACGACGACATCGACGTGAAGGCGATCGACGACGGGTACTTCTCGGGGTTCGTGCAGATGCAGCGCCTAGACCCCGCCGAGGTGCTCGCGGTCGCGCCCGAGCCGGGGCCCGAGCGGCTCGCCGACCTGGCCATCCGGACGGGGCCGTGGGGTGACCGCTACGGCGAGGACCCCGACGGCCTCACGCTCGCCAAGGTCGCCGCAGTGCCCGCGGGCATCGACTTCGGCCCGGCGGTACCCCGGATACGCGAGTTGCTCCACACCCGCAGCGGGTGCATCGATGTGGCGCCGCCGTACATCGTCGCCGACCTCGACCGGGTCGCCCGGCGGATGAAGCGACCCGACGACGGCCTCGTGTTGGTGAGCCGGCGCCACGTCCGCTCGAACAACTCGTGGATGCACAACGTGAAGGTGTTGGTGAAGGGCAAGGACCGCTGCACGCTTCTGATCCACCCCGACGACGCCGCCCGCTGTGGCGTGATCGATGGCGCGCTCGCGGCGGTGAGCTCGGAGGCAGGTTCGATCGAGGTGCCCGTCGAGGTCAGCGACGAGATGATGCCCGGCGTGGTGTCGCTACCGCACGGCTGGGGTCACAACGTCGACGGCGTGCGTCTGTCGGTCGCCAAGGAGTTCGCCGGCGTGAACTCGAACCTCATCGCCCCCGGCCACCTCGTCGACGAGATATCCGGCAACGCCATCGTCAACGGCTTCCCCGTCGAGGTCGCCCCCGCCTGAGACCCCCTTCGCCTTCGGCGAACAACGCGCATTCAGCCACCCAGGAGGTAGGCGAATTCGCGTTATTCGATCACGTGGGCGCGGAGGTTGGTGACGAGGTCGACGAGCTCGGTGCGCTCAGCGTCGGTGAGGGATTCGTAGGCGACGGCACAGAGGGCGTTCGTACGGTCTTCGGCGGCGGCGCGGCGGGCGCGGATCTCGTCGGTGATGTCCGGATAAGGCACGGTCCAGCCGAACATCTTGGCGTTGGCCTCGCCGCCCGGGCCGGCGAGCACCGCTTCGAGCGGCGCCAGGCCTTCGGCCAGTATCGCGATGCAGTGAACCTCGAACCGGTACTCGCGAAGCGTGTGCAGCAACTGGTAAGTGGCGCCCGCGGCGTCGGCTGGGCGCGGCATCGCCTTCCACCCGGCGAAGAGGGGGAGCCCGGCGGTCGGAGCGGCGGCGACCACCTGCTCCAGAAGCTCAGCGAGCCGATCGAGGCCGGGTTGGCCGGTCAGGTGTTCGCGGCCCCAAGCCTGGCACGACGTGGCGTAGTGGGCGGCGGTCGCTGCGGGTTCGCCGAACGAACGGCCTTTGGTCCACAGGTTGGCAACCAGGCCGGGCTCGAACATCACGGCGCTCGCCGCCACGACGACGGGATCGACATCGCCGAGCACGCCCAACCGACCGAGGGCGTAGTACTCGAACCCGGGCGGGAAGCCGATCTCGGCGCCGCGTGCGAACGTCGCCGGATCGAGCATGAACTTGCCGCCGAGCGCCCCGACGGGAGCGGCGAGCGCCGTGGCGGTATCGAGCGGGTTCATCTGGCCTCCGGATCGCTGGCGGGTCGGCCAGCAACGCTAGTCGGCCACAGCCCGGCGAATAACGCGCATTCAGCCACCCATGCGGTAGGCGAATTCGCGTTATTCGCCGAGAGGGGTGGGGTGGCGAGTGGATCGGGGGTGCGTCGGTGGGGCACGCTAGCCGGGTGACAGGTAGCGACATCGACGAGCTTCGGGCCCAGTTGCGCGCCGAGATGTCCGGACCGGACGGGTTCTTCGAGACCGCGGTTGAGGACGTGCTGGGCGAGCAGATGGAAGTGTTCAAGAACCGGTCCCGCTCGTTGCGGGAATGGGTCGCGGATGCCCGGAAGTTCGGCGACGCCGAGTTCCTGGTCCTTGGCGACCAGCGGATCACGTTCACACAGTTCGTCGACCAGGTGGCGTCGGTCAGCGCCGCGCTCCGCGACCGCTACGGCGTTGGGCACGGAAACCGTGTCGCCATCCTCGCCGCCAACTGCCCGGAGTGGATCGTGGCCTACTTCGCGGCGGTGAGCCTCGGCGCCATCGGCACGGCGTTCAACGGCTGGTGGACCCCCGACGAGATCGCGCACGGTCTCGAGCTGACCGAGCCCGCGGTGCTCATCGCCGATCATCGTCGCTTGGAACGGGTCGGACGTCCCGGGCTGGCGGTCGTCGAGATCGAAACCGGTTTCGCGGACCTCGTGTCCCATGCGCCCGGCGTCGATCTTCCCGACGTACCCATCGACGAGGACGACGCCGCGCTCATCCAGTTCACGAGCGGCACGACCGGCCGGCCCAAGGCCCCGCTCGTGTCGCATCGCGGTCTGATCGGGTTCATGCAAGCGATGATGTGCGGCGGTGCCGAGCGAATGATGCTGCAGGCCAAGCTCGGGCAGTCGATGCCGCCGCGGCCCGCGCAGCAAAACGTCACGCTGGGCACTTCACCGCTGTTCCACGTCTCGGGTCTGCACGGGATGACCCTGTCGTCGCTGCTGTTCGGCGGCAAGATCGTGTTCCGTCGGGGCGCGTTCGACGCGGTCGACGTGCTGCGCATGATCCAGGACGAGCGCATCACCACCTGGACGGCCATGGGGTCGATGGGTCCCCGGGTGCTGTCGTCTGGTCGGTTGCACGACTTCGACACATCGAGCCTGATCAACATGGGTTTCGGCGGCGCACCGCTCGCCCCCGACCTGCAGATGCGTCTGCGCGACGCGTTCCCGAACGCGTCGCCGGCCTTCGGCATGGGGTACGGATCGAGCGAGTCGGTGGCCGTGCCGACCAACATCGGGGGGAAGGACTTCATCGAGCGGGCGACGTCGTGCGGCCGGGTCAACATCACGTTCCAAGTCGAGATCCGCGACGCCGACGCCGCGCCGTGCGCCGAAGGCGTCGAGGGGGAAATCCACGTCCGCAGCCCATACACGATGCTCGGTTACTTCCGGAACCCCGAAGCGACAGCCGCAGCGATCAAGCCCGGTCGTTGGCTGGCCATGGGTGACGTCGGCCGGTTCGAAGACGGCTGGCTCTACATCAACTCCAGGGCTCGCGACATGATCCTGCGCGCCGCCGAGAACATCTACCCGGTCGAGATCGAGCACCGCCTCGACTCCCATCCCGGCGTTCACGAGTCGGCGGTCATCGGTGTCGACCACGACGAGCTCGGCCAGGAGGTCAAGGCCGTCGTAGTGCCCGAAGCGGGTGTCTCGCTCGACCCGGACGAGCTGGCGGCGTGGTGCGCCGAGACGCTGGCCGCCTACAAGGTTCCGAGCCTCTGGGAGATACGGCGGGAGCCGTTGCCGCGAAACGCCGCCGGTAAGATAGTCAAAGGTGCCATCACCGGCGAGCACGACGCCGGTCTGCTCGAGGAGTGAGTCGGTGCGGATCGTCACGTTCATGGGGCCCGAAGGCCCGTCGGTCGGCGTCGTTGAGGGCGACGGTGCTAGTGCCGTCATCGCCGACTGTGGGCCCGAGTTCCATCCGATCGAGCGGCTCCTCGCTTCGGACCGTCTAGACCTTCTGGCCGCGGCAGCTGCCGGGGCACCCCGCCGGCGCTTGGAGGAGGTCACGCTCCTCCCGCCCGTCCTCGCGCCGCGGCGCATCCTTTGCATCGGGCTCAACTACCACGACCACCGGGCCGAGACCGGCCGGGGTCACGACACCGCCAACCCGACGGTGTTCACCCGGTTCCCGTCGTCGCTGGTCGGCCACGGCCACCCGATCGTCCAACCCCGAGCCAGCTCGCAACTCGACTACGAAGGCGAGCTGGCGATCATCATCGGCAAGCCGGGCCGGGCGATCGCACCCGGACGGGCCTTCGAGCACATCGCCGGCTACTCGTGCTTCATGGACGGCAGCGTGCGCGACTTCCAGCGCCACACGTCGCAGTTCACGCCGGGAAAGAACTTCGACCGGTCCGGCTCGTTCGGTCCATGGCTCGTGACCCGCGACGATGTACCGGATCCCGCGTCGCTGCGCTTGCAGACGCGAGTCAACGGTGAAGTCTTCCAGGACGCGACCACCGACCTGCTGATATTCGACATCCCGACGCTCGTCGCCTACTGCTCCACGTTCACGACTCTCGAACCGGGCGACGTCATCGCGACGGGGACCCCGGGTGGTGTCGGTTCGGCTAGAGACCCGCAGATCTGGCTGCGTCCAGGCGACATCGTCGAGATCGACATCTCCGACGTCGGTGTGCTCACGAACCCGGTGGTCGCCGAGTAGAACACCGCCAGAAATCAGCCGAATGGCGAGCCGTCGGTCTGCTCCTCGAGCTCCTCCTGGAAATCCTCGCGCTCGCGTTCGAAGTCGCGCTCGAGATCCTCGAGGGCGTCGAGGTCGAAGATGGGCGGTGCCGGCATGGCCACGCCACAGGCGAACCCCACCTGCGCGTTGGCGGCCTCGACCCCCAATGCCTCACCGGTGACGAGCGACCGCCAGCTGAGGTACACATCCTCGGGGGCCTCGACGACGATGCGTTCCGGGTCGAACGCGTACGGCCCGGCGGCTTCGACGTAACGACGGTAGAAGTCAGAGGCCGCGGCGTACTCGGCCGACGCCGAGCCCAGGGGCAAGGCCGCGGCCTCCGCGTAGAAGATAGCCAGGAGATCCTCGGTCGGCTGCAACGCCGGGTTGGTGAGGCGGTCGAACAGCACGTCCCGGAGATCGAGGACCAGAGCGCACAGCGCGTCGGCGGTGTCCTCGACCGTCGGCACGGCTGTCGTCGTGGCCTCCGGGACGGTCGTAGTGGGCCCCGATGCCGCGTCGGGATCGTCGTCGTAGTCGAGTCTGACGACCAAGGTCACGATGGCGGCGGCCACGAGCAGCACGGCGACGAATCCTCGGATCTCCGGGTTCCGCACCCACAACTCCTCGCGACCCTCGCCCGGCGGCCATCGTACGCGCCGCTGCTCGCGCGAGCGCGGCACGCTTTCAGTCGAACTCGGGGATCACGTGTTTGCCCAGCAGCTCGATCGATCGCATCACGTCCTCGTGCGGGATCCTGTACGGGTTGAGCAGGCAGAACAACAAGTCACACCCGACGGCTTCGTAGCGCTTGGCGATCTCGATGCACCGGTCGGGATCGCCGACGACTGCGGCCCCGGAGTCCCAGAGGTAGTCCATCGTGAGATGCGACATGGCGCCCGATTCGCGGCGCTCCAGCGCCTCGGCGGCGTAGGCGTAGTTGCCGAGGTCCTGGTTCCCGTCGTTCATCCACTCGGCGAGGCTCCCGATGTGCCACACGGCCGTCTTCGGGTACCACAGGAACGATTCCTCGGAGTCGGCTCGAGCCTTGTCGTTGGTCTCGGCGCAGTGCACCATCGTGAACGTCGCCGCTTGGGTGTTGGCGAACTTCCCGAGCGGCTCAGTGCAGTCGGCGTGGCCACGGCGGAACGCCTCGAGCCGGGGCGCGAAGTCCTCCGGCGGTTGGCCAACGGTGAACGACAACAAGCCGAGCCCGCGGACGCCGACCTCGTAGTGTCCATCGACGCTCGACGTGGCGGCCCAGATCGCCGGGTGGGGATCCTGGCGCGGCTTGGGATGGACGTGGCGCGGCGCGGACTGCCAGTACACGCCGTCCATGGCGTAGGTCTCGTTCGTCCACGCCCCGACGACGTGGCGGATCGCTTCCTCCCACATCTGGCGGGTCTCGGTCGGGTCGACGCCGAAGCCTTCGAGCTCGGCCCGCGTCGAGGACCGTCCGGTACCGAACTCGACTCGGCCGTTGCTGATGAGGTCGAGCACGGCCACCGACTCCGCGGTCCGCAACGGATGGTTGTACGGCTTCGGCATCAGCCGCACGCCGTAGCCGATGCGCAGGTTCTCGGTGACCGCCGCGATGTGACCATAGAGAACTTCGGGGTTCGAGCAGTGCGAGTACTCGTCGAGGAAATGGTGCTCGACCGTCCAGAAAGAGTGAAACCCCATCTTGTCGCCGAGCTTCACCTGTTCGATCGTCTCTTGGTAGGCGCGGTACTCGCTGTCACGATCCCAGGGCTTGGGGACCGGAATCTCGTAGAACATGGCGAACTTCATGGGCGCCGACCGTAGCTCGCTGCCCGCGCAACTCGCACGACGACGGCGTCGGGCCTCGCTATCGTCGAGGGGTGCCTGCCGCCGCCTCGCCCGACCGGGACTCGAGTCTCCGACCGCTCTACGTCATGGCGGCCTGCCTGTCGATGGGCTACGGCTTCATCTTCACCATGCTCGGCGAGCTCCGCGACGAGTTCGACTTCAGCGATTCCGGGGTCGGAGCGATCGCGGCGTCGGGATTCCTGGCCGGGTTCGTCGCCCAGGCGACCCTGTCTCGATACGCCGACCGGGGCCACGGTCACCGGCTGCTCAGGTTCGGCATGGCGTGTGCAGTAGCCGGGTCGTTGTGGATGCTCACGGCGACCGAGGTGTGGCAGTTCGTGGGCTCGCGCCTCCTCGTCGGGCTGGGCACCGGAGCGGCGAGTCCGGTGTTGCGCCGAGTGGTGATCCTGCGCGATCCCGAACGGGTGGGACACAACATGGGCGTGCTGACATCGGCCGAGATGGCGGGGTTCGTCGTCGGTCCCGCGCTCGCCGGGGTGCTCGTCGAGGGCTGGATCCGGCTGCCGTTCGTGATTCTCGCCGCGTCCTACGCGTCGATGTCGCTGCTGGCGCTTCGCGTCGAGTCGCCGCCAGCGCGAGCCGATTCGTCGCGCAGCGTGAACCGTAAGTTGCTCGCCACCCCGACGTTCCAGGGTTCCCTGGCGTGTGGCGCCGGGTTCTTCGCGGTCATCGGATTGTGGGAGGCCACCTGGTCGCTGCTGCTCGGCGACCTCGGCGCCGGCACGACCTTCATCGGCGTCACCCTGAGCCTGTTCACGATTCCCATGATCTTCCTTGCTCCGATCGGCGGTCGGGTCGCGCAGCGGATGGGCCCATTACAGCTCTCGACCCGGACCACCCTGATAGCGGCGGCGGCGATGGTGGCCTACGGCGCGGCGGGTGAGATGCGCCTCGACCCGGTCCCGGAGAACCCACCCGTGCACATTGCGGCGCTGACGATGTTGATGATCCTCGCGCTCGTTCACTCGATCGCCGACACCTTCACCATGACGGGGAATCAGGTTGCGGTCGCCCGTTCCACCGCCGAGGGCGACGTGGCGGCGGCCCAGGGCCTGTTCAGCGCCTGCGGCTTGCTGGTGTCGTTCCTGGTAGCGGGCGGCGGCACCGTGGTGTACGACGCGGCCGGGCCGATGGTGGCGTTCTGCTCGGTCGCAGCCGTGATGGTGGCGTGTGTGGCGATCGCGCGGTGGCGGGCGCCCGAGCTGCTCCGCCCGGTTGCGCCCGAACCCGACGACTCCGTCGCTCCGGCTGGCGCAGTAGCGTGAGTGCATGCTCGTCGACAGCTCGACCGTCGCTCTCGGGTCCGACGCCCCCGACTTCACGCTGCCCACGGTCGGCGGCGCGGACCTCACGCTCAGCTCGTTGCGCCCGCAGCCGGTGGTACTGGTGTTCCTACGGGGTTTCCTCTGACCGCACTGCCGGACGCTTCTCACGCAGTTGCGTGAGCGCCACGCCGAGTTCGTAGCCAGGGGGGCCGTGGTGGTCGCGGTTGCTCCAGGCGGTATGGGCAACGATGCCGACAAGTACGTCGCCAAGCACGGCGAGTTCCCGTTCGCCATAGCGGTCGACGACGACCACGAGGTGTACGACCGTTACGACGTCTTGAGCAAGCTCCGGTCCCTCGGTCAGCGCCCCGCTCAGTTCGTGATCGACGGTGAGGGCCGTGTGCTCTACAACCAGGTCGGAACCCATCAGACCGACATCCCGCCCATCGACGAGACCCTCGCCGTCCTCGATCGCTAGCCCGTCGCTCGTCGGGCTCGGCCTCTACGCGACGGTGCCCGAGGCGAGGAGTGCGTCGATCTCCTCGGGCGTGCGGCCCATGTCGACAAGCATCTCGCGGGTGTGCTGTCCCAACTCGGGAGCACGGCTACGAGCCTCCCAGCGGGTACGGCCGAAGTCGACCGGCGTGGCGATCATCGTGGTGCCCGACGAACCGTCGGGAACTTCGATCGCGGCCCCGCTGGCGAAGAATTGCGGATCGACGAGCAGGTCGTCGGGGCTGTTGACGGGCGCCCAGAAGAAGTCGGGCTCGGTCGCGAATATCTCGGCCCACTCGTCGAGCGACTTGGTGGCAAAGGCCTCGTCGAGCAGCGCAATGAGCTCCTCGGCATTCTGAGATCGGGCGAGCGGGGTGTCGAATCGGGCATCTTCGAGCCACTCGGGATGACCGACCGAGCGGGCGATCGGCGGCCAATGGCGCGGCCCTTCGAGCCCGACGATCCAGAACCGCCTGCCGTCACCGGCGAGATAGTTGTTGACCGAAGGGTTGCCGATCTTCGTGCGCCCGCCCGCGGCGGCGTTCTGGCCCCACATGAGCGTCATGTTCAGGTCGAAGCTGATGGTGTACACGCCTTGGCGCAAGAGCGAGGTGGCGACGAGCTGGCCCGTGCCGCTGCGCTCCCGCTCGAACAGCGCGGCCGAGATCCCCGCGGCAGAGGCGAGGCCGACCGAGTGATCGCCCATGCCGCCGCGCTGAAACGGCGGGTCCGCGCCCGGTGCCGTGAGCAGGTTGGCGATGCCCGAGCGAGCCCAGAACGCCGCGATGTCGTAGGCGGCCCGGTCGGCATCAGGGCCGTCGCGGCCGTAGCCGGTGACGTGGGCGTAGATCAACCGGGGGAACCGTGCCGCCAGGGTGTCGTAGTCCAAGCCGAGGCGTTCGAGCGCGCCGAGGCGCAGGTTGGTGAGAAACACGTCGGCGGTCGAGATCAGCTCGAGCGCGAGGGCCCGGCCGGCATCGCTCTGCAGGTCGACCACGATGCTGCGTTTCGATCGGTTGTCCATCTCGAACGGCGGGTTCGAGCCCATGTCGGCACCGAACATGCGGGCGAACGTGCGGGCCGGATCACCTTCGGGCGGCTCGATCTTGGTGACGTCGGCACCCCAGTCGGCGAGAATTCCGCCAGCGGCTGGGCCCGCGACCCACACCCCGATCTCGACCACGCGAACGCCATGCATCGGACCGGGCACCGCGACCTCCTCACACCGCCGAGTCCCCGACCCGGTCGTCGGCATGAACCCTAGCCACCTCCGCGCGGTCCGTATCGCCTCGAAGGGCGCGGTTGGCGTGGGTTTGGGGCCGGGTCAGCTCCAGGGCGAGCCGTTGGGGCTCAGGGCCCCTTGCAGATCGGGGAGCCGGGGAACGAGCACATGGTTCGCGACCAGCTCGCGCTCGAGATTCGTTGCTGACAGCGGGCGGTGGAACAAGAAGCCCTGGAGCGTGACCACGCCCAGCGCGAGCAGGTGCTCCACCTGTTCCTCGGTCTCGACGCCCTCCGCCACGATGTCGAGCTCGAGGGCATTGGCCATAGCGACGATGGCGTGAACGATCGCCTCGTCTACCGCGTCGGTGCCGAGTCCCTGCACGAAGGACTTGTCGATCTTGAGCGAGTCGACCATGTCGAGCCGCTTCACGTAGCTGAGCGAGGACCGTCCCGTCCCGAAGTCATCGATGGACAAGTTCACGCCCAAGGCCTTCAGATCCCGCAGCACGCTGAGCGAGCTGTCGAGGTGCTCCATGATGACGTCCTCGGTGATCTCGAGGGTCAACAACCAAGGGGCGAGCCCGGCCCACTCGATGACCCGCTCGACCTTGCCGACGAATGACGGGTCGATCAGCTGGCGCTCGGCCACGTTGACCCCGACCTTCACACTGCGCCCCTGAAGGAGCCCGTGGTTCCATATGGAGGTCTGGGCCACCGCTTCGCGGAGCACCAGATCGCCGAGCGGCGCGATGAGCCCGGCCTCCTCGGCCACGTCGAGAAACGCTCCCGGTCCGACCATTCCGAGGCCCGGACGGTTCCAGCGCACAAGGGCCTCATAGGCAGTCAGCGCCCGGGTGCGGCCGTCGACGATCGGTTGGTAATGGACGTCGAGCTTGGAGTCCTCGAGCGCCACCCTCAGCGCCTGTTCGATGTCGAGCCGGTTGAGGGCGTCGCGGCGTTGCGCCTCGTCGAACACCGACAGGCCCGAGCGGGTCCGCTTGGCCCGGTACATGGCCGAGTCGGCGTCGCGGACCAGTTCCCGCGACGACCGCGGGCGCGACCGGTCCGTCGTCGCCACGCCGATCGAGGGGGTCACGACATGGTCGGCGCCAGTGAGAAGGGTCACCGGCCGATCGAACGAGGTGAGGATCTGGCGGGCGATGGCGACCGACGAGTCCGCCGTCAACAGCCCGCGGCAGATGACGACGAACTCGTCCCCGCCGAACCGGGCCACGACGTCGGAAGCCCGCACTGCGCTGACGATCCGTCTCGCCACCTTTATCAGCAGGTCGTCGCCGGTCTCGTGTCCCATGGTGTCGTTGATGACCTTGAACCGGTCGAGGTCCAGAAACAGCACGCCGAGAGCCGTGTTGTCGCGTCGAGCCTCGGTTACTGCGACATCGAGCGCCTTGAGGAGCCCGTGACGATTCGGGAGCCCGGTCAGCTGATCGAGGCTCGCCTGCCGGCTCGTCTGGGTCAGTCTCTCCTCGTACTGCACGGTCCGCCGGCTCATCGTGGCCGCCGGGGCGAGCGACAGCATGGTCACACCGAGCCCTGCCGCCAGCGCACTGCAGGCCGCTACGAGCCGTGCCGGCTCCGCCGACAGCAGTCCGACCGCCGCGGCGATGACCACGGTGAGTGTGACGCCGACCAGGGCAAAGGTCCGTGGGGATGCCGACGTCACGCGTGTCACGCCGGATTCGGCGCGACGATCCAGATCGCGGCGGTCGACACTCACGGGTACTTGATCGGCACAACCCGGCCGTAAGTGAATGGGTCGACCGAGCTGAACTTGGGCGGGCCCGCCTACCATCGACCGATCGAGATCCTCGTCGTCTGTACTGGCAACACGTGTCGCTCACCGATGGCCGCAGCGCTGCTCGGGCGCGCCTTGGCCGAGCGAGGCCGGCTCGCCTCGGTGACCTCGGCCGGCACACTCGGCTGGTCGGGGCGCCCGGCCACCACCCTCGCCAACGAGGTCATGGCCGAGCTCGGCCTGGACATCGGCCACCACGTCAGCCGCCGACTCAGCGCCGACCTGGTCGTCAGCGCCGACGTCGTCATCGCCATGACCCGTCAACATGCGTGGGCCGTCAAGGCGTGGGACTCTGATGCTGCGGCCCGCACCTTCCTCGCCGCCGAGCTGGTTCGCCTGATCCGCAGGGTGGGAGCCCCCGGCGAGCTGCCAGTTAGGGACTGGGTCGGGCGCGTCGACTCGGCGCGTCCTTCGGCGTTTCCCGTCGGGCGGGCTTCCGACGAGATCGACGACCCGGCCGGCCACCCGATCGCGGTGTATCGGTCGACGCGCGACCGCCTGTGCACCGTGATCGACCCGCTTGCCGCCCTACTCGAACCAGGACTTTCCCCCTATCCGCGCACGGACTAGGAATCCTCCGAACATGCTTGAGCGCGCCAGGCCTGCACCGACGCTTGTGCCGATTGGATCTCGGGATCGGTGAGGATCGTCGCCGACAGCGCTTGGGTTGTATCCGCCGCCGGGTCGAGGTCGGCTAGATCGTCGGCGGCGACTATCAGGCGCTCGAGGGCGGCCATGACCTCGGCGGGCGCGGCATCGGCCGCCTCGCGAAGTGCATCGGCCGAGGATGGGGCGCCGAGCGCCAGCACCGCCGGGTCTGAGAGCGCTGCGCACGCAGCGTCGGAGGATTGGTCGCCGGCCTCGTCGATCGCGCACGCGGCGACGGCGACCGCGGCGACCGCGAACGTGGCCGCTGAGAACACGCCGCCACCGATTCGGGCGCGCCAAGAAACGTGTGGAGTAGCTGAGAACCCGCGCCAATAGGTGAGTGCTCGACGTCTGATCGGTCTCGCTCGCCTGCTGGCGCAGGCGACAAATACCACTGTCACATTGGAGGGCTCGCCTATCGGCTCGCCCTCTAAGCGAGCGCGAATCCGATGCTTCACAGGCTGGTTCACCAGTAGAGCGTGTGACGATAGCGCATGCGACCCAGCAGTACAGCCGGGCTCGTCGCCGTGCGCAGCAAGGCGATGCTCAACGGCTCCAACCACTGACGTCCCCTATCCGCTGGGCCTCGTAGTCCTTCTGCCTAGCATGCCGGGCAGCTTGCCGACCCGATGATCCGCCTGAGGTACCCGTGTCCGATACAGATGATCAGCCCGACCCCGGACATCTGCTGGGTCTTCCCGAGCCGCCGCCGAGCGGCGCGTCGGCCCTGCCGGCGGGTACGTTCGAGGGATCCGTCGTGTTCGTGACGGGTGGCGGAACCGGCCTCGGCAAGGCCATAGCCACCGAGTTCGCCCGGTTGGGAGCATCGATCGTCATCGCGTCGCGCAAGCCCGACCATCTCGAGGCGGGCCGAGCCGCCATCGCGGAGCTCGGGGCGCCCGTGGAGGTCGTGGTGTGCGACATCCGCGACCCCGAGTCGATCGGTGCTGCTTTCGACGTGGCCGAGTCGGCCTTTGGACTTCCGGACGTCCTAGTGAACAACGCCGCAGCCAACTTTCCGGTGACCGCCGAGGACATGTCGCCAAACGCGTGGCGTACCGTCGTCGACATCACACTCAACGGGACGTTCTTTTGCGCCCGCGAGTTCGGGCGACGGCACCTGGCGGCTCGAACGCCGGGTTCGATCATCAACGTCGGGGCGTCGTACGCGTGGACGGGCGGGCCCGGGTTCGCGCACTCGGCGGCCGCCAAGGCGGGGGTCAAGAACATGGTCGAGACGCTCGCCGTCGAGTGGGGCCCGTACGGCATCCAGGTGAACGGTCTCGTGCCCGGGCTGTTCCCGCACGATGACATGACCGCTGACATCCAGGGCAATCTGAAGCGCACCAACGACAAGGACGCGTGCCAACCGGCCCTGCGGGTCGGCCGGCTGCGCGAGCTCGGGTGGGCGGCGACGTTCCTCGCCTCGCCGTTCGCGCAATTCATCTCGGGTCACACCCTCGTGGTCGACGGTGCAAACTGGCAGCGCCGCTCGCTCACCAACCCGGCGGTCGTCACCGTGCGCGACCAGATGGGGAAAGGCCCGTTCGAACCATGAGCGCGCGAGCCATCGGGCCGGGGGCGTTCGATCTTTCCGGGCGTGTCGCCCTGATCACGGGGGGATCGAAGGGCATCGGTCTGGCGACGGCCCACGCCTTTGCCGCGGCCGGGGCCGCGGTGATGATCTCTTCGCGCAAGGCCGATGGGTGCGAGGCGGCGGCGGCCGCGGTCGGCCACGACTGCCAGTGGGAAGCCGGCAACGCCGGCAATCCCGACGACATCGCACGAGTCGTCACGGCGACGACCGAGCGGCTCGGCCCGGTGGACATCCTCGTGAACAACGCGGCCGTCAACCCGTACGCAGGGCCGGTGATCGACATCGATCTCCCTCGGTGGGAGAAGACGGTGCAGGTAAACCTCACCGGCCCGCTCCTGTTCTGTCAGGCCGTGTGCCGGGCCGGTATGGCCGAGCGGGGCGGATCGATCGTCAACGTCAGCTCGGTCGGCGGCATCGCCCCGTCGCCGATGATCGGGACGTACAACGTGACCAAGGCCGCGCTGTTGCACCTCACGCGGCAGCTGGCAGCCGAGCTCGGCCCGAAGATCCGGGTCAACGCCATCGCGCCTGGGCTCGTCAAGACCGACTTCGCGCGGTACCTGTGGGAGGACGGGCGCGGCGATCAGGTGGCCCGCGCCTATCCGCTCGGTCGACTCGGGGAACCGGCCGACATCGCGGATGCCGCACTGTTCTTGGCGTCGGACGCCAGCTCGTGGATGACGGGCGAGACCCTGCTGGTCGATGGTGGCGGCATCGTCGGCTTCAGGAGAATGTGACATGGCGAAGCAAACGTCGACCGAGCGATTCCTGGCGGCGGCGACCGAGCTCGGGCTCGACGTCGAGGTTGCCCGCTATCCCGAAGGGTCCCGGACCGCGGCCGACGCCGCGCTGGCGATCGGCTGCGACGTCGCCCAGATCGTCAAGTCGCTCGTCTTCGCCAGCGACGGTGGGTTGGTGCTCGTGCTGACGTCGGGCGCGAATCGAGTCGACACCGTGACCCTCGCCGCCGTTCACGGTGCTCCGGTCTCGCGGGCCGACGCCGATCAGGTGCGGGCGGCGACCGGGTACGCCATCGGCGGTGTGCCGCCGTTCGGCCACGAGTCGCGGCTCCCCGTCTACCTCGACCCGGCGTTGCTCGACCACGCCGTCGTGTGGGCGGCTGCCGGTACGCCGGACACGGTGTTCCCGATCGACCCGCATCAGCTAGAACGGCTCACCGGTGCGGTGGTCGCCGCATTCGCGGAGCCGACGCCAGGGTCGCGCTCGTGAGCTGACCGGTCACGGCAAGCGATCGACGCTGTTGTGAGGATCTGGGGTGCAGCCGCTCAGAGATGGAGGTCCGTGACCAGGGTCGTGCGGTCCTGTCTGGTGGGGCTAGAGGCAAAACGCTGGTGGGCCTCCGGCACCATTTCCGGCTTCACCACTTACGGCGGTCGAAACAGTCACGTAACGTGTCTGTTTGTATGACTGAGGAGGACCGGTGACCGGCTTCAACCTGGACGATGCGGCTCGCCTGGCGCTCGATGTTGCGCTTGGTACGGCGGGCGCGATCGGTGATGATCGGTGCGGAACCGAGTACCTCCTGTTCGGCGTGATCGCCACGTCCGGAGGCGACGTAGCCGAGCTGGCGACACTGTTCGCCCTCGACACCTTGCGGATCGAGCGAGCGATCAACGTGTTGCGGTCGCACCGGTACTCGCTCGAGCATGACGGGCCCGGGGACCCACCCCTCAGCCATCGGGCCACCGAGGCCTTGCAGACACCCCGCGCCGATGGCGCCGGACCGACCGGTCCGTTCGAGATCCTGCACGGAGCTCTGAGCGACGACGCTTCGGGCGCCTGCCAGGTCCTTCGCGAGCTGGGCGTGCGCCCCGAGGAGGTCCGGCGACTGGTCGGGTACGGGATTCGCCATCTCGACCCGCAACAGATCGAGCAGCTGATCTCGGCCCTCGATCGGCGTGATGTCGCCCACCGGTCGTGGTGGGGACCGTCACCGACGGGACCGTCGCGGTCGGTGCACGTCCCCGGCGAGCCGATCGAAGTGGGTCGCTCGGTGTCGGCGCTGGCCAGTGTGCAGGGATTTCACGTCGGGACCGGGGGATTCGGTTTCTCGATCGTGCTCGAGTCTCGGCGCCCGTGGCTGCTCCCGCCGGTCCTTCAGCCGGCTGAGATCCTGATCCCCGGCCAGCTGCCTCGTCACCAGACCGGCCCCGACTCGCTCCGTGTCGAGCTGCGGTTCGGCGACGGCGTTGTGGTGTCGAGCTTCGACGCCGGCCGACGGTTCGACTTCCACACCCCGTCGTCGTCTCGGCTGGTGCTACTCGGGTCTCGCACCGAGACCACGCGGTACAACGACCGCCGCCAAGGCGATCGTCAGCTGCTGGTGGCCGACTGGTGGGTCTGGCCGCTGCCGCCGGAGGGCTCGGTCCAGGTCCAGCTCGATTGGCCGGCCGAGATGCTGAGCGGGCTGGCGGCCATCGACCTCAGGCCACTGCTGCGTCACGCGGCCGACTTGCGCGTCGGCTGACGCCGTGCTGGTGGGTTCTCGATGAGGGCGTAAGAGGCCGCGCCAACAGGTTCGGCCGTGGCCCGAGCGGGGCCCCGTCGCCGAAGGCGACGATGAGCCGGAGACGGCTTCGCTCCGACGGCCGCGCGTGCCTGTCGCCCGACGCTCCACCGGAATCTGTGCTCCGGGCTAATCCCGCCGCCCCTCGATGCCGATCAGACCTGAGTGAGAGTCGTTGATCTGGCCAATCGCCTCGGCATCGGTGTCGGCGAGACCGTCGAGATGTGCCGCCGAGCTGGAATCGACGTGCGGCTCGGGATCGACGAGCTGCGGTCCGACGAGATCGCGGTGCTCAGCACGCTGTTCAAGCTGGACCTGGTCGCCAGCGGTGTCGATTCGCCGGTCGGGCGCGAGGCGCCACTGGCTCAGGCCGCGCCGACCTGGGCGGGTGGCGTGGAACCGCCGCCGATGCCTGCACCACCACCACCACCCCCGCCGCTGGTCTCGGAGCGGTCGACCTCGTCGCCGGTAGCGCCGGGCCAGTGGCTCGATCTCGACCACGTCGCTCCCTCGCCCGCCGCCACGCCGGAGGACGAGAGTTACTGGCCCGACGACGGCGTGGATGAGGAAGCCGACCGCCCGCGCGGCGACACCGCTGACGGCACAGGAACCTACGCCACGCTCAGCGGCCGGCGTGGCTCGCGCCGGAAGCTGCGCCGCAGCCGAGGCGCAGACGTCGATCAAGGTGACTTCTCCACGCTCGTCGACGAGCGGTGGATCCCCCAATGGATACGGCGCCTGGTCGCCGTTGCCTCAGCAGTCGGCCTGGGAGTGCTCGGCCTTGTCGCTCTCGCCGATCGTCAGCACGACGCCGAGTTGGCCGAGGAACGTGAGGTCGCCGATCAGGTGGCCGGTGTGTGCTTCGACATCGTCGGGGCCGCGTCGGTGCAGGCGAGCTGTCTCGACATCCACGATGGCCAGATCATCTCGATCTTCGAGTATCCCGACGACACCCAGTACACCGACGCCGAGAGCCTTGGTGCCGACGCGCGAGTGCGATGCGCCGCCGATCCGGCGGTGACCGCAGCGTTAGCTGGCGCCCCGGTTCCCGTCGTCGCCGATGCCGTGGTGCCGGGCCAGGCCGCGTGGGAGGCTGGAGACCGGACCACGACGTGCCGACTCCTTCGCGGCGGCCTTCTGGAGTTGTCGGGCTCGTTGCTCTGAGAGCGCGGCGACAACCCCGCGAGCGCTGGCAACGCTGAGCGGGGCCCATTAGCCCCGGCCGGCCGGGGTGTGGTCTACTCCTCGCCGTGACCGACCTCGAGACCTCACACTCGGCAACACTCGAGTTCCCGTATACGCGAACCACTGGCCCGATCATGGGGCCATTCCTCACCGGCTTGCGTGACGGCAAGATCCTCGGCATCCGCTGCGGATCTCGAGTGCTGTGCCCACCCGTCGAATACGACCCCGACAGCGGAGCCACGTTGCCGCCCGACAACCTCGTCGAGGTGGGCCCGGGCGGCGAGGTCGTCGGCTGGACCTGGGTCGCCGAGCCCACTCGCAAGCACCCGTTCGACCGACCCTTCGCCTTCGCCATGATTCGCCTCGACGGAGCTGACACCACGATGGTCCACGCCATCGATGCCGGCGCCGAGTCGACGATGTCGACGGGCATGCGGGTGACGGCTCAGTACCGCACTGGCGACGACGCCCGCCACGGCGCGATCACCGACCTCTACTTCGTGCCCGAGACCGCAGCCGTCACTCAGGAGATCACGCCTGGTGACGAGCCCGTCACCCTCACCGAACACCTGATCTCGTTGAACATCAGCGAGACGCTGTACCCGCACCGGCGTCGCTTCGCCCAGGGCTTGCTCGACGGCAAGATCATCGGGCAGCGCAGCCCGGTGACCGGCAAGGTGTACGTGCCTGGTCGCGGGTTCGACAACATGTCCCGGGTCCGGATGGACGCGTCGTGCGACGTCGAGTTGCCTTCGGTAGGAACGGTGACCTCGTACACGGTGCTCACACCTGTGCAGTACTACGGGCAGACCGAGACCGAGCCCTACATCCGCTGTTCGATCCTGCTCGACGGGGCCGACCAGCCACTGATCGGCATCGACATCCGCGACATGGCGCACGACCAGTTCCGCGCCGGCATGCGGCTGCGATGCGTGTGGAAGCCGGCTGGCGAGCGCACGATCGATGAGATCGACAACCGTTACGGCGGGATCGACGAGGGCGTGTACGTCACGTGGGAGACCACGGGCGAGCCCGACGTCCCCTCTGAGCAGTTGAAGGACCAGTCGTGGTGAGCCTGCGTGAACCGGTAGCGATCGTGGCGGTCGCCCAGACTCGTTCGTACGCCGCGTATCCCGACTCCGAGGCCTCGATGGTCATGGACGTCGTGAACGAGGTCATCGGCCGGACCGGCATCGTCCGCCACGACATCGACTTCACGATCGCCGGCAGCTGCGACTACCTGTCGGGCATGCCGTTCGCGTTCATCTCGAACATCGATGGCGTCGGAGCCTGGCCGCCGGTCTACGAGTCCCACGTCGAGATGGACGGCGCCTGGGCGCTGTTCGAAGCGGTCGTGCGCATGCAACTCGGTGACATCGACCTGGCGCTCGTGTCGGGCTCGGGCAAGAGCTCGCCGGGCGTTCATCGCGAGGTGTTCCCGCTCCAGACCGATCCGTATGTCGGTGCCCCGCTCGGAATCGACCCGGTGTCGATGGCGGGCATCCAGGCTCGCTTGCTCATCGAGGCCGGGCTGGCGTCAGAGCGATCCTTCGCCGAGGTCGTGACCCGCTCCAGGGCGGCCGCGGCGGCGAATCCCTATGCCCAGATCACCGAGTCGCTCGATGTCGACGCCGCGCTCGCCGCGCCGTACGTGTCGTCGCCGCTGCGGGCCCACGACCTACCGCCCTACTCCGACGGCGCGGCCGCGTTGCTTCTCGCGCGCGGCGATCGAGCGCGCGAGCTCTCCGACACGCCGGTCTGGGTCACCGGTATCGACCACCGGATCGAGTCGCATCATCCGGGCCTGCGCGATCTGACCCAGTCGGTGTCGACGGCTCTGGCTGCCGCCAACCTCGGCGTGGCCAACGGTCCGGTCGACGTGGCCGAGCTGTCGACCGCCTACGCGCACGAGGAGGGCATAGTCCGGCGTGCCATCGGGCTCGCGGACGACACGGACGTGAATCCGTCGGGCGGTCCGCTGTGTGGCAACCCGCTGATGGCGACCGGTCTCATCCGGGTGATCGAGGTGGCGACGCGGATCATGAGTGGAAGTGCCGGTCGTGGGGTCGCTCATGCCACGAGTGGTTCTGCGCTCCAACAGAACCTGCTCTGCGTGCTCGAAGGAGGCAAGTGATGGGTCGGCGATCTGCAGTCGTAGGTATCGGCCAGACCCGGTACAAGCGGCGCCGGGACGACGTGTCGCTCGACGGGCTGGTGCGCGAGGCCGCGCTCGCCGCCCTCGACGACGCGCATCTCACGTTTGCCGATGTCGACGCGTTCGTCATCGGCAAGGCGCCCGACGCGCTCGAGGGCGTGATGATGCCCGAGCTCAGCCTGTGCGACGCCCTCGGTGCGATCGGCAAGCCGATCCACCGGGTCCACACCGCGGGATCGGTGGGCGCGTCGACGGCGATCTCGGCCGCCGTGATGGTCGAGTCCGGCATGTACGACACCGTGCTCACCCTCGGCTACGAGAAGCAGTCCGAGGGCAATGCCACATGGGCGCTGTCGGGCGGCAAGAGCGGCGGTCAGGGCGCCGGCGGCACGTTTGCGCCATGGATCCGCACCTACATCCAGCGGTCGGGCGCGCCGGAGCACATCGGGTGGAAGGTTGCCGTCAAAGACCGCAAGAACGCGCTGAACAATCCGTATGCGCACCTGAAGCTCGCTGATATAAGCATCGAGATGGTTCGCGAGTCGCCGATGCTGTGGGACCCGCTGCACTTCCTCGAGTCGTGCCCGTCGAGCGACGGCGCCGCGGCCATGGTCCTCAGCTCCGAGGACAAGGTGTCGCGCTCGCCGCATCCACCGGCCTGGGTGATCGCGCATGCCAAGCGCACCGAGTTCGGCCAGTTCCCCGGCCGTGACACGGTGAAGCCCCAGGCCGGGATCGACTGTGCGGTCGCCCTGTACAAGGAAGCCGGGATCACCAACCCCCTCGAACAGATCGACATCGCCGAGCTGTACGTGCCGTTCTCGTGGTACGAGCCCATGTGGCTCGAAGGCCATCTGATCGTCCCCGAGGGCGAGGGGTGGAAGCTCACCGACGCCGGTGACACCGAGATCGGGGGACGGTTCCCGGTCAACCCGTCGGGCGGTGTGCTGTCGTCGAACCCGATCGGCGCGTCGGGCATGATCCGCTGCCTCGAGGCGGCCAACCAGGTGCGGGGCACCGCTGGCGACTACCAGGTCGACGGCGCCCGCATCGCGCTCGGCCATGCCTACGGCGGCGCCGCCCAGTACTTCGCCATGTGGATCGTGAGCTCCGAGAAGGACCTGTCCACCATCTTGTGACGGCGCCGACGATGGTCGTTTCACAGAACGACGGTGGTGGGGGAAAGGGATCGTGAGACATGGGGACCTGTGACGGGCGAGTCGTGATCGTCACCGGCGCGGGGCGCGGACTCGGTCGGGCGCACGCCCTCGAGTTTGCTCGCGAGGGTGCGGCGGTCGTCGTCAACGACCTCGGGGTCGCGCGCGACGGAACCGGGGGAGGGTCCGCGGCCGCTCGCGCGGTCGTGGCCGAGATCGAGTCGAGCGGCGGTCGGGCGATCGCCAACGGAGCCGACGTCGCCGACGTCGACGGGGTCGCCGACTTGATGGCCCAGACCATCGAGGCGTTCGGGCGCCTCGACACGCTCGTATGCAATGCCGGGTTCCTGCGAGATCGAATGCTCGCCAACATGAGCATCGACGAGTGGGACGCGGTCATGCGCGTCCACCTCCGCGGCCACTTCGTTCCGGCCCGAGCGGCGATCGAGCATTGGCGCGACCGGTCCAAGTCCGGCGAGGTGGTGGTGGCCCGGCTGATCAACACCACGTCGGGCGCCGGACTCATGGGTTCGATCGGGCAAGGAAATTACGCGACGGCCAAGGCCGGCATCGCGTGCCTCACGATCCAGCAGGCTGCCGAGTGGGGCCGCTACGGAGTGATGGTCAATGCCGTCGCTCCCGATGCTCGCACCCGCATGACCGAAGGTGTCTTCTACAGCGCCGATGCCCCTGACGGATGGGACGACAAGGACCCGGCGAACGCATCGCCGCTCGTGGCGTGGCTGGGCAGCGCGGCCTGCGACGTGACGGGCCGGGTGTTCGAGGTCAGCGCCGGACAGCTGAACGTCTGTGACGGCTGGCAGCACGGCCCCGTCGAGTCCGTCGGGGACCGCCGGATGACCGTGGCCGAGGCCGGCGAGCTCGTGCGCCGGTCCGTCGCCGCGACGCCTCCGCCCGCCCCGGTGTTCGGCAGCCAGTAGAGCTCCGCGTGGACTTCGACGACACTCCCGAGGAAACGGCCTTCCGGGCCGACGCTGGCGATTTCCTCGACGCCAACGCCCCCAGTGCGAGGGGCGAGCGGTGGAAGAACCAGATGGTGATCAGCGATCACGTCGAGCTGCTCGCCTACATCGAGGCGTGCCGGAGCTGGCAATGGGTCAAGTACGAGCACGGCTGGGCCGGCATCACCTGGCCCCGCGAGTTCGGTGGCCGCGGAGGAACGGCGATCCAAGCCGGGATCTTCGCCGAGGAGGAACAGAAGCGGGTTTCCGCGACCGGGGTGTTCGCGGTGGGCATCGGGATGGCCGGGCCGACGATCATGGCTCACGGCACCGCTGAACAGAAGGAGCGCTTCCTACCACCGATGCTCCGCGGCGACGAGATCTGGTGCCAGCTCTTCTCGGAGCCTTCGGCGGGTTCGGACCTCGGGGGTCTACGGACCACCGCGGTGCGCGACGGTGACGAGTTCGTGGTCAACGGCCAGAAGGTCTGGAACTCGGGGGCGCACTACTCGGATTGGGGGATCTTGCTCACGCGCACCGACTGGGACGCGCCCAAACACCGCGGTATCACCTACTTCCTGGTCGACATGAAGACACCCGGCATCGACCCGCGCCCGCTGCGTCAGATCACCGGGGCCGCCGAGTTCAACGAGGTGTTCCTCACCGACGTGAGGATCCCCGCCGCCAACGTGATCGGCCAGGTCAACGCCGGCTGGGGCGCCATCATGACCACGCTCGCCAACGAGCGCACGCTGATCGGCGGCGGGTTCGGTCGCTTCGCCTTCGCCGATGTGGTCTCCTTGGCGCGACAATTCGGCACCATCGACGACCCGGTCTGGCGCCAGCGGCTCGTGGAGGTGTGGATACAGTCGTCGATCCTGCGATTTCTCGGTTATCGGGTACGCACCGCCGCGAGTCGCGGTGTGGTGCCGGGTCCCGAGAGCTCGGTCATCAAGCTGCTGGTCTCCGAGCACCTGGCCTCGATCGGTGATCTGGTCCTCGGCCTCCAGGGTCCGGCGGGAATGCTCTACGAGGCCGACGCCGTGGCCGGCGGGCGCTGGCAGCTGGACTTCCTCGTGCAATGGGGATCGCGCATAGGCGGTGGGACCGACGAGGTGCAGCGCAACACGATCGGCGAGAAGGTGATCGGCCTGCCGCCCGAGCCTCGCGTCGACAAGGGCATCGCGTTCCGCGACATTCCGGGATGATCAGCGGCCCGCCAGGGCGGCGAACGCCGCTTCCAGGGACTCGACGGCGCGGTCCTGGGATACACCGAGCTGGCGGCACTGCGACGCGAACGTCATGGCGTCGTCGGCTAGGCGCCGGCGTCGCTCCTCCAGCGCCTCCGAGGCCGGCGGTTCGTCGCTGACGAACGATCCTCGGCGGCCCCGCCCGACGGCGATGCCGGCGCGCTCGAGCTCGCGGTAGGCGCGAGCGATGGTCCCCGGAGCCAGACCGAGCTTGGCGGCCAGATCGCGGATGGTGGGGAGTCGTGTACCAGGCTCGAGGAGTCCCACCGCCACCATGACCGCGAGCTGGGCCCGGACCTGTTCGAACGGAGGGATGACGCCGGCGACGTCGAGCCGGATCACGAGGCGCCGCCGCCGCCCGTCGGCCCCATCGAGGTCGATGAGGATCGGGCGAGCCGTCATTGGATCAATGTATCGATACAAAGTACAGATGGACTAGCGTCGCGGCCATTGTTTCCAACGATGATTGAGCCCTCAACCTTCGGACAAACGTGGTCCGATCCCCGAGTCGTACGGTCTGTCACTACCAAGTACGTCGCGCTAGACGCGGTCGTCGTGAGAAAGGGATACCCATGAAGCTCGTCACCGCCGTCGTCAAGCCGTTCAAGCTCGATGATGTCAAAGACGCCCTCGCCGCAGTCGGCGTCCAGGGCATGACCGTCACCGAGGTCCAGGGATTCGGTCGCCAGGGAGGCCACAGCGAGACCTACCGTGGCACCGAGTACAAGGTGTTGTTCACCCCCAAGACCCGCATCGACGTCGTCGTGGACGACGAGGTCGTCGACCAGACCGTCGATGCCATCGTCGCCAGCGCCCGGACCGGCAAGATCGGCGACGGCAAG